>JAFUOR010000095.1 GCA_017481825.1 Clostridia bacterium
GAGGATGTGACCATCCGTGCAGACCGGGAGCTGTTGAGCCTTGTGTGGAACAATCTGCTGTCCAACGCCTTCAAATTCACTCCCTCCGGAGGCACGGTCAGTCTCTCTCTGACGGCCACGGAGCGCCATGCCATCGTGCAGGTGCGGGATACAGGCTGCGGCATGTCGGCGGAGACTGGCGCGCACATCTTCGAGAAGTTCTATCAGGGCGATACATCCCACGCCACACGAGGCAACGGCCTCGGCCTTGCGCTGGTGAAGCGGGTGGTGGATATCGTTCATGGAGAGATCAGCGTGGAGAGCGAGCTGGGCAAGGGCACGACCTTCACGGTGAAGATCAGGAGAGCATAATGGACTGGAAGGAAATTGGGAAAAGGATGCTTTTCCCCCATCCCGCGCTTCTCATCCTGCTGAGCGTGGTTGCCATCGTGCTGCTGGCGTACAGCTTCGTTGCTCTGGATGAGGCCGATCCCCTCAGCATTGTGACATATGTGCTGTCCTTTTACACTTTGGTGCTGGTGTGCCTGCGCATACCGGATATCATCCGCTGGGTTCAGCGCTTCCGGCAGGAAAACCGGTACTATCTGCTGTATAAGAACGATGTGCAGCTGCGCATCAACATTTCCCTGTACGGCTCCTTTGGCTTCAATGCGGTGTATGCGGTATTCCAGCTTTGCCTGGGGCTGTGGCACCGCTCGGCGTGGTTCTATGCCATGGCGGGCTACTACCTGCTGCTGGCGTTGATGCGGCTGACGCTGGTGCGCCACACCCGTCAGCACACCCCCGGTGAGAATACCATCATCGAATGGCGCAAGTACCGCTTCTGCGGCATACTGCTGCTGGTGATGAACCTCGCCCTGGCAGTCTTTACGCTGTACTTCGTCTTCCGCATCCGCACCTTCCTGCACCACGAGATCACCACCATTGCCATGGCAGCCTACACCTTTACCGCGCTGACGCTGGCGATCATCAACGCTGTCCGGTACAAAAAGTACGGCAGCCCGGCCTATTCCGCAGCGAAGGCCATCTCGCTGGTGTCCGCCACGGTCTCCATGCTGACGCTGGAGAACGCCATGCTGACCGCCTTTGGGCAGGAGAGCAGCGAAATGTTCCGTCAAATCATTCTGGGCGCAAGCGGCATTGTGGTTATTCTCGTCGTGCAGGGCATTGCGCTGCATATGATCGTCAATGCCTGCAAAAAGCTGAAGGTTAACAAATCTCAAACATAATTCAAGCAATTTACTAAAGGGCGCGTGGTAGGATACCTGCGCAACATGATAAAAAAGAGGTTATGAGCGATGGAAAACAATCAGAACAAGACCTTCCAGTACACCTATTCCGCCAAGGAGCAGGCGAAGATCAAGGAGATCCGCAGCAAGTATATCCCCAAGGAAGAAAACAAGATGGAGCAGCTCCAGCGGCTGGACGCCTCCGTGACGCAGAAGGCCACCATGTACTCCCTTGTGGTGGGCATCATCGGTGCGCTGATTCTGGGCATCGGCATGTGCTGCTGCATGGTCTGGGGCGGCATGTGGTTTGTGCCGGGTATCGTGATCGGCCTGATCGGCATGGTGGTGGTCGGCGTTGCGTATCCGCTGTACAACCGTGTGCTGAAGAAGGAGCGCGAGCGCATCGCGCCGGAGGTTCTGCGGCTGACGGATGAGCTGATGAAGTGAGGGCACAAGTCCCCCTAAAAAAAGTAACAGGAAGCACCTGTACCGGCTATCTGCTGGCACGGGTGCTTTTTGCAAACATTCTGCCAACAAAAAGAATATATTTCCTCAAAACAATTCAAACCTCGTGCAAACACCTTTCCTGTATGCTTGATCTGTCAGCCGATGCCTGACAGTACCATAAAGAAGGGAGGCACGAAGGATGAATACTACCACCATTGCCATGGTCGCTGTGGTCGCTGTTGTGGTTGTGATCGCCGGTGTGGTCATCGCCAAGAAGCGCAAGTAATCCTGCATATCGGCCGCGCCGCTGTCACAAGCAGCCGGCGCTTTTTTGATGTGCATGGAGCGGATGATTAACATTTCACAAACATTTCCGAATCAATTTGCAAACCGCGATGCTTTACAATGCCCAAGGAATAATGCGCAAAGGAGACCTCTTATGAATGCGATTGAGATCAGAAACCTGTCCAAGAGCTTTCGCGGCATGTACGCCGTTGACCATCTGAACATGACCGTTCCCGTGGGTGCGATCTATGGCTTTATCGGCGAGAACGGCTCCGGCAAATCCACCACGGAGAAGCTGATCTGCGGTCATCTGGTGCCGGATGGCGGCGATATCCACCTGTTTGGCCGGGACTATACCGATCCCGGCGTGCGTGTTCGGGTAGGTGCGCTGATCGAGAACGCAGGCTGCTTCCCCGGCTCCAGCGTGTATCAGAACCTGAAAATGCAGGCCATCAACCTGAATCTGCAAAACCCGGACGAGGAAATCCAGCGGGTGCTGAAGATCGTGCGCATGGAGGACAACGCCAATATTAAGTTCAAGTCCTGCAGCCTCGGCATGAAGCAGCGCATCGGTATTGCCATGGCCCTGCTGGGCGACCCGGCGCTGCTGATCCTCGACGAGCCCATCAACGGCCTGGACACCGACGGCATGCGCATCATGCGGGAAATCCTTGTGGACATTACGCAAAATTACGGCTGTACGGTGCTGATTTCCTCCCACCTGCTGGGTGAGCTGGAGAAGATCGCTACCCACTACGGTATTATCCGTCAGGGTCGGATGATCATGGAGCTTTCTGCGGCGGAGCTGGAGGGCCGTGCCCGCACCTTCGTGTCGCTTAAAACGAAGGACATGGCAGCCGCGAAGGCTGTGCTGAAGGCGAAGTTCGGCAGCGTCCGCGAGGAGGGCGAAACCTTGCGCGTGTACGACGTGGAGGAAGCTGAAACCATCGTGGAACACCTGCTGCAAAATGGGCATGCCGTCAGCGAAATCAAAAAGAACCGCATCGGTCTGGAAGAGTACTACATCGAGCTGATGAGCCGAAAGGAGGATGCCTGATATGACTCGCCAACTGAAATTTGAGTCTCCGAGCTTCACCCAGCGGCTGAAGGGCATGCTGGGCGTAGACTTCTACCGCCTGTTCCATACGCCCATGTACTACATTTTCCTTGCCATTGCCGCCATCATCCCCGCGATGATCCTGGGCACCATGGGCATGGAAAACCCGCAAACCGGCGTGGCTGCTGCGCCCCTGTACACCAACGTGTGGCACATCATCGCCGCACAGAAGCCCCTCTATGTTGTCTCTGACATCGCCGAGTACGCCAACATGAACATGGCCTTCATCTTCGGCGGCATCATGGTGTCCATCTTCATCGGCCACGACTACAAGAGCGGCTACGTCAAGCAGCTGTTCACCACCCACGCCAAGAAGATCGACTATATGCTGTCCAAGACGCTGGCATGCGCCTTCGCCATGGCCTGCATGTGCATCACCTACCTGATCGGCGCGGTGGCTGCCGGTTTGCTGACGGGCATTTCCTTTGAGGTGAACTTCGGCTCCCTGCTGTGCGCGCTGTTGGGCAAGATCATCATGAGCCTTGGCTGGGCAAGCCTGTACACCTTCCTGAACATCATCTTCCGCAAGTATTTCGGCATTTCTATTGCCTCGTCGTTCTTCTTCGGCACGGGCATCCTGATCATCGGCGCGGCGGCGATCCTGGGCAACAGCTCTGTGCTGAACATCTTCCTGTACGGCTCCTCCGTGTATGCCTGCCTGACCAGCAGTCTGCTGACTGTCGTGGTGTGCGCCGTGGTGTCTGTGGCATGGACGGTGGTCTACACGCTGGCGGGCACGCTCATCCTCAGCAAGAGCGACGTTTATTAAGGAGGCGGCGGACATGAATGCAATCGAAATTCGCGGGCTGACGAAGAACTTCGGCCCCAAGCAGGCGCTTTGCGGTTTGGACATGACCGTCCCCATGGGCGCGATCTACGGCTTCATCGGCGAGAACGGTAGCGGCAAGTCCACCACGGAGAAGATCATCTGCGGACTGCTCCACGCCACGGGCGGCAGTGTCAAGCTGTTCGGCAAGGAACACACCGACGCGGATATCCGCGCCAGGATCGGCGTGCTGATCGAGGCCCCCGGCTGCTACCCCAACTACACCGTGTGGAACAACATGAAGCTCCACGCCGCCAACCTCGGCCTCAAGAATGCCGATCAGGAGATCGTCAGGACCCTGAAGCTGGTACGCATGGAGGGCGCGGCGAACAACAAGTACAAGAACTGCTCCCTGGGCATGAAGCAGCGCGTGGGTATCGCTATGGCGCTGCTGGGCCATCCGACGCTGCTGGTGCTGGATGAACCCATCAACGGCCTTGATGCGGACGGCATGCGCATCATGCGCGAGGTTCTCACCGACATCACCCGCTCTGGCGAGTGTACGGTGGTCATTTCCTCCCATGTGCTGGGCGAGCTGGAGAAGATCGCCACCCACTACGGTATTGTGCGAGGCGGCAAGATGATCCGGGAGATGACCGCCGCCGAGCTGGACGCAGACTGCCGCACCTACGTTGCCCTGCGCACAAAGGAGACCTCCCGTGCCAAGGCGCTGCTCAGCTGCAAGTACAGCCGCGTGGAGGAAGCCGACGAGGTCCTCCGTGTGTACGACGCCGCCTCGCCCGAGGAGATCGTGACCTACCTGTATGCAAACGGCATCCTTGTCAGCGAAATCTCGACGGACAAGATTGGCCTGGAGGAATACTACATCGACCTGATGAAGGAGGGGACATCACATGGCGCAGTTTGAAAAGAGAAGCTTCAGTAAGAAGCTGATGACCATGCTGCAAGTGGACTTCCGCCGGATGTTCACCATGCCGCTGATCTACATCATGGTGGGCGCGTGTCTGGTGATGCCCATTCTGATCCTGGTGATGACCACCATGATGGACGGCTCTATCACCGTCAACCCGCAGACCGGCGTGGAGACCGTTATCGAAGGCTTTGACAACACATGGCAGATTATCGGCACCGTCAGCGGTACATCGGCCAGCGCAGACGCTACAGCCATGGGCATGAGCATGACTGCCATGTGCAACATCAACCTGCTGTACTTCTTCATTGCTGTGCTGGTATGTCTGTTTGTGGCTGACGATTTCCGTTCTGGTTATGCGAAGAACCTGTTCACCGTCCGGGCGAAAAAGGCGGACTATATCATCTCCAAGACGCTGGTCTGCGCTGTCGGCGGCGGGCTGATGATCCTCGCCTTCTTCGTTGGCTCCTTGCTGGGCGGCGCGATTGCCGGTCTGCCCTTTGAGATGGTCGGTTTTGACGCGGGCAATCTTGTGATGTGCGTGCTGTCCAAGGTGCTGATTGTTGCGGTATTCGTGCCGGTGTACCTGCTGTGGAGCGTCATTGCCAAGCAGAAGGTGTGGCTGTCGCTGGTGGGCTCCCTGTGCATGAGCATGCTGTTCTTCATGATGATCCCCATGCTCACGCCGCTGAACGCCACGCTGGTAAATGTGATCGGCTGTCTGCTGGGCGGCGTGCTGTTCAGCGTGGGGCTGGGCGCTGTCAGCGGCCGTGTGCTGGCGGGACGCGACCTGCTGTAAGGGATATTGAAGGAGCTGCTTCATCAAGGAGGCAGCTCCTTTGGTGTTTTCCTGATGTTTTTTTCCGGTAATTCCTTGACAAATGACAAAAACGGGCGTACTCTTAGTTAGAATAAACTAACTGCGGAGGTGCGTCGAGATGAACTGGTTCCGCGTTCTGCTGGACGGCGTGATGGTCAGCGCCGTGTTCAATCTTGGGGTAGGGCTGTGCATGCTGATTCGCCCTGCCGCCTTTACGGATATGTACCCCCGGGACATCCAGCGCATCGCGCCGAAGATGACCAAAGCCGACCGACGCTTTGAAGCGACGATGCTGCTGATCCTCTATCCCGTGCTGATCGCATGGATGGTGCTCAGCGCGCAGGAAGCAGGCATTGAGGGCTTCTGGCCGCTGTTCTGGACAACGTACGTACAGATGATGCTCGTCAATCTGGGCGATTTCTTTGGGCTGGACTGGTATTTCCGGGAGAAGATGGGCCACCGTCTGGAACTGCCCGGCACGGAGGGAAACGAACTGTACAGCCGCCGCCATTGGATGCGGAAGCTGGCCATCCCGGAGCATTGGGTGATGTGGCCGTTGCTGGTGTGCCCGCTGGTGAGCCTGCTGTGCGCATGGCTGGGCGGACTGTTTTGAGGAGGAAATGCGGATATGAAATTCTACGAATCCGGCCAATGGGAAGCGCCGGTGTTGCTGCTCCTGCCCGGCACCTGCTGCCATTGGAAGAAGAACTTCGGGCATGTGCTGCCCCTGCTGAACGAGCAGTTCCATGTGGTCTGCGTCTCCTACGACGGCTTTGATGAAAAGGAGGAAAGCCTCTTTACCACCGTCACGGCGCAGGTGGAGAAGATTGAGCAGTTTGTCAGCTGCAATTTCGGCGGGCATATCGACGCCGCCTATGGATGCTCGCTGGGCGGTTCGCTGGTTGGCATGCTGGTGGAGCGGCAAAACATCCACATCGGCCATGCTGTCCTCGGCAGCAGCGATCTGGATCAGGAGGACGGCCTGTCCGCGCGCCTCAAGGCCTGGCTCATCGGCTGGGTGCTTCATGGCGTGATGCAAAAGGGCAGGCTTCCCGGCTGGATGCGCAAGCGTCTGGACGCAAAGCCCACAGAGCAGAAGGCCTACATGGAAAAGATGCTGGCCATGATGGGACTTGCGGATCGCTCCATGACCTTTGTGAAGCAGCGGAGCATCCGCAGTCAGTTCTATTCCGATCTGGTCACGCCCCTGGGGGACGCCATATGTGTGAAGGACACCACGGTGCATTGCTTTTATGCCAGAAAAATGGGAGACATGTATCTGCAACGCTACAAGCAGCACTTCGCCAGCCCGGATATTGTGACCCATGACCTGCTGCACGAGGAGCTGCTGTTGTGTCAGCCGGAGAAATGGGTTCAGGAGGTGTGCCGGTGCTGCATACCGTCGAGGGCTTCTGCAAAGCCACGGTAAGCTTCATGAAAAATGCAATAAAGAGGCGCGGCTTCCCAGCAGGGAAGCCGCGCCTAAAAATTGATCAGAACAGTCCGGTGATCACGCCGTCTGCGGTCACGTCGATGCCCTCTGCCGCCGGAACCTTGGGCAGGCCGGGCATGGCGATGATATCGCCCGCGAAGGCCACGATGAAGCCTGCGCCGGCATTCAGGCGCACCTGACGGATGTGCAGCGTGTGTCCCTGCGGCGCGCCCAGCGCCTTGGGATCATCGGAGAAGGAATACTGGGTCTTGGCGATGCAGACGGGTGCGTTGCCCCAGCCCTCTGCTTCGAAATTAGCCAGCTGCTTGAGCACGCTGCCGCCAAAGGCCACATCGCTCGCGCCATAGATTCTGGTGGCGATGGCCCTGATCTTCTCCTTCAGGGGGAGGTCGCTCTCATAGGTGTAGGAGGGCTCGGCCTGGGGCTGGCTGTCCACAGTATCGCACACGAGCTTTGCAAGCTCCTTCACGCCTTCGCCGCCCCTGGCCCAGCCGTCGCACATTTCAACGGGCGCACCGGCAGCCTCACAGGCCTGGCGCAGCGCAGCCATTTCGGCCTCGGTGTCGGTGATAAAGCGGTTCATCGCCACGATGACCGGACGCTTCCACACGTTGCGCACGTGGTCGATGTGGGCCAGCAGGTTGCTCATGCCAGCCTTGAGGGCCTCGACGTTCTCCTTGCCCAGATCGGCCTTGGCAACGCCGCCGTGGGATTTCAGGGCGCGCACCGTGGCCACAATGACCACCGCATCCGGCCACAGACCGCTCATGCGGCACTTGATATCCAGGAACTTTTCTGCGCCCAGATCAGCACCAAAGCCTGCCTCGGTCACCACGTAGTCCGCCAGCTTCATGGCAGTAGTGGTGGCGATTACGGAGTTGCAGCCGTGGGCGATGTTGGCAAAGGGGCCGCCATGCATGAGGGCGGGCGTGCCGTCGATGGTCTGGACGAGGTTGGGCTGGATGGCGTCACGCAGCAGGGCCGCCATCGCGCCCTCGGCCTTCAGGTCGCCAGCGGTCACCGGCGTACCGGCGTAGGTACGGGCCACCTGCAGACGGGCCAGACGGGCCTTGAGGTCATTGAAATCCTTCGCCAGGCAGAAGACCGCCATCACCTCGCTGGCGGCGGTGATATCAAAGCCATCCTCGCGGGGCGTGCCATTGGGCTTGCCGCCGATGCCGCTGACGATGGAGCGCAGCTGACGGTCATTCACATCCAGACAGCGGCGCCAGGAGACCTGACGGGGATCAATGCCCAGCCTGTTGCCCTGCTGGATGTGGTTATCCACCATGGCAGCCAGCAGATTGTTTGCAGCGGTGATGGCGTGCAGATCGCCGGTGAAGTGCAGATTGATCTGTTCCATGGGCAGCACCTGCGCATGGCCGCCGCCGGTCGCGCCGCCCTTCATGCCGAAGACGGGCCCCAGGGAGGGTTCGCGCAGGGCCAGCATGGCCTTCTTGCCGAGTTTGGTCATGCCGTCAGCCAGGCCGACGGACACAGTGGTCTTGCCCTCGCCCGCGGGGGTGGGGTTGATGGCGGTGACCAGAATCAGCCTGGCCTTCTTCTCGTCCCTGATTTGCAGGGGATCCACCTTGGCCACATAGCGGCCATAGGGAAAGAGCGCCTCTTCCGGGATTCCGGCGGCGCGGGCAATATTAGCAATCAGCTGCGGCTTGGCAGCCTGGGCAATCTCAATATCAGTCGGCATAGCGATGCTCCTTTATCATGTGTTGGGGAGGGGACACATACGTCCCTATTATAATGGATGGCTGATGGAATTGCAAGGAGAAATGTCGCATGCAGGGTAAGTGATTGCCTGACTTTCCGCCGTGCAGGCTCTTTCATTTGCGGATATTGGCGAGATTCAATTCCTTTGCTGCCTTAAAAGCACAGCGTCTCCCTTCGATGCGCTCAGTCCATCACAACGTTCATTTCAAAAGGGGCAAGGGTGATGGGCTGTCCGTCCAGCATGAAGGACTTCGGCTGATCGTCATTGTTGAAGATAAACCGGGCAGTGACGCCCTTGGCGGTGCGGGTCACCAGCTCCACGCGCGGGGGCAGGTCGGGGATGCAGGAGAGTTCGGCTTCCTTCACTGCCATGCGGGTGATGTGATCGTAGAGGGGCTGTGTACCCACCGTGCCAATGTAGTACACCCTGCCGCTGCCGTAAAGGTTGCGGGTGATGGCGGGCGCGCCGCGGAAGTAGTCTCCGTTGTAGCGGGCCAGCACTTCTGCCGTGTCGGTTTCGAGAATGTCACACCACTGCTTGGCATGGACCTCCGTGCCGTCATCGAATGCGACGGGCACCTGCTCCCAGCCGATGGGCGCGTACTCCACCGCATGAACGCCCGCCATATCCCGATACGTGCCGGGGAGCTGTGCCATGAGGGCGTTGTTGTGCTCGTCTTTCACGCCGCTGCGGGTGGTCAGAATGACCGTTCCTCCCTGCGCTGCAAAATCATGCAGCCGCTGTGCCACGCCTGCGTCCGTCACATACATCTCCGGCGAGCACACGATACGGAAGCCGTCCAGCTTTTCGTGCTGGCCGATGATATCCACATTCAGGCCCAGCCCGGCGAATGCCCGGTGAAGGCGCTGCAACTGCTCCAGATAGTAGTAGCCATCGGTCTGGGGCTGAATTTTGAAGGCATATTCGTTGTCGAAGGAGAAGAGAATCGCTACATCCGCCTTGATCTCCGCGCCTTGCAGCTTTTCCAGCTCAGCGGCGGTTTTGCACATATCGGCAAACTCGTCGAAGCGCCGTCCCGGTACATTGGAGTGGTCGATCAGCCCGTGCCAGTGCATCTCCGCGCCGATGTTCGCTGTGCGCCAGCGGAAGTGCACCACCGTGTCTGCGCCATGGGCAAAGGCCTGCAGGGCGTATCCCTTGATCATGCCGGGCAGGGGAGGCTTCTCCATGGGAGCCCAGCAGCCCTTGCCGCCGCTGAGCTGCTCCATGATCCAGAAGGGCTGACGCTTCACGCCCCGCATCATGTCCAGATGGAAAGCGTGGGAATAGCAGCTCTCCGGATCACCCGGCAGACGGGTGGCAGGATAATTGTCATAGGATATGAAGTCGAGACCGGCAAACTGATTGTAGAAATCCGGCATGTGCTCACAGAACCACACATTGGTGGTCACAGGCCTGCCGGGGCAATGCGTACGGAGCTGCGCTGCCTGCCGGTTGCTGAAATCGATGACGTTTTCCGAGCAGAAGCGGTAGAAATCCAGCATGTACGCCGGGTTCTGCCACGCGTGAGGCAGGGAGCCATAGGGCGGCCTGATCTGCGTCCAGGAGGAGTATTCGCCGCTCCAGACCACATTGCCCCAGGCACGGTTGAGGTTTTCGACCGTGCCGTATTTCTTTTGCAGCCATGCGCGGTATTTGCCGATGCAGTGCTCGCAGTAGCAGAAGTACGCCTCCAACTCATTGTCGATCTGCCAGCCGACAACGGCAGGATTATCCGCATAATGCTTCGCCATTTCGATGGTGATGCGGTCAGCATAATGCAGGAAGGTCGGGTTTGTCACGCATCGATGGCTGCGGATGCCAAGGTTGGTGGGTGTGCCGTCCTTCTCCACATGCACGATGTCCGGGTGCTTTTCGTAGAGCCACATGGGCGGGCAGCTGGTGGGCGTGCACAGTACCACATCGATACCCCGCGCGGCAAAGAGCGCAACAGCCTCGTCCAACCAGGCAAAGTCGAACGCGCCGTCCCGGGGCTCCAGACGGCACCAGGCGAACTCTGCCAGCCGCACCAGCTTCACGCCGGTTTCACGCATCAGGTCTGCATCCGCCGTCCAGAGCGTTCTGTCCCAGTGCTCGGGGTAGTAATCTACGCCGATTCGCATGGCTTCTTCCTCCTGTCCGTGTTTATCGGATCACAACCGCCTTCTCCTGGGCCTGCAGGCAGAGCTCCGCCGCCTTGAAGGCATGGTGCTGGGTCATGGCGTTTTCTGTGCGGTTCAGCGAGTCGAGGATCAGTTGGCCAAAGAAGGGGCAGCCTGCACCGTCAGCGTTGAAGTAGCGTTCAGACTGGCCGTTGACGAGGAAAACATGGTCGCCGCCCTCCATGGAGGTACCGACGTTGATGTACTTGCGCAGCTCGATGTAGCCCTTCGTGCCGATGATGAGCGTGCGGCCATCGCCCCAGGTGCGCAGACCATCGGGCGTGAACCAGTCCACGCGGAAGTAGTTGGTTGTGCCCTTCGCCCCCACGATATTGCAGTCGCCGAAGTCGTCCAGTTCGGGATACTGCGGATTGGCGTAGTTGCCGATGCGGCTGTAGGTGACCCGGGCCTCCTCTTCGCCTGCGAAGTACAGGTACTGCTCAATCTGATGGCTGCCGATGTCGCAGAGGATACCGCCGTACTTCTCCTTTTCAAAGAACCACGCCGGGCGGCTCGGTGCATTCAGCCGGTGCGGGCCGAAGCCCTCCACATGGATGACCTCGCCGATTTCGCCCGCTGCGATCATCTGGCCTGCCAGCGTTGCCGCCTGGCAGTGGATGCGCTCGCCGTAGTAGACCATGTACTTGCGCCCTGTTGCCGCTGCTTTTTTCTTTGCGGCATTCAGCTGCGCCATGGTGGTGAAGGGTGCTTTGTCGGTGAAGTAATCCTTGCCTGCGTCCATCACGCGAAGGCCCAGAGGGCCGCGCTCGCTGGTGATGTGCGCGCCGCAGATCATGTGGGTATCCTTGTCGGCGAGGGCCTCCTCCTCGCTGCGGGCGGCGAGGGCCTGCGGATAGGTCTTGATGAAGCGCGCCACCTTCTCCGGATCGGGGTCGTAGACGTACTTCAGCGTGCCGCCTGCCTCCAGCAGCGCGTTGGTCATGCCGTAGATGTGACCGTGATCAAGGTGCGTGGCAGAAAAGACGAACTCGCCCGGCTTGACCACCGGCTGGGGCTTGCCCACGGGCGCGTAGTTCATACCGTCGGATGCGTTGACTTTCATCTGTTTCTCCTCCTCACTTCTGGTAGCTGCTGCCCAGCGTGATGGCGCCGGACAGTTCAGCCGCAGACACGGTTTTCTCGTAGAAATGCGGCACGCTCTTCATGATGCCCTCAACGGTATAGAAGGGATCGTCCTTTTGCAGCGGCAGCGTGACGGTCTGGCCGATCGTTCCGGCCTTGTAGATGGCGGTGATCAGCTCGATCGTGCGGCGGCCGTCCTCGCCGGCGATGGCGACGGGCGCATCTGTCTCAATGGCGGTCAGCACGTTTTCGATCTGCCCGTCGTGTCCATGCCACTTCATGCGGGGCAGCGCGGCGGCATAGTCAGCAATCTCTTTCTCCAGCGTCTCGTTGCGCGTGGGGAAGCCGTTGCCCATGGAGGATGATGCGTACACTGCAAAGGGTGCGGCAATCTTCGCCTTCTCGCACTGGAAAACCAGCTGCTGCTCCTCGCCGTGGTGCACCACCGAGGCAGTCAGCTGCGCCAGTGCGCCGGGGTACTGCAGGATGGACGCAGAGAGATCCTCCACCTCCGCATTGTCATGGGCGACGTTCGCCAGGATGCTCGTCACCTTTTCGGGCAGACCCATCATCCAGCAAAGCATGTCGATGTGGTGGACGGCATGGTTCAGCGTGCAGCCGCCGCCCTCCTTTTCCCACGTGCCGCGCCACCACAGGTCATAGTAGCAGTGGCCGCGCCACCAGAAGGAATCCACCTGCGCCGAGCGCACCGGGCCTGCAAGGCCGGAATCCAGCACCGCTTTCAGATCGGCAATGGGCTGGCGGAAACGGTTCTGCGCGATGATGGAGAGCTTCCTGCCGCTCTCGTCCCGGGCGCGCAGCATCGCGTCGCACTCCTCAAGGGATGCGGCCATGGGCTTTTCGCACACGACGTTCTTGTCCGCGCGCAGGCTGTTGATGCTGATGGACGCATGCACATAGGGCGGCGTGCACACATCGACCAGGTCGATATCCGTGCGGTCAAGGATCTTCAAGTGGTCGTCATACACATCAGCGTTCAGGCCGTACTTTTCCTTCATGCGCTGTGCCTTTTCCGGCACGATGTCCACCAGCGCGACAATCTCGCACCGCTCCGGAAAGTTCAGGTAGGCCTGCACATGGGCATGGGCAATGCTGCCCGTGCCGACGATGGCAACTCGGATCATGTCGTTTTCCTCCTCATCAGCGGTCAATGGGCCGCGCGGGCAGCTTGTCCAGCGTGATCGCATAAGCATGGTGATACAGATTGCGCAGCGCTTCAAAGCTGTTATGCTGCTCGGTCAGGGTGAAGTCGCCGCTCCATGTCATGTACCACAGCCACGGCGCGTGCTCATGCTGGA
Source organism: Clostridia bacterium (assembly GCA_017481825.1). GTDB lineage: Bacteria > Bacillota > Clostridia > Christensenellales > Aristaeellaceae > UBA11524. The sequence goes on from JAFUOR010000095.1 coordinate 13,342, forward strand.
GCGCGTCGCCATCGGGGATGATGCCCGTTTCTGCGATGGCAGCGCCCTTGTCAGCGGATGTGATGTTCCGCAGCTCATCATATCTGTCCCGGAATGCGCCGTGGGCATGGGCTGGCGGATACTGATCGCGGGAGATGATATCGCAGTAGTCATCGCCCACATAGCCCTCAGGCCGGGGATTGTTCCACACCCAGATCAGGTTGTCCAGATGATGGTGCTGCGTATAGCGGCGGAACATCAGCCGGTACAGCTCGCGTGCGGCTTCCATGCCCTTGGCGCCCCACCAGAACCACTTACCCTCCGCCTCATGGAAGGGCCGCCACAGGATGGGAATATGCGCGTCGCAGAAGGGCTCCAAAAGCGCCGCCATGTGGTCAAGGTCGTGAAGGAGGGCCGTATGCTCCGGTGTTCCTTCCACAAGGGCTGCTTCTGCGTCGAAGTCCGTATTTTCGGTGAAGAAGGCCTTGTCGCGTCCGCCCAGGGGCGAGAACCAGTGCCAGGTGAAGGTCAGCAGGCCGCCGCGCTGCGCCCAGGACATGGCCAGGTCAAGGGTGCCGCGGTTATTGAGCACCTCGGTCACGCAGGGCTCGCTTGCATCCTCCAGATGGATGTTGGGCGAATACGCCAGCAGCTCAAAGCCGCAGAGGGCGGGCAGCTTGCCAGTTTCCCGCAGGATCAGCGCCAGCTCCTCCTGCGCTCTGGTCAGGGTGTGCTGGCCCGTCAGGATACCCTTGCCCTCGATGCTGGCAAGGTATTCCAGCAGGGCACGGGCCTCCTGCTGGGCATTGGGATTGCATGGGGTGACGATCATATGTGCCTCCTGTTGATATCAGCGCTTCACCAGTTGACCTGCCAGCGCTGGCTGTAGCTGTCCGAGCCGCCTGTTCGCTCCTGTGCTGCCTTGAGGGCGGATGCCTTTGCGTGCTCTTCCAGCAGCCGGTCAAATGCAGCGGTATCCATCGGCAGCGAGACGGGGGCATTGCCCGTCCACTGGGAGAGGTACGCAGCGTTGGACAGCGCCAGCTCGTTCAGCGCGTCACGCCCGGGAGAGAGCAGCGGTTCGCCATGGAGGATGCTGTTGGCCCAATTTTGAAGGATGCCTGCATGGGCCGTTTCCGGTTCGGTGGGACGGTATTCCTCATAATCAAAGGGAATCCTGGCGAAGTTCTCCTTCGACTGGAAGCAGAATTCCCGCTCCGGCTCCTTCAGCCGCCACCATTTGAGCACGCCGCCTTCCAGCACCAGCTTGCCCCGGTCGCCCGAGATTTCCAGCCGGTTCGTACCGGGGGATTCGCCGGTGGAGGTGATGAACACGCCCGTTGCGCCGTTGGCGTAGCGGGTGAAGATGGTCGCGTCGTCCTCCACCTCAATGCGGTGATAACGGGCAATGTCGCAATAGGCGCTGACGCTTTGGGGCATGCCGCAGATCCACTGCCACAAATCAAGGTTGTGCGGCGCCTGATTGAGCAGCACGCCGCCGCCTTCGCCTGCCCATGTGGCGCGCCATGCGCCGGAATCGTAATAGTGCTGCGTGCGGTACCAGTTCGTAATGATCCACACCGTCCGCTTGAGTTCCCCCAGGTCACCGCCCTGCACGATTTCCCGCGCCCTTCGGAACAGCGGGTTCGTGCGCTGGTTGAGCATGACGGCGAAGGTGCGTCCGCTCCGGTCAGCGGCGTCGCACAGCGCCTGCGCCCTGGACAGCGCCACGTCGATGGGTTTTTCCACCAGGACATGCAAACCGGCCTGCAGCGCTTCCATCGCCACATCGCTGTGTGCGGGATGCGGTACGGCGACGATCACCGCGTCTGCAGCGGCAGCGGCGATCAGCTCCTGTACGGAGGCATAGCAGGGCACATCAGGAAAGTGCTCGCGGCAAAAGGTCTGCCGGGTGGGCGAAAGGTCACACAGCACACTGAGCGTCAGGCCGTCGATGCGGCCCTGCGCGATGCAGCTGGCATGGGCAGAACCCATATTGCCCACGCCGATCACGGCTGTACGGATCGGTTTCATGATTCAACCTCCTGCACGGCATGCCCATCACGAAACTGTGCGCTCACTCCTGCTGCGACTTGCTGTACTGATTCGGCGACTTTCCTGTGCGAGCCTTGAAGGCGCGGTAGAAACTCGTATAATCCGTAAAGCCGCTCTGCTCGCAGGCCTGATTGGGCTTTGCTCCCTGCTCAATCAGCTGCTGAGCCAGAATGATACGTCTGGTCAGGATGTACTGATAGATGGACATGCCGGTGTAATCCTTGAATTCGTGCAGCAGTACGTACTTGCTGATGCCAAACACCTCCGCCAGATGATCCAGCGAAAGCGGCTGCGCGGCATTCTGGTTGATGTAGCGGATCAGGTCGTTCATCCGGGAGGATGCACTGTCTGCTTCCGGGGTGATGCTCTCCTCCAGCAGCTTGAGTAGTCTGATGAGATACATGGTCATCCGGCAGCGGTTGGCAAGGACGCCAGCAGGAGAGGTGTCCATCGCCGCCTCAATGATTTCATCGGCCATGGGAACAAGGTCAAGCACTGCCTGCTGGCCCGGGCGGAAGCAGTACCGTCCGCCCGCCGTCAGATTGTCCAGCTTCTCAATGAAATTGTAGTCCTCCGTGCTGACTGCGCTCAGATATTCCCTGGACAAATAAATATAGAACCGCTCATAAGGCTGGGAGGGATCGGTGTGGGTAACACGGTGCATGCACTGGGGCGGATAGATCAGCGCTTCGCCAAGCACGGGATTCAGATCCAGCTCCTCCACAATGACCTTCAAAGAGCCGCGCAGAAGAAAATAGATTTCATAGTGACCATGTCCATGATAAATGGACGGCTGGGGATTCGTGTTGGTGGAATGGTAGATCTCAAATTCACGCCCCTCGGGCATCTGATTTTCAAACCGCCAAACCGGGTGATTGATCATCTGAATCATGTCGGACTCCTCTGTATTTATATTTTACAGCAATTTTTGCAAAAAATCAAGATTTTTAAGAAGGATTTTGCAAATGTTGATAGAATATCTATGACAACAAACGTTACATCTTCCCGCACATTGTGGCAGAAGGGAGGTTAATTCGGGACTTACAGCAGCAGGCTTTGGACGGCGGCTGCTGCAAGTCCCGGCCATCAGGAAGATCGTGAACGGAGCATTGCAAATCTTGCCTGACGCTGTATTCTACCATAATCCCGTCAGGTAATTCAAGTCCCTGCGAAAGATCCGATGTCCCATTGAATCCCGGCAGGGCTGCGGCATTTGCCGCACCGACCATCCCGGAGAGGGATAACCTGAGGAGGTTGCAAAAATTGAAGAAGCTGCTTTCCTGTCTGCTGCTGATCGCCATGGTCATGAGCTGTGTGACCGCGATGGCTGAATCAGCTCCTGCAACGATCATTGACTTTGTCGATGGCAATTACGCCTTTCTCGGCGTGGATACCACGGCTGGCAACGCAGACGCATGCGAGCTGTCCGTTGTGGACTACAACGGCGGCAAGGCGCTGCATGTGGATGTGAAGGCCAAGGTGCCCTACATCGCGCTGAACATCGAGGGGCTGCTGGGCGAGAACTACGTAAAGCTTGCCTCCATGACCTTCGACGTGGGCGTGGAGCTGGGCAGCGACGGCAAGTTCTACTCCCAGTCCGGCAAGGTGTACACCGTGACCGGCGAGGATCTGGTCAAGACCGGCTACGACTGGTCCGTGTACATGAAGAACAAGAACCCCAAGACTGCCAAGGTCACCTTTGGCAGCACCTTGACCGCTGGCATCGGCGAGTACCTGCTCATCACCAAGGAAACGGACACCTTCGTCGATTCCGGCCGTTTCCCAGGTGAGGAACCCCGCGATATCTACCTGTCCAACCTGCAGTTCTTTGATGCTCAGGGCAATGCGCTGCCGCTGGATCTGTCTGCCGTGTGGAGCTCTCCTGTGACCGAGGCTGACCTGTCCAACCTGTCCGTGCTGACGAACGTGGTGGAATTCCCCGGCTTCACCTGCGAGGCTGGCGGCTGGAGCCAGAACGGCTTTGACATTCCCGAGGAAGTCCGTGCGGCGTTGGTGCCCGGCTCCGTGGTCGAAATCTCCTTTGAGTCCGCCAACGGTACCATGTGGCTCGTGTTCCCCGATTCCGCTGCCGGCTGGAAGCGCATCGGCAACAACAATCAGGCCTCCATCAACAACTCCCAGACCACCGCGCAGATCACCTACGAGCAGATCGCCGCTGTGCTGGGCGAAGACACCTCCACCTGGGGCGGCCGCCTGCAGTGCGAGGCTGGCGATACCTGGAAGGTCTACTCCGTGAAGGTCGGTCAGGCTGCGCCCCGTCTGGCCTTGAGCAACCCGGTGGAATTCGCTGGCTTCACCTGCTCTGCTGGCGGCTGGAGCCAGAGCGGCTTCGACTTTACCCAGGAGGTGCTCGACGCCCTGCAGCCTGGCACGGCCATCGAAATCGACTTTGAATCTGAGGACGGCAGCATGTGGATCGTTCTGCCTGATTCCGCCGCTGGCTGGAAGCGCATCGGCAACAACGGCCAGGCGACCATCATCGGCAGCAAGGCTTATATCACCTATGAGCAGATCGTTGCCGCTGTCGGCGAGGACAAGGCTGGCTGGGGCGCCCGCCTGCAGTGCGAGGCTGGCTCCGAGTGGAAGGTCTATGCGGTGAACGTGGGCAAGGTCAACCAGCTGACCGGCGTGTCCGGCGCGGTTGATTTTGCGGGCTTCACCTGTTCTGCTGGCGGATGGAGCCAGAGCGGCTTTGAAATGACCGAGGAGATCAAGACTGCGCTGGTACCCGGCTCCGTGGTCACCATCAGCTACGAATCCAAGGCGAACAACATCTGGCTGGTCTTCCCGGATTCTGACGCTGGCTGGAAGCGCATCCAGTCCCAGACCGCCGATACCGACGGCAGGACCGCGCAGATCACCTTTGAGGAGATCGCCGAGGTGCTGGGCGAGGATGTTTCTACCTGGGGCGCACGCATGCAGTGTGAATCCTCCGGCGCGTGGAACGTGTACAGCGTCACCGTCGGCCAGGCGCACTAATCCGGTACAGAATATACAGGAGGTAAGACAATGAAGAAGTTGACTGCTCTGGCTCTGGCGCTTATGATGCTGCTCTCCATGGCTGGTATCGCCACCGCCGAGGCCCCCCGCCACATCGTGATCGGCACCACTTGGGATATTTTCTACGATTCCACCCATTTAAGCGTTGAGGACAACCCCGGCTATTCCGGCGATATCTCTCAGGACATGATGTTCGCCAAGGTTAAGGAAGTTGAGGAAGAGTGGAACGTCACCTTTGAGTTCATGAACATGACCTATTCCGGCTCCAAGGAGTCCATCAACACCTCCATTCTGGCCGGCACGCCTGACGCAGATGTGTATATGGTCGGCATGGCCGTGGCAGCCCCTGCCATAGCCAACGGTCTGGCCGTGGATCTTAAGGACGTGCTGCCTGCGGATCATCCCGTGATCACCGGTACGGATGAAGTCCTGTCCTATGTGGATGTGGGCAATGGCGGCGTTTCTCTGTTGATTGCCAACAAGAAGGAAAACATGGTTGCCGATACCAACCCGCTGGGTTTCAACCTGCAGATGATCGAGGACGCGAATCTGGAAGATCCGCGTGATCTGGTGGAGCGCGGCGAGTGGACCTGGGATAAGTTCATCGAGTACTGTCAGGTGCTGACCAAGGATAAGGACGGCGATGGCATCATCGATGTTTACGGCTTCGGCGGCTGGCCGGAGGATTATCTGAACGAGCTGCTCATGTCCAACGGAACCTACATCGCTGCGAACACGACCGAGAACCTGACCTCTCCCGAGGTTGGCGAGGTGCTGCAGTTCATGCAGGATATGAATGTCACCTACGGCATCATGCATCCGATTCCCGAGGTCAACGGTTGGGACGTGTGCCGCTTCCTGTACCGCGAGCAGAAGGTTGCCTTCTCTCCTCTGGCTGCGTGGATCATGGACAGCAACAGCGACTATGCCTATAAGCATCCGGAGCTTACTCCTCTGGAGTTCGATATGGTATTCGTTCCGTGGCCTGTTGGTCCCAGCGGCAATGCGGAAACCAATGCCGGTAAGGCCATCGGCTCTACGGGGTATATGATTCCTGTGGGTGTGGAGGACCCCGAATTCGTCTTCAACGTGCTCTATGACATTCTGAATTGGTACAACTATGATCCCAACAACCCCCAGTCCGATGACGAGGCACTGGATATCCGCGACAACGAGGAAGCGCTGGGCTGGTGGTACGGCGTGGTTGCAAAGGATGTTGATCTGCAGGACTACAACTTCAACGTCATGTACGAAATGGGCCTGAAGACACAGTTCGACATGATCAACAACCTGGGCGTGAGCCTGGAGATCACCGCGCTGGTCAATGGCGATTACACAGTTGCCCAGTATCAGGAAATGTTCAAGCAGCCGATTCAGGATGCTATCACCGCCATCATGGGTGAGTAAACCTGCATACTGACAGGCACCGAACATACCCAGCCCCCGGAGCGTGAGCATTCCTGCGGCGCCCGGGGGCGTTTCTTTTCAAGGAGGTTCTATCAGGATGAAGAAGCTTGCATGGCTGTTGGCAGCAGCGCTGATGATGACGCTCTCCAGCGCAGCGCTGGCAGAAGAGACCCTCTACGAGGCAGAGAATGCCGTGCTGCACGGCAAGAGCACCGTGGCAACGGACGCCGCTGCCTCCGGCGGCAAGGCTGTCGGACGATTTGAAGGCAGTGAGGACACGGTGAATTTCATCATCAGCGTTCCGGCTGACAGCACGTATGACCTGACCTTTGTATGCAGGGGCATCGGCGGAGGCAAGACAAACAAGGTGTCCGTGGACGGTAAGCCGCAGGGCGAATTCTCCTGCTCCGGCGAGGCATATGAGGCGGATACCCTGCGCGGCGTATGGCTGACGGCTGGCGAACATACCGTCACTGTGAACAAGTCATGGGGCTGGATATGGCTGGACAGCCTGACCGTAACTCCGGCAGAGAAAATCCCGGACAGCGTGTACGATGTGGAGCCTGTCCTCACCAATCCCAACGCCAACGAGGATGCACAGCAGCTCTTCACCTATCTGTGCGAGTGCTATGGCAAGGTCACGCTGGCCGGTCAGCACTGCGAGTACGGCACCATCGGCTCCGAATGCTATACGATCTATCAGGTTACGGGCAAGTACCCGGCTGTCCTCGGGCTTGACATGATGAGCTACAGCCCTGCCCGCCGGGAGCATGGCAGCAGCGGCGGCAGCTCCGTCGAGCAGGCGGTCAAGTTCCACGACCAGGGCGGCATCGTAACCTTCTGCTGGCACTGGAACGCCCCCAATGAGTACCTCAAGGACGGCACTGACAACGGCAATCCCCGCTGGTGGGGCGGCTTCTACACCCGCAACACGGACTTTGACATTGAGGCCGTCATGAATGGCAGCGATCCCAGGGGCAAGGAATACCTCGACCGGGACATCAAAGCCATCGCCGAGCAGCTCCTGCGGCTGCAGGAGCAGGGCATCCCTGTCTTGTGGCGGCCCCTGCACGAGGCCTCCGGCGGCTGGTTCTGGTGGGGTGCGAAGGGCGCCGAGCCCTTCAAGCAGCTGTGGGTCTACCTCTATAACGAGCTGACCTGCACCTACGGCTGCAACAACCTCATTTGGATCTGGAACGCCAGCACGGCTGAATGGTATCCCGGAGATGCATATGTCGATATCATCGGTGAGGATATTTATGCAGACAAGCACGATTACAGCGCTCAGAACTCGAAGTTTTCCAAGCTCCTGGACGTGCCGGGAGAAAACAAGCTCATCGCGCTGACGGAATGCGGCGTTGTGCCGGATATTGATCAGCTCATCCAGACCAATGCCCGCTGGCTCTGGTTCAACACATGGGGCGGCGACTTCGTGTACAAGAAGCTGAAGTACTCTGACGAATACACCGAAGCAGCGCTGCTCAAGAAAGTCTATGACAGCGAGTACGTGATCACGCTGGACGAGCTGCCGGATTTTGATTAACGGACACATAAGATGCCTCCCCGCACCGCTGTGGCTGGGGAGGCATCTTGCGTTTGTGCCGCTTATTTCGTTCCGTTGAAGGTGTTGCTCAGATCAGCGACGACCGCCTGCGCGGCAGATGCTTTCTTGTGCCGGGAGGTGGCGATGCGTTTGGACAGCTCCTCATAGAACAGATTCTCGTCGATGGGCAGCTCCACCTCCTTACCCAGGAAGGCGGACAGGTGCATGGCGTTGGACAGCATGAGGCCATGAATGCCCTCGCGGCCATCGGCGATCATCTTTTCACCCCGCAGGATCGCACCGCCCCAGGCATTCACCACGCCCGTGTGCTGCTCGTTCAGCCCGTCAGTCTCCACAACGCAGTCCACCGTCGGCATGCTGGCGAAGGGCTTCTTGTTGGCGGCGCTCCATTCCGGCTCGGAGACGCTGAATTCCTTCAGGTGCAACTGATTATGCTCCACCACCAGCCTGGCCCTGTCCATCTGGATTTCGAAGCGGTTGGAGCCATGGGCGTCGCCGGTGGTGGTGACGAACACGCCCGTCGCACCATTTTCGTACTCCACATAGGTGGTCACATCGTCCTCCACCTCAATATCGTGCCACAGGCCGTATTTCAGGTGGGACTGTACCTTCACCGGCATGCCGCAGATCCACTGCCACAGATCAAGCTGATGGGGACACTGGTTCAGCAGCACGCCGCCGCCCTCGCCCGCCCAGGTTGCGCGCCATGCGCCGGAATCATAATACACCTGCGGACGGTACCAGTCCGTGATGATCCAGTTGGTGCGGCGGATGCGTCCGTACTTGCCGGACTGCACCAGCTCGCGCATCTTGCGGTAGACGCAGTTGGTGCGCTGGTTGAACATCAGCCCGAACACCACCTCGGGATGCTGGTCTGCCATCTCATTCATTTCACGCACCTGCCGGGTATACACACCGGCGGGCTTTTCCACCATGACATGAATGCTGCGCTTCATGCACTCAATGGCCAGGCGGGGGTGATCGTAATGGGGCGTGGCAATGATGCATGCGTCGATCAGATCACTGTCCAGCATGGCGGCAGCGTCGTGGAAGAATGCAACGTCCTCTCCCAGACGCGTCTTTGCCCATGCTTCGCGGGCAGGGTTGATATCTGCCACCGCCGTCAGCACAAAATCAGGGCATTCACCGTCCACCACGCGGCAGGCATGACCGCTGCCCATGTTGCCGATACCGATTACACCCAGACGAATCTTCTTCTCCATCATCCTGTCCTCCTTTACAGCAGCTCTTTGAGCGCGCTGCAGGCCGCGTCAAAGGCTGCGTCGCTGCTCTCGTAGCAGTAGGCGTCCACCTGCGTCCTGTTTCCGGCCTGCTCCAGATCCTTCAGGCCATCAAACACGCTCAGGTGCGGCTCGACGGTCACATCACAGCCGCCGCGGCTGCGGAAATCATCCAGAATGGCGCGCACATAGCCAGTGCCCTTGCCGGCGGGAACAACTTTGCCATCCGGCAGAGCATCCTTGATGTGCAGGTACTTGATCCGGCTGCGCAACAGCTTCCAGGCTTCTACCGTATCCTGTCCGCACTGAATGAAATTCGCCGGATCAAACACGCCCTCAAGCTCGGGGAAGGTGTTCAGCAGCTCCCAGCAGCGATCGGCCATGTCGCCGTAGATGCCCTTTTCATTTTCATGACACAGGCTCACGCCGCTGCCCTTTGCCACGCGTACCATCTGGCCAACCCGGTCAATGACCTGATGGCGGTACATATCCGCCTGCCCCTCCGGAACGAAAAAGGAAAACATGCGCAGGTTCTTCGCACCCAGGATGTCCGATAGCGTCAGCACGTGGCGCAGCTTGTCCAGATGCGCGGCGAAGCCATCCGATGCGATGCCAATCTTGCCGATGGGCGATCCTATGGACCAGACGCAAAGCCCGGCATCGTCCAGCTTGCGGCGCACCTCGCGGGCCTTTTCCAGCGTGATGTCAGCAATGTTCTGACCATCTACTCCACGGATTTCCAGGCCCTTCAATCCATTGCGGCGCATTGCAGCAATCTGGCCATCCAGCTTTCCAGAGGCCTCGTCGGCAAAGGCATAGATGTTCAATGTATTCATTCGATTCCCTCCATATACCAGGTGTGCAGCAGCAAACATGGCTTGATATAGACATATTATATAGCAACATTTACAATAAATCAATAGCAATGGCTTGTGAATTGCAAATATTGTGAATTGCGGTTATCTGAGTGACATTCCTCCATCTGCTGATGGAAAAACGTGTCCCGCAGCGCCGGGATGGCAACGTATAAGAACGCCCCAAACATCCGCCTTATGCCATGCGCCCAGTGAAGCTGTCCTGATCTCTTTCGTCAACCGCTGCTCAACCCCGCTCCCGCAATCCGTTATTGCGAACTCCATGCTGCTGTGTTACGATGGTTGTACAAGGAGGGAATACACATGGATCTGACGATGATCGGCAGCTATATCGCCCTGCTGCGGCGGGAAAGGGGCCTTTCCCAACGGGAGCTGGCCGGAAGGCTTGGCGTGAGCTGTCAGGCAGTTTCAAAATGGGAAAATGGCGAAAATTTGCCGGACGCGTCCATTCTGCTGCCCCTGTCCGAGGTGCTGCACACCACGGCGGATGCGCTGCTGAGCGCAGGGTCGATCCGCCTGCGCCGTCCCCTTGATGTGGCAAGGCTGATGGAAGGCGTGGCAGCGCTGCATACCGTACGCGATACCTTCGGGGAAGCATCGCTCTTGTGGCAGGGCATGGCAGAGGGTGTTCTCCGTATGACGGGACAGACGGCTGAAATGTGTCTGCGGGATGGCGAGGGCCGCGAGCGCCTGCTGGCGGAGGCCGTTGTCTACCATTTGCAGCATGGCGGCACGCTGGATGAACGCGCCATTGACGCAGCCTTTCATGATGAGGCGCTGCGGGCGCGCATCCGCAAGTGCAGGCATGACTGTGCCCTGTTTGTGGACAAGCAGAATCACTACGATGATTACCGGCCCAGCTATCCGGCGCAGGCGATTGAGATGATCCGCCAAAGGGCGGGGGAGTGCGCGGCCTATGCCGATATGGGCAGCGGTACGGGCAAGCTGGCGGTTCTCTTAGCGCCGGGAGCGTCGCAGCTGTATGCGGTGGAGCCGAGCGAATCCATGCGGCGCGTGCTGGAGCAGCGGACACAGCCGATGGCGAATGTCACCGTGGTGGCCGCCAGTGCGGAGCATACCCATCTGCCTGATCACTGTGTGGACGTGATTACGGTGGGCGAGGCATACCACTGGTTCGACAATGTGCAGACCCGCGCGGAATTCCGCCGCATCCTCAAGCCGGGTGGATGGGTGTTTCTCCTGTGGAACCACTTTGAGCACAATGATTATGACGAGGCTATGCAGAGCGTCCAGCAGCAGTACCGCACCTACCCGCGGCCCCGGCAGCGCACCAGGAACGAGCGTGCCGATGACCTGTACGGCAAGGGCCGCTGGCAGCGCTTTGCCTTTGACAATACGATGCATCAGCCCTTTGAGCGCTTCTACGGCGGCATGACCTCGGCCTCCTACGCGCCGGAACCGGGGACAGTGGCGGGCGAGCACTTCCGCCGGGAGGTGCAGCGCATCTTTGACCAGCATGCGGTGAACGGCCAGCTCACCACCCACGTGACCACCGTGTGCTATGCCGGGCAGCTTGCGGATGGTGCGCCGGATGTGATATGATGGAGAAAATATGCTGTGGAGGTACTCATGCTTTTCGATACGCTGCTTGAGCGGTGGTGCGCACTTGCGGACGGGGCGCGCATCGTGCTGGTTACGGATGATGGGCAGCATGACATCGCCTGCCGCGTGGCCAGGCAGACGGAGCATCCCTGTACCGTCTGCCTTTACGATGCATCCGACGCCCTGCGGTCTGCCCTGATGGCGCTCAAACCCTGCGATCTGGTGCTTGTGCTGCAAGGTTTTGACAGCTATCTGTCGATGCCGCGCTGGTTTTCCGCGATGGGAAAGCCTGCGTGGCTGGCGGCGAAGTGCGCCTTCATCCGCCTGGGCATCCGCCATGATTCGCTGGTGGAGGGGCTCGCCACGCCCAAGGAAGCCGTGTATGCCAAAATCTCTGAGCGTGGCGCGCTTCCCCCGGAGAAGCTCCTGCGCATCACCAATGCCGCCGGAACGGAGCTGACGCTGCGCACGGGGCCCTTTGCCACCTGCGCCCATGAGATCACCGCGGACGGCGGCTTCTGCTTTCTGCCGCCGTCAGAAACATCAAGCGAGGTCATCCCTGGCAGCGCCAACGGACGCATCGTTGTGGATGTGACGGTGGGGCAGCTCCGCGTCTTTGCGCAGGAGCTGGCCTATTTCGGCCTCGTGCCGTCTCCAGTGACGGTGGAGGTGCGAAACGGTGTGCTCGCTGACGTCTACGGCAATGCCATGGCGGATGAATTCAAGGCGCGCATCTTCGCTTTGCCAGAGGATGCCCGCACCCTTGTGGAGCTGGGACAGGGTCTGTCTGCCATGCAGCCAACAGGCCTCATCGGTGTAGATGAGAGCATTATCGACACCTGCCACTTCGGCTTTGGCCATCACGAAAACGGCACGCACACCGATCTTGTCATCCGTTGCCCCACAATTCAGGTTGCAGAAGATTGAACCAGCCTGTACATTGGCATTCCGTCAGCCCTGGAGAAGGGCCGCATCTGCGGACGCGCAGAGCCCCTCGCAGGCGTCACGCGGCGACAGATATCTCGCTGCAATCATGGATTGCTCCCTGCGCTTTGGCTAAAAACATGCCGCTGGCAAACATGCCACTGGCATGTTTTCTTAACGTGTTGCGGCTCAGGGGGGAGCCTTTTAGTCCCCACATACTCCCGTACCTCTCCGCAGGAGGGGGGCCGCCTCTTGCTGCCGCAAAGGCAGGTGCGAGCTGCGGGCGACGCGAGGACTCCGTGAACTTGTTCACTGATCCGAGCCAAAGCATGATCAACAAAGCATTACAAGATTACGTTCCTCCAACAACCACGCGGGCACAACTTCAACCGAAGGAATACAAGAAAGATCGCGAAAAGGGGTTCTTAGGGGCGAAGTGCCCCTAAGCGGAGTCCAGAGGCAGAGCCTCTGGTGTTCCCCTTGCCAAAAGAACAGAACAGTGTTATGATGGCAAAAAAGCACACAGGAGGTACGTTGTGTTATGAAGGTGTCTGCACATCGCGCGTTTGCGCTGTTGAAGGAGCTGGCATATGAGCGTGTCAGCTGTTCCGAGGCAGAGAAGAAGGCGGCTCAGAGGCTGCTGGAGGTTGCTCAGTCCACCGGGTGTGAGGCGCATATTGAGGAGTTTTCCGTCAAGTGCGGACGTGTGCATCAGGCCAAGCTGGTGGTGACGGCTCCTTATCGGAAGGAATATGAGTGCACGGGCTATGAGCGTGCGCTGTCCACCCCTGAGGGCGGTTTGGATGCGGAGTTCTATTATGCTGAGAATGTTCTGCCGGCCCATCTGACCAACGTCAAGGGCAAGATCGTGATGGTCAATGGCCGCCTTGGCCGCAAGGTGTATGAGAAGCTGCAAAAGGCCGGTGTGGCGGCGATCCTGACCTTCGACGGCACGACCCTTGACCGCCGCGGCGAAACCGACTGCGACATCCGCAAGCTCCGCGAGACGCTGACGGATGATTTCGGCCAGGCGGTGGCGCTCCACCTGCGCACGGCCGACGCTGCGGAGATCGTCCGCCGCGGCGCGACGCAGATGCATATCGAGCTGTCCGCCGAGGACTACGAGGGCGTCAGCCAGAATGTCTGTGCGGTGATTGAGGGCAGCGAAAAGCCAGAGGAGATCATTTCCTTTGGCGCGCATTATGACAGCGTGTACTTCTCCACCGGCGTGTATGACAACATGTCCGGCAGTGTGATCCTGATGGAGCTGCTGCGCTACTTTGCCGAGCACAAGCCTGCCCGCACGCTCAAATTCAACTGGTACGGCAGCGAGGAGCAGGGGCTCCTGGGCTCCAAGGCTTGGGTGAAGGCCCATGAGGATGAGCTGGAAAAGCATGTCCTGATGATCAACGTTGACGTGGCGGCGCCCATCCTCGGCCAGAACGCCGCGCCCGTGCTGGCGACTGATAAGGTTGTGGGCTATGTGGATGCGATGATGCGCGAGGCGGGCATTCCCTGCGACGTGCGGCTGGATATCTACTCCAGCGACTGCATTCCCTTTGCGGACAAGGGAGTCCCGGCGATCAACCTGTGCCGTTTCGGCGCAGGCGGTGCGAATTACATCCACGACCGCCGCGATAACCTGAAGAGCAACTACATCGACGCCAAAGCGCTGGACATCACCCTCCAACAGGCGCTGCTGCTGAGCCAGCGCGTCGCCAATGCCGCCGTGTTCCCGGTGGAAAAGACCATCTCTGATGAGATCAGGAAGAAGGTCGACGAGTACCTCTTCAAGCAGAAGGATAAGAAATGAGGCAGGAAGACAGGGCTTTGCTCAATGGCCTCTACGCGCCTCTTGAGCAGCGCAGGAGGGAGATTCAGTCCGTGCTGGCAGGCTTGTTTCCTGTCAGCACAGGCTGGTTCAACGGGCATTACAGGCGCGACGAGCACGGCGAATATGCCATGGACAGCTTTCCGATCCCGGAGATCAGCGTCACGGGCGTGTGCGATGTGGAGCTGCATTTTGACATGACCGCCGTGACTGCGAAGCTGTCGCGTGACAAGGCGCTGCGGTGCACCTTCGAGCATTGGACAGGCACGTCCTTTGAGGCCTATGGCGTGGAGGACTATCTGCTGGACTTTTATAAGGACGGCATGTCTGTGGAGGAGATGCGCGAGAATATCCGGAAAAGCGGGGAGGAGGAGGTATTCTTCACCTTCAGCTTTGATGTGGCGGTAGAAGCGGGGAGCATTGCTGCGTTTGTGCAGCAGCTGATTGACAACGGCTTTTACGATTGAGGTAAGCGAATGACGCAGCATTACATTGAAGACGATGCCATCGCCCTGATCCCTTACACCGAGGAGGATGCATCTGATTTTTGTGCCTGCTGGCAGGATGATGCGACCCAGCGCGGCTACAACTTCATCCTGCCGGAAAACGGGCAAGTGGACATTTTCGGTGAAATTTCAGCCTTTCCATTTTGGGCGGTTGCCGTTGACAAATGCACGGGCAACAGGCTCGGCGTTCTGCGCCTGAGCCCGGACGAGGAGCATCCAGACCTTGCGATTTGGATGTATCCTGCCCATCGGGGCAAGGGATGGGGCGGACGGGCGTATCGTCTGGCGCTTCGATATCTGTTTGCACATGGATATGATGCGATCTACGCCGGGTGCTTCCCACACAATACCCCTAGCCTTCGCATCCTGAAGAAGAGCGGGTTCATCCGCTGGCCGGAGGGGGATGTGAAGGAAACAAGTGTCTTTGACGGCAGTGAGATCATCATGCTGGGGTTCCAATGTCAAAGGTAAATAAGAAATCGGAGGGTGTGTGCCCTCCGATTTTTGCAGCGTACAAAAAAAGAGGACGCCCTTACGAGCATCCCCTTTGAAATCGTCCTGGAGACGTACGAGATTACTTGATCTCGACTTCGCCGCCAACTTCCTTCAGCTGGGCAGCCAGCTTGTCGGCATCTTCCTTGGACAGAGCTTCCTTGACGGTCTTGGGGCCAGCAGCCACAGCCTCAACGAAGTCCTTAGCTTCCTTCAGGCCCAGGCCGCACACTTCGCGCACAACCTTCAGAACCTTCAGCTTGGCAGCGGCGTCGAAGCCCTTCAGCACGACGTCGAACTCAGTCTTCTCCTCAGCAGCGGGGGCAGCAGCACCAGCGGCGGGGCCAGCAACAACAGCAGTGGCAGCGGCGGAAACGCCGAACTTCTCTTCCATGGCCTTGACCAGATCGGCCAGCTCCAGCACCGTCATAGACTCGACGGCGGCAATGATCTCAGCATGAGTCATTTTGATGTTCCTCCTATTTTCATGGGGTCTTTGACCCTTTAAGTAAATGTTGTGGTTGGGCAGGGGAGTGATCCCCTTATGCTGCCATCAGGCAGCGCGTGTCCGAGGGATGAACGTTGTCTTTCGACCAACGATGGGTGCGGGAGTCAACAAGAGACTCAAACCAAGGTTGGCGGAAAAACGTGCCGAATTCACTCCTCGCCGGCCAGCTTCTTGCGGTACGCATCGATGACGCGGACAAAGCTTGCAACGGTGTTGGACATGCAGCCAAGCAGCTTGGCCAGCAGCACTTCGCGGCTGGGCAGATTCGCCAGCGCCTTGACGGTGGCCACGTCGATGGCCTTGCCTTCCAGGATACCGCCGGTGATCTTGAGGGCCTGCAGCTTGTTCTTCTCGATGTAGTCGTTGATGACCTTGGGGCCGGACACGGCGTCCTTCATGGAGAACACGAAGGCGTTGGGGCCGTTCAGCAGATCATCCAGACCGGTGATGTTCAGCTCGTTCAGCGCGCGCAGAACCAGACGGTTCTTCAGCACGACGTACGCAACCTCCTGCTCACGGCACTGCTTACGCAGCTCAGTCACCTGCTCAACGGTCAGACCGGAGTAGGAGCAGATGGTCACGGACTGCGCATTCTTCAGCTTCTCGACGATATCAGCAACAACTGCTACCTTCTCGGGCTTGATCTCATGCACCTTGCTCATTTTTCTTGCACCTCCTTAACGGTTTGGGAGTAAAAGAAAACCCTTGCAACAGGTGCAAGGGATGAGCAAAGCAATGCTATATCCATTACACCTCGGCAGGCAGGACAAAGTCCCTTTACATCCTTACGGATACCGGCTGTCTACGGCGTCGACCGCTCCCGGAGCAAGCTCCGCGCGCGGCTTCGCTATGCGATTTTGTCAATCGCTGTCGCTTGTCGGGCAGAACCCGACCTCATGGGCTTCTTCGAAACCTCAAATATATTAGCACAACTCCAGGGCCTTGTCAAGCATTTCTTGTGTTATTTTTCGGTTTTTTGCTTTACTTTCCGCTTTCCTTATTATATAATATAGATGCGTGTATGCGATATGCTGTGTACAGATGCAAATATGACAAAATTGTAAAACAAACCAAAATAGTTATTGACAATGAAACACGAATGTAATATATTTGATTTGCGAAAGGAGTTGTTCTCATGAACCGCATCGGCAAACGCAGCCTGGTCACGCTGTTTCTGACGGTGATCATGCTGCTGTTCACCACCACTGCGCTGGCGGCGTCGGGTACGGTGAAGGTTGACAGCCTTGTGCTGCGTGAAGAAAAGTCCACCAAGAGTGATGCGCTCCAGACCCTGAGCAAGGGCGAGGAAGTGACCATCATTCATCAGGATGGCAGCTGGTACAAGGTCAAATATGGCCGCTATACCGGCTATGTGATGACCCGCTACATCAAGACCTCCGATACGATCCCGGATGTGGATGACGAGACCATCAAATCCGGTGATCGCGGCGAGGCGGTGAAGGAAGTGCAGGAGCGCCTGCAGGAGCAGGGGTATTACGACGGCAAGATTGACGGCGTGTTCGGCTCTGGCATGCTCAAGGCGGTCAAGGCCTTCCAGGAGCGCAACGGATTGACGGCGGACGGCGTTATCGGTGAGACGACGCTGAAAAAGCTGAATTCCTCCTCTGCCAAAAAGGCAGCGACCTCCAGCAGCTCGTCCAGCTCCTCTGCCGACAAGGCGGATGAGGATGACGGCACCCTGCGCGAGGGCGCCAGGGGCCAGGCTGTCAAGGACGTGCAGCAGCGGCTAAAGGAGCTGGGCTATTACAGTAAGTCTATCGACGGCGTGTATGGCTCCGGCACGATCAAGGCAGTCAAGGCCTTCCAGGAGCGCAATGGCCTGACGGTTGACGGCGTGGTGGGCGAGACGACGCTGAAAAAGCTGAACTCATCCTCCGCCAAGAAGGCCGCCGATGACGATGATGAGGACGACAAGACTGCATCCTCCGATGATGATGGCGCGCTGCGCGAGGGCGCCAGGGGCCAGGCCGTCAAGGACGTGCAGCAGCGGTTGAAGGAGCTGGGCTACTACAACAAATCCATCGACGGCGTGTATGGCTCCGGCACCATCGCGGCGGTCAAGGCCTTCCAGGAGCGCAACAGGCTGACTGTGGACGGCGTGGTGGGCGAGACTACCCTGAAGATCCTGAATTCCTCCTCTGCCAAGAAGGCCGCCGATGATGCGAAGGAAGAGGACAGCTCTTCTTCCTCCGACGACAGCGTGCTGCGTCCCGGCGCCAAGAGCGAGGCGGTGCGCACCCTGCAGGCCAAGCTGCGCGAGCTGGGCTACTACACCGGCTCCCGTGACGGCGTCTATGGCGACAGCACCACCGCTGCCGTGAAGGCCTTCCAGAAGAAGCATGGCCTGTATGCTGACGGCATCGCGGGCGAGGCGACCCTCAAGAAGCTCTATTCCTCCTCCGCCCTCAAGGCTGACGAGGAAGACGTCAATGACGATGAGGTAGAACAGCTGAAGGCCGGCGATTACGGCGCGGCAGTCAAGAAGCTGCAGAATCGCCTGAAGGAGCTGGGCTATTACAAGACCACCGTGGACGGCAGCTACGGCAGCCTGACCAAGAAGGCAGTGAAGGCCTTCCAGAGCCGCAACGGTCTGACGGCGGACGGCGTGGCAGGCAAGGCTACGCTGAACAAGATCTATTCCAGCTCTGCCAAGGCCGCTGCAGACGCGGATGACGACGAGGACTCTTCCTCTGGTTCTTCCAGCTCCTCCGGCTCCACCGATGGCACCCTGCGCCCCGGCGATACGGGCGATGAGGTCAAGGAGATGCAGTATCGCCTGCGTGAACTGGGCTACTACTCCGGCTCCCGCGATGGCGTGTATGGCTCCGGTACCCGCAAGGCGGTGCTGGCCTTCCAGGCCAACAATGGCCTGACGCAGGACAGCATTGCCGGTTCCAAGACCCTCAAATTGCTGTATTCCTCCGATGCGAAGAAGGCGGGTTCGTCCTCTTCCTCCGGCAGCTCTTCCGGTTCCTCCAGCAGCGGTGATACCTCGACCACCCTCAAGCCCGGAGACAGCGGCGCGGCGGTCAGGAAGATGCAGGAACGCCTGAAGGAGTTGGGTTACTACTCCAACACCATTGACGGCGAATTCGGCTACGGCACCCGCCAGGCGCTGATCTCCTTCCAGAAGCTCAACGGCCTGACGCAGGATGGCATCGCCGGTGAGGATACCCTCAAAAAGCTCTATTCCTCCTCTGCAAAGAAGTACACCGCAGCCTCCAGCGGCACCTACGTTACCGAGCGCCTCGACTGGTTCAACGGCGGTGCATCCCGCATTCCGCGCGGCGCGATCTTCCAGGTCAAGGATGTGAAGACCGGTCTGGTCTTTACGGCCAAGCGTCAGGCCGGCGCAAGCCATCTGGACGCCGAGCCGCTCACTGCGGCGGATACGGCCATCCTCAAGAAGATCAACGGCGGTTCCTTCTCCTGGCGCCGTCGTCCGATGCTGGTGCTCTACAATGGCCGCGTGTATGCGTGCTCCATTTATTCCGAGCCCCATGGCGACGATACCATTGCGGATAACAATTTCGACGGTCAGTTCTGCCTGCATTTCTACGGCAGCATGACCCACGGCACCGATCGCGTGGATGAAGACCATCAGGCCTGTGAGGCCGAGGCCCTCAAGGCGACCTGGTAACGGCATACGCACTGCGCTCTCTCCATTGTTTGGGGAGAGCGCTTTTTGTCTCTTGACATATACCCCGGCAGGGTATATAATCAAAAATACCCCCAAGGGGTATAACAGCCGTGGCAGGAGGGGATCATGATGTCCTGTGAGCTTTGCCGTACCAAACCCCGGTCAGATGGGGAGAAAACCGCCCTCATTCACCGCCTGAACCGCATTGAGGGCCAGATTCGCGGCCTTCGTGGCATGGTGGAGAAGGACGCCTATTGTCCTGATATTCTGACCCAGGTATCTGCCGCCAATGCGGCGCTCAACGCCTTTACCCGCGTGCTGCTCTCAGAGCACATTCGCACCTGCGTGGCGGAGGATGTCCGCGCTGGCAACGATGCGGTGATTGACGAGCTTCTTGTGACATTGCAGAAGCTCATGAAATAAGAGGTGATATCCATGAAGCAGTATCATGTGACCGGCATGACCTGCGCGGCCTGCGCTGCCCGGGTGGAAAAGGCGGTCTGCAAGGTGCCGGGGGTGACGGCGGTTTCCGTGTCGCTGCTGACCAATGCCATGGGCGTGGAGGGCGCTGCGTCCGAGGAAGCGGTCATCCGTGCGGTGACGGAGGCAGGCTACGGTGCATCGGAGCAGGGCAAGGCCGCCGCAGCCCCGGCGGATGACGCATTGGCGGATCACGAAACACCGCGGTTGAAGCAGCGGCTGATCTGGTCCCTTGGCTTTCTGATGGTGCTGATGTATGTATCAATGGGGCATGTTATGTGGGGCTGGCCGCTGTTTGCGCCCCTGGCAGGCAATGCGCTGGCAATCGGCGTTCTGGAGCTGGTACTCACCGGGGCTGTGATGGTTATCAACCAGAAGTTCTTTATCAGCGGCTTCAAGGCCCTGTGGAACCGTTCGCCCAACATGGATACGCTGGTGGCGCTGGGATCAGCAGCCTCCTTTGGTTACAGCCTGTGCATGCTCTTTGCCATGACCTTCCGGGTGGAGCACGCGGGCCACTATCTCCATGAGTTCTACTTTGAATCTGCGGCGATGATCCTCACGCTGATCACCGTGGGCAAGATGCTCGAGGCCCGCAGCAAGGGCAAAACTACCGACGCCCTGCGTTCCCTGATGAACCTTGCGCCCCAGACGGCGACCATCCTCGTTGATGGCGCGGAGAAGGTCGTTCCCATCACCCAGGTAAAGACGGGCGATATCTTCGTGGTGCGTCCGGGCGAGAGCATCCCGGTGGATGGCAAGGTCATCGATGGCGTATCGGCGGTCAACGAATCCGCCCTGACTGGCGAGAGCATCCCGGTGGACAAAGCGCCCGGCGACGCCGTCTCTGCCGCGACGGTCAATACCTCCGGCTTCCTGCGCTGCGAGGCGACCCGTGTGGGAGAGGATACAACCCTGTCGCAGATCATCAAAATGGTCTCCGATGCGGCGGCGACCAAAGCGCCCATCGCCAAGGTGGCGGACAGGGTGTCCGGCGTGTTTGTGCCGGTGGTGATGGCTCTTGCTGCGCTCACGCTGATCGTCTGGCTGCTGCTGGGCGAAACGGTGGGCAACAGCCTTGCCAGAGCTATCTCCGTCCTGGTGATCAGCTGCCCGTGTGCGCTGGGCCTGGCAACGCCCGTGGCCATCATGGTGGGTAATGGTCTGGGCGCGAAGAACGGCATCCTCTTCAAAACTGCCGCGTCGCTGGAGCATGCAGGCCGCGTGCAGATCGTGGCCCTTGACAAGACTGGTACCATTACCACCGGCGAGCCCCGCGTAACCGATATCCTGCCCAGCAGCGGATTGTCGACAGAAGAGCTGCTTGCCCATGCTGCTGCGCTGGAGGCCAAATCGGAGCATCCCCTTGCCAGGGCCATCATGGCAGCTTTCAAGGGTGATATCGCCGAAGTGACGGATTTCCGCGCCCTGCCCGGCAATGGCCTGACCGCCACCCTGAAGGGCGAATCGCTCTGCGGCGGCAATCTGGCCTTCATCGACCAGAGGGCGGAGGTGGATGACGCAGTCCGCCAGCAGGCAGAGGCGCTTGCGGTACAGGGGAAAACGCCCCTGTTCTTTGCCAGGGGGCGCACGCTGCTGGGCGTCATCGCCGTGGCGGATGCCATCAAGGAGGAAAGCCCGCGTGCGGTGAAGGAGCTGCAAGGCATGGGCCTGCGCGTGGTGATGCTCACCGGCGATAACCAGCGCACGGCTGAGGCCATCGGCAGGGAAGCCGGGGTTGACAGCGTGATTGCCGGCGTGCTTCCTGATGGGAAGGAGGCTGTGATCCAGCAGCTGAGCAGTGCAGGCCGGGTTGCCATGGTGGGCGACGGCATCAACGACGCGCCTGCCCTGACCCGCGCGGACGTGGGCATCGCCATTGGCGCGGGTACGGACGTGGCCATCGATGCGGCAGACGTGGTGCTCATGAACAGCAGGCTGACCGATGTGTCGGCGGCGATCCGCCTTGGTCGCGCCACGCTGCGCAACATCCACCAGAACCTTTTCTGGGCCTTCTGCTACAACGTGCTGGGGATTCCGCTGGCGGCAGGTGTGTTCATCGCGCTGCTGGGCTGGCGGCTGAATCCCATGTTCGGTGCGGCGGCGATGTCACTTTCAAGCGTCTGTGTGGTATCCAATGCGCTGCGGCTGAACCTCTTTCGCGTTCATGATGCAGGGCGTGACTGGGCCATCAAGCCGGTGACGCTGCCGCAGATCAGGATGGAAAAGCGCGAGGGGATCGCGCGTACCATGCACATCAGCGGAATGATGTGCGGCCACTGCGAGAAGATGGTGAAGCAGGCGCTGGAAGCCCTGGACGGCGTGGAAGTGGCGGAGGTCAGCCATCAGGCAGGCACCGCCATCGTCCACATGCGTACGCCTGTGGATGAAGCCCTCCTGCGCAAGGCCGTGGAGGACGAGGATTACACCGTGCTCTCCATTGAATGAATTCCCCCCCGGAGGACGTGCTGTTCTCCGGGGTTTCGCTGTTTTCTGCGCCGCCAATCGACGCGGCGGCTCTCCCGCATGCCGTATCCTTATCACCCAGACGAGGAGGCGAAGACATGGCGGAGATGGTAGTGCGGCAGCGCAAGCGCCGACAGGACAGATGGATGCATGCACCACGAAGGACGCTCACACCGGCACAGGTGAAGGCCATCGCAGGCTTCGCGGCGGAGGCAGCGCCGGGCTTTCTGCTTTCCTTTGCGGATGTGCTGTCCATCCCATCCGGCCTCTATGCGGCTTATATAGCGGCCCTGGCGGCGCACGATGCGCGCACCAGGCCGCCCCTTGCCGGCTGCATAGCGGCGCTGCTGATGCGGCTGATGTGGGGGCTTCCCCCGCGGTGGGAGATGCTCATCACCCTGGGCGTGCTCATCTTTGCGCCGATGGTGGTCTATGGGCGGCAGACGGCGGTGCTCATGGGCTTCACTGCCCTGGCCGCATTACCAACAGCCATCGTGTATTGCCTGCAGAATACTGCAGCGGAGCTGATGCTCGGCGTAGCGTCGGTTGCCCTGGCAGCCCTGGCGGCGCCGGTGATGTATCGCGCGGTGAAGGCAGTCACCGGAACGCGGGCTATCGACAGCATGGAGGAGCGTGTGTCTGTCGGCTTCCTGGCGGCGATGCTGCTGTGCGGCGGCGCGCGCATGCTGCTGCTGGTGAATGTGGGCGTTACGCTCTCTGCGCTGGGCGTGCTGCTGATGACCATGTTCCTGTCCATGGGCGCGGGCTGCGTGGCGGGGATGCTGGCGGGCGTGGTGCTGGCGATGCAGGGGCTGCCGCTTTCGCTGGCGGTGGCGCTGCCCATGGGCGGTTTCCTGGCGGGCGTTTCACAGGTGCTGGGAAAGCGCTGGGTGACATGCGCCTTCTTTGGCGTGGGCAGCCTGATGGCGCTGATCCTCTCGAGGGCCTCCGGGATGGGCTGTGCGCTGTCCGTTGTGGCAGCAGCTGCGGCGGTCGCCGTGACGCCGCGCCGCACGCTGGAGCGCGCGCAGATCTTTCTCCGGCGCTTCCTGACCAGCCAGGCTGCTGCCGGGGACGCCTACGCCGCCCACGCGCTGGGGGCATGGGAGAAGACCGTTGCCGCCATGGCCCGGGCGGTGCCATCCCCCGTGGAGGCAGAGGAAGATCGCACGCCCGCCTGGTGGGAAGCCCGTCTGTGCGACGGCTGCCCCGATCTGGAGCGCTGCGGCTGCATGCAAAGCGAGCTGGCGGTCAAAAAGGCGGAGGCCGTCTGGGCTGCCCGGGATGCAGGCGATGCCCAGTGGCAGGACGCTTTGGAGGAGCTGCGCGGGCTGGGGTGCGACAGGCTGTATCACCTGAGGGCATCGAT
Organism: Clostridia bacterium; assembly: GCA_017481825.1. Lineage (GTDB taxonomy): Bacteria > Bacillota > Clostridia > Christensenellales > Aristaeellaceae > UBA11524. The sequence continues at coordinate 37,284 of JAFUOR010000095.1, forward strand.
GGATATCCTGCGGGAGGAGGCTCGCCAGCAGCAGCGCATTATTCGCCGCGGTCTTGACCAGCGGGATATGCTGGTGACGCATCTCACGGCCATGTCCGGCGCTGCCCGGCGCTTTGCCATGCTCTCCTCCGGGGAATCCTGGTGGGATGACATGAGTGCCCGGCGCATCCGCAAGGTGTTGTCGGAATTGGCGCTGCCGGTGCATCTGTCCTATGTACGGCGGCTGCAGGGGCATATTCAGGCAGCCTTTGAGCTGGAGTACATCACCGGCGCGCGCAGGCAGGCTGAGGAGCTTGCTGGTTTGATGGAGAAGGTGCTGGATGCGCCGCTGATGGTCAAAACCGTGGATGAAGATCGCATCCTTCTGTGCGAGCGTCCGCTGATGCAGCTTGAGGCTGCGATGGCGGCAGAGGGTATCACCGGCAGCAATGTGTGCGGCGATACGGCGCATCTGGGCACCTTGCAGGATGGACGCTATCTGGCAGCGCTCTCTGACGGCATGGGCCACGGGGACAAGGCTGCTTTTGAATCCCGGCAGACGGTCGAGCTGCTGCGATTGTGCCTGGAGGCGGGCTACACCCGGGCGCAAACGCTCACCGCCGTGAACGGCATGATGCTCCTGGCAGGCAGGGGCGAGCGCTTCTCCACCGTGGATATGGTGACCATTGACCTGTGGAGCGGGCAGGCAGCGCTGGACAAGATGGGCGCGGCGGGCTCGTGGCTGCTCCAGCAGGGGAAGCTGACGCATCTCACCGGCGATGCGCTGCCCATCGGCATCCTTGAGCACGCGGAAAGCCGGGAGAACCTTGTGCGGCTAAGCAGCGGGGATGTGCTCATCCTCCTGACGGACGGTGTAGAGGACGCCTTCCGCAGCAAAGCGGCGCTGGAGGAAGCAATCCGCGCCGCCCTGCAGGAGGAGACCGCCGCTGACTGCGCCTCGGCGATCCTGCAATCGGCCCTGGCGGCGGATCGCCATCAGCGCCGGGATGATCAGACGGCGGTGGTGCTCCGCGTCGTGTAGACAATCGCGCCGGTGCGGTGTATAATGGAGCGGAAGCTTGTTAAAAAGGAGCGTGTACACCATGTTCCAACGACGGCATGCGGAGGGGGCGGCGCTGATGCAGCGCACCATCCGCCCGGAGCGCGTGATGGCGCTCGGATTTCTGATCATGATCCTCACCGGCGCGCTGCTGTTGACGCTCCCGGCTGCCACTGCCGCGGGAGAGAGCATCGGCTTTGGCAATGCGCTGTTTACGGCCACCAGCGCCGTGTGCGTGACAGGTCTGGTAGTGGTGGATACAGGCACGACCTTCTCTCTTTTTGGGCAGATCGTGCTGATTGCCCTGATTCAGATGGGCGGGCTGGGCTTCATGGTCTTTGCAACGCTGGTGATGGTGGCCCTGGGGAGGCGGATTACCCTGCGCAGCCGCATGCTCATGCGGGAGTCCATGAACACCACCACGCTTTCCGGCCTGGTGCGTCTTACGGGCTGGTATGGCTTGCTCGTGGCGCTCATCGAGTTGGGGGGCGCGGCCATCCTTGCGGTGCGCTTTGTGCCGCTCCTGGGCTGGGGCAGAGGGATCTATTTCAGCATCTGGCATGCCATCAGCGCCTTTTGCAACGCAGGCTTTGACCTCTTTGGGAATTTCACCAGCCTGACCTCCTTTGCCGGGGATCCTCTGGTGCTGCTGACGGTTGCTCTGCTGATCATCCTTGGCGGCATTGGCTTTGCGGTGATTAGCGAGGTGAGCGAGCAGCGTTTCCGCTGGAGGCCGCTGTCCCTCCACGCCCGCGTCACGCTGCTGATGACCTGCGTGCTGCTGGTGATGGGCACTGCCTTCATCGCCCTTGCAGAATGGGGCAATCCCGCCACCCTGGGGCTGGTGGAGGGGGCAGGGAACAAGGTAGCCAATGCCTTTTTCCAGGCTGCGACCATGCGCACGGCGGGGTTCAATTCAATCAATCTGACTGCCATGACGGATGCGTCGAAGTTCATGTCCGTGCTGCTGATGTTTGTGGGCGCCTCCAGCGCCTCCACGGGCGGCGGCGTCAAGACCACCACGGTGGCGGTGCTGCTGCTGTGCGTGTGGTCAGTTGTGCGGGGGGATGAGGATATTGCCGTGATGGGCAAGCGTCTGTCGCCTGCGCTGGTACGCCGGGCGCTGGCGATTGTGATGGTGGCGCTGCTCATCCTGATTACCGGCACGATGCTCCTGACCCTCGCGGAGGAAGGCCGGTACCCTTTCATCGATGTGCTGTTTGAAACGACCTCCGCCATGGCTACCGTCGGCGTGACCAGCATCGGCACGCCAGCCCTGACATCTGTCAGCAAGGCTGTGCTGATACCGATGATGTATTTCGGCCGTGTCGGCCCGCTGACCATGGCGCTGGCCATGGCCCAGAAGCAGGGCGCAGGCAAGGCGAGGATACGATATCCGGAGGAGAACATCACCATTGGGTAAGGAGTGTGTGCAATGAAGGGCAGGAAGCAGTTTCTGGTGTTGGGCCTGGGCCGGTTCGGCGCGAGCGTGGCACGGCACCTGTGCCAGATGGGGCATGAGGTGCTGGCGGTGGACAGCGATGAAAAGCTGGTGGACGCCATTGCTCCCTTCGTCACCCAGGCCGTGCAGGCCAATGCCACGGATGAGGATGCTCTGGTGCAGCTGGGCATCCGCGATTTTGACGCAGCCATCGTTGCCATTGGCTCCAACACCCGTGACAGCATCCTTGTGACCGTCCTTTGCAAGGAGGCCGGCGTGCCGCTGGTCATCGCCAAAGCGGTGGATGACCTGCACGCCAAGGTGCTGAGGAAGGTTGGCGCAGATCGCGTGGTATTCCCCGAGCGGGATATGGGCCAGCGCGTTGCAAGGACGCTGGATACGCCAAACATCATCGAGCTGATTGAGCTTTCGGGCGATTACCAAATCGCCGAACTCTTCGCCCCCGACGCCTGGTGCGGCAAGACCCTGGTGGAGGTCAACGTCCGGCGCAATTACGGGTTGTCGATTGTGGGCATCCGCCGGGGGAAGGATTTCCTGGCGTCGCCCGGCGCGGATATGACGCTGCATGAGGGCGATATTCTGGTTGTCCTTGGCAAGCAGCGGGACATTGACAGCATCTGATGAAAGGGGAGGATACCATGCGCCCGATGCGTGATTTTACGGATGCCATCTGCCAGCCGTTCCACCTTGACGGGGGAGAGCACGGCGTGCTGCTGATTCATGGCTTCACAGGCTCGGCGGCCCACATGCGCCTTCTGGGCGAGGGCCTCCATGCGCGCGGCTTCACGGTGGAGGGTATCAACCTTCCCGGCCATGCTACATCCATGGAGGCCATGGGCCAAACCGGCTGGGAGGACTGGCTGAACGCGGCCAAGGAGGCCTTTTTGCGCCTGAAGGAACGCTGCACCCATGTCAGTGTCGCCGGGCTTAGCATGGGCGGCTGCCTGGCGCTTATTCTGGCCGAGCAGATGCAGCCTGCCGCCGTCGCGCCGATCTCTGCGCCTATGGCGACGCGGAACAGGATGCTGCCCCTGGCGAAGTACGCCGCGCCCTTCATGCCGACCATCTGGTGGCGCAGCCGCGAGGGCTCGCCCTATACCGTGGATGACCGCTATGATTACGGCTATCCCGGCTTTCCCACCAAATGCGGCGGCGACCTGTATCATCTGATCCGGATGGCACGGCAGGATCTCCATGCGGTGCATTGCCCCATCGTCGCCGTGCAGAGCCGCCACGATGAAACCATCTCCGGGGACAGCGCCGATGTGATCATGGCCGGCGTCAGCAGCGAAGTGAAGGGCATCCTGTGGCTGGAGGAGGTGCCCCACGTGTGCACCATCTCCAGGGAGGCGGAGAATATCACAGAGGCGCTGGCGGAGCTGTTCCGCCGGGCCGAGCAGGCATGAGAAAGGCCGCATCCATGACGGATGCGGCCTTTTTTGTGCAATTACTCCTTTGGATTCGGCTCCGTGCCTACACACCAGCCGCGCAGCTTGTTTACCGAGCGCTCCACAGCGTCGCGGCTGTTCTTCCACGGCTCGTCGTAGTAGCGGTAGTCAAACTTGCGGCAGAACCAGGAGATATCCTCCTGCATGCGGTCGAAGGCTTCTTCCTCCAGCTTGCAAATGGTATCGGCGAAGGCTGGCAGATCACGGCTGCTCAGCTCCTGCGGGGCCAGCTTGAGGAGCTTCGAGGCGTGGCACAGGCACAGGCCCTTGCAGCCCTCGAACTTTTTGCGGAACTCCGTATCATTCTGGTACAGGTGGAAGAAGGTGTGCAGGTAGCGGTTCATGTTATCCTCGATGGAATCGCAGACGATGCACGTGTCGGTCAGCTTGTCCAACTCGGCAGCGGCGTTTTCCATCACCTTGGCAGGGGAGGGAGCCTTGCCGGTCAGCTTGTCCTTGAGGGACGCGGCGTTTGCCCCCTTGGCCGCGTGGCGGATGCTCTTGCAGGCCTTGTGGAGGCGTTCGCGGGTTTCGGCAATGTGGCTTTCCAGCATCAGCGCATGGCCGAGCCGATTGTCCATGCCATAGAGCATCCGCTGATGATTGCAGCAAAAGCCCTTTTTGTTGACCTGAATGCGTGTATCCGGCTCCATCACCGATGCGCCCAGATAGTGCTCCACCTCGCCCAGCTCCGTGCGGCGCTGCAGGGCGCAGAGCAGGCACTCACCGTCAATCTTCATGGCATCCCATACGGGGATGGTATCGATATGGTATTTCATGCGCAGCCTCCGATCGAATCATATAGGAATATGGTAGCATATTCGATCAGAATTGGCAAGAGGAAATCACACCAGCCCCTGCTGATCCATCATGTGCAAGGTGTATTCGCGCGGTCCGGCGGTGCTGATGTGGCGCTGCACATCGTCCCGGTCAACATAGTCCCCCAGGCGGAGGCATTCCAGCAGCGCCTCGCAGGTGTAGGCGTCGAAGGCTGCCTCGTCTGAGAAGGCGGCCTCAATGCTGCTGTTCATGCGGCTGTCGAGGGCCTCTACTATCGTGCGGTACATGAAATGCCTGCTGCCCAGCAGCTCCCGCATGCGCCGAATGCAGCCAATGGCCTCCTGCATGGAGGTGACAGTCAGCCGCCGCCCAGTACGCCAGGCGGTGCTGCCCCCACCCAAGATTTCATCGACCGATGTGTTCAGGATCATCGCCAGATCCGGAAGCGTTGCGGTGTCGGGCAAAAGCGCGCCCCGCTCCCAGTTGCTCACGGACTGGGCGGTGATATGCAGCCGTTCGCTGAGCTGCTGCTGCGTCAGTCCGGCGGCCCTGCGCCGGGTTTGGATGTACTGGCCAATCTGCTTCTGATTCAGTTCCATGTGATTCAACCTCCTTGCCTGTATGATAGCACACCTGTGCCCTTTGCGGAAGGGAGCGCGGCTTATAGAAAAAGCATCGCGGCTCAAACGGGACATCTATGCTGCCTGTGCAGGAGAACAGCGTCCTGATGACGAAACAGAACATAGGCTGCGGCAGCCCGATTTTCGCCGCGTACTGTGCATGAATAAGGAAGGAAATACGCAATGAAGACGAAAACCATTCATCTGGACGGCCAGTGGCACATGTCCTGGTGTGACATTGGCGCAGGAGGGCCCCAGCAGGCCGGTGACGTCCCCACGCTGCCCTATATGGTGCCGGGGGATGTGCACACGCCGCTGGTGGAGGCGGGGCTGATTCAGGAGCCGCTTTATGGCACGAACAGCCTTGACTGCCGCTGGGTGGAGGAGAAAGAGTTCTGGTGCAGGCGCACCTTCGCGCTGGCGGAGAGCGACATTGCCCCTGCGATGCTCCTGACCTTCGAGGGCCTGGACTGCACGGCAGATGTGTACCTCAACGGGCAGCATGTCGGACGGCACAACAACGCCTTTGTGGAGATCACCTGGGACGTGGCAAAGCTGATTCATCCAGGCGAAAACACGCTGCTGGTGCGCATTGACCAGGGCCTGCGGGAGGCCCAGACCCACGACCTGGAGCAGATGGGCATCATGTGGAACAACGACCAGCCCTGGCGCTCCTGGATGCGCAAGCCGCAGTTTGTTTACGGCTGGGACTGGACGATCTGGCTGGCCTCCTGCGGCATCTGGCGGGATGTGACGCTCACCGCCGTCCATCATGCAGCCATTGAGGATGTATACGCCCGGCCTGCCACAGCGTCCCTATGCGAGGGCATGCCCTGCGAGGTCGTGGTGGACGTGACCATGCTGCTGCTGGATGAAGCGCAATCGGGCCCCCTGTCCTGCATCATCAGCGATCGGGAAGGCCGGAACGTTGCGGCGAATCATTGCCATGCGGAGGATGGAAGGCAGCGCTTCAGCATGACCATCCCGGAGGCACACCTCTGGTGGTGCAATGGTATGGGCGAGCCCTATCTGTACACGGTGACGGTCAGCGCGACAGATGCATCCGGCAAGGTGTTGGATACCTGCACGCAGCGCATGGGCCTGCGCACGATCCGGCTGACTGAGCCGGAACTGCCCAATGATGAAACCGGCTTCACCTTCGTTCTCAACGGCGAGCCGGTATTCTGCAAGGGTGCGAATCATGTCCCCTGCGATTGTCTGCCGGGGCGCATCACGGCTGAGAAGGAGATTCAGCTGGTCACCCTTGCCCGGGATGAGCATATGAACATGCTGCGCGTTTGGGGCGGCGGTGTGTATTCTTCCGAGGCGATGATGAATGCCTGCGACGAGATGGGCATCATGGTCTGGCATGACTTCATGTATGCCTGCGGATATCACCCTGACCATGATCCCGGTTTTGTGAAGGATATCACCATTGAGGCCACCAAGGCGATCCGTCGTCTGCGCCGCCATGCCAGCCTGATCGGTTGGGCAGGCAACAATGAAATTCAGGAGATGTACCACTCCCAAAAGCAGTGGAAGCCCGATCTGCCCTGGTATGGCGGCATGATCTACGAGAAGATTCTGCCCTTCCTGGTGCAGGAGATGTGTCCCACCCTGGTCTACCGGGAGAGCAGCCCCTTCGGCGGCGAACGTCAGGCGGATTGCCGTCATGGCGACCAGCACATCTGGCTGCTGACCCATGTGAATAGCCATCCGCACTATATGGATCTGTGGCGGTTCACTGAATTCCCGACCAAATTCCTCAGCGAATTCGGCCTGATGGGCGCGATGACCATGGAAACTGCCCAGAGCTGCATCCCGGCGGAGCACATGCGCCCGGATGATCCCGTGTGGCTGCATCACACCAACTCCTGCCAGGATCATACGCTGCTGGCCCGCATGGAGCGGCAGTACTTCGGCGAGGAGGAGCTGTCCGCGCAGCAGTTTATTCTGCGCAGTCAGGCCATTCAGGCGGAGATCACCCGCCACATCTACGAGGAATTCCGCCGACAGAAGTTCGTCTGCTCGGGCCTGCTGTTCTGGACGCTCAGCGACAGCTACGGCGTGCACAACTGGTCGCTGATTGACTACGCCCTGCGCCGCAAGCCCATCTACCATGCGCTCAAGCAGGCCATGGCCCCGCTGGCGCTGTGCGTTAAGGGCTGGGATGTGCAAAACGACGAGGGTCGCATCCATTGGCGGGAGCACTGGCAAAAGGCTCCCGGAACGCTGGAAATCTGGGGCATGAACGACACGCTCCGCCTGCAGCAGGGGCAGCTGGAATGGACGCTCATGACGCTGCAGGGCGCAGTGCTGCAGGAAGGGCGACAGAGCGTGCAGCTGCCGGAGAATCAGTCGGCGCTTCTGGCGGAGATATCCCTGACGCAAGTGCTGCTTGAACCGGAGAATACCATCCTCCGCGCCCGTTTGCTTGCGGATGGCCAGGTCGTGAATGAGACACGATATTTCTTCGCGCCCTTTAAGGAAATGATCCCCCGTGACGCCGCGATTCAGTATCGTTGCCGTCCTCTGGCAGAGGGACAATATGAGGTGACGCTGACAGCAGACCGCTTTGTGTGGATGCTGCATCTGGCAGAGCCCGAGGGAACGGTCTGTTCCGACAATGATTTCGACCTGTGGCCAAACGAGCCCAAAACGGTGATCGTTACCACCGACCAGAAGAATTTCGCTCCCGTTCTTCGCTGGATGGGCCAAACAGAATAAGTTCTCCACTGCGTCAATTCCCCTGTGCCGGACATATACACCCTACCTCTGTGCATACACTCTAGCACAGCGAGAGGAGGATGCAGCATGGGTCGGGTGGAACAGCGGATGTACAAGCGGCGGTTGAAGCGCAGGCGCGCGGGAAGGATGCTTCTGCTGCTGGCGCTGGTGATAGTGGGCGTCATCCTGTGGCTGCGCCGCGCGCCCGCGCCCATGAAGGCAGAGCTGGTCACCACGCCATCTCCCACGCCGCTTTCTTCGACCTTCGATCAATCCGTGGAAAGCCGGGATGTCACCCTGGAGCAGCGGACGTGGTATGCCATCCAGACCGGCGTGTTTTCAACCCAGGAGGCTGCCCTTGAAAAGGCGGATGCCTATGCGGATCGCGGCGCGCCGGGCGTCGTGGTGCAGGATGGGGCAAAGTGGCGGGTGTTTATCGCCTGCTATGGGGATGAAGGCGACGCGGAGTCCGTCCGGACGCGGCTGGGCGAAAATCAGCGGGTGGAGACGTATCTGTACACCTGGAGCTGTCCGGAGCTGCGATTGCGCCTCACAGGCATGGCGGGGCAGCTTGACGTGGTGGAGGCAGGCCTGTCGTTGCTGATGCAGACTGCGGAGCAGCTGCGGGACGCCGCCATCCTCCTGGACGCCGGGGAGCTGACCGCCTCTGAGGCCGCAGGGCAGGTGGCGTCCATGGACGGCGCGGTAGCCCTTTGGGCAGATACGGCCCGGGAGCGCTTTGGCAGCAGCATTCCATCGATGGTGGGGCAGCTGCTGGCGCTGACGGAAAGCTGGACAGCTCGCTGTGAAGCCCTCGAAAAGGCCTCATCCTCCGCAACGGCACTGTCCGCAGAGCTGAAAGGGCAGGGGATGGCGATGTTTGATGATATGGTTCAGCTGCGCAGGAACCTTTCTGCGCAATAGCTGCATCCGGGCAATAACAAAAAGAGCCATGATCCCGAAATGGAATCATGGCTCTTTTGATGCTTACAGCTTGCCGTAAAGCGGGCCGTAGTGCTTGCAGGCGGCGTAATCCGCAGCCTGGGTGTCCTGCGTGCCGAAGGCCGCCCAGGAATGGGGACGATACACCTTTTCGGCAGGCACGTTATGCATGGTAACGGGGATGCGCAGCATGGACGCCAGCGTGATCAGGTCCGCGCCAACGTGACCGTAGACCGTCACGCCATGGTTCGCGCCCCAGTTGGCCATGACAGAGTACACATCCGCAAATGCACCTTCGCCGGTGGTACGCGGTGCGAACCAGGTTGTGGGCCAGGTGGGATCGGTGCGCTTGTCAAGGGCGTCATGCACATCGTCCGGCATGGTAGCGGTGGTTCCCTCGGCGATCTGCATGCACAGCCCCACACCCTCGACGATGTTCAGGCGCAGCATGGTCACGGGCATTTCCGCCTGGGTCTTGAAGTGGCTGGAGAATCCACCGCCGCGGAAGTACTCGTAGTTCGCGCGGCACCAGTCCGTCGCGTCCAGACATGCCTTGATGTTCTCGTCCGTCATCTCCCAGAAGGGCTTCATCCTGCCCTCGGCAGCGCCGGTGCAGTCAAGGGCCGTCGCGCCGGAGTTGATCAGGTGGATGAAACCGTCCTTCGCGGCACCGTCAGGCTGCCAACCAGTAACGCGCTCCACAGCCTCGGGGCTCCAGTAGGTGCGCACGTCATGGAAGCAGGGCGAAGTGTTGGTTACCAGCGTGCCCAGCAGCATGGACAGGGCGTTGAGGGTATCGTTCTCGGTGGCGAAGGCGGTAGGCTGACGCGCGCCGTTCCAGTCGAAGGTGGAAGCCATGATGGCCTCGGTGAAGTCGCCGTTGGGCAGCCAGTCGGTCCACTGGCGCTGTCCCTGGAAGCCGCCGACCACGGCGTTCTTGCCCAGCGCCTCCTCATGCCAGCCCAGTTCGTCCAGCTTGGGGTTGCCGAACATCAGGTCACGCACGATGACGGAGAACTTCGCGATGAACTCCCAGTCCTTGTCGGGATGGACAACCTTGCTGCGCTGGATGATCTCCGGCAGATTCTTGCCGGCATTGACGTCGAAGCCCTCCTTGCAGTTGGCCTTCATCCATGCAAGGGCCTTTTCGTATTCGGCCTTGTCATAGATTTCAAGGGTCATGCGGCGCAGCAGCTCCGTCATATCCACCCACTCGGCGCGCAGGCCGAAGTACTTCTGCATTACCTGCGTGTCGCAGAAGGCGCCCATGATACCCATCGACACGCCGCCGATGTTCAGGTAGGCCTTGTTCTTCATCCAGCCCACGGCGATCGCGCACTTGGCAAAGCGGATGATCTTCTCCGCCACGTCGGCGGGGACGGAACGGTCGCCCATGTCCTGCACGTCGCGGCCATAGATGGAGAAGGCGGGCAGACCCTTCTGGGCGTAGGCAGCCAGCACCGCCGCCAGATACACTGCGCCGGGACGCTCCGTGCCGTTGAAGCCCCAGACGGCCTTGATGGTGGTGGGGTTCATGTCGAAGGTTTCCATGCCGTAGCACCAGCAGGGAGTGACGGTCAGGGTCGCCACAACGTTCTGGGTGGAGAAGAATTCCTCACACTTGGCCGCCTCCGCGCCGCCGCCGATGGTGCAGGGGCTGATGACGACCTGCACGGGCGTGCCGTCAGGGTAGCGCAGGGTTTCCATGAGCGCTTTGGCAGCGTGGGCAAGACCCATCGTCTGCTCCTCAAGACCCTCGCGGATGCCGCCCCAGCGGCCGTCGATGGTGGGTCGGATACCGATCTTGGGATAAAGCATGGTTCAGTCCTCCTTGCTGTATTTCTTATAACCCGGATGCTTGCCGGTAACGTGGTAATAGTTTTCTCTCAAATCGAGCAGCTTGTCGATCTGCGGACGCGGGATCTCCTGCGCACCGCCCAGCAGGTGCGCCGTCAGGCTGATCTTGGCGTACAATTCAAGGGTCTCCATGCGATAGTAGGCGGTGATCAGGTCGCAGCCCACCGTCAGTGCGCCGTGATTTTGAAGCAGCAGCACATCGTGCTCCTTGAGGTAGGGTGCGATGGCCTCCGGTACCTCGTAGGTGGAGGGTGTGCCGTAGGGTGTGACCGGGATGGAGCCGATCATGATGACCGTCTCGATCATGCTGTACTGGTCAAGCGGCTTGTTCGCCACCGCATAGCCCGTTGCAGTCGGCGGATGGGCGTGCACGACAGCACCCACATCCTCGCGCTCCTCATAGCAGCGCATGTGCATCTTCATTTCGCTGGAGGGCTTGTAACCAGCGGGGCCCTCGACAACGTTCATGTCCCTGTCCACGCGGATGAGCTTGTCCGGGGTGATGAAGGATTTCGAGATGCCGCTGGGGGTGATCCACCAGGTGCCGTCGTCCATCTTGACGGACACATTGCCGTCATTGGCCGCGACCCAGCCCAGCTGCCACATCTTGTGGCATACGTCACAGATCTGTTCCTTGACCATATTCGTGTCCATTGCGGTATCCTCCCTGCAGGCGGCGCTGGGGGATGAAAACCGGGTTGCAGCGCCGCATGTTCATCCTGTTTTGAAAGTGAATATACCAATACAATAGCATTTTTCCACGATGCTGTCAATGCGCAAATCCGGGGTGAAGCTGCGCGTAATGTTCATTAGTCAATGATGTGAGACCAAGAAAAAGAACGAAAGAGCAAGGGGAAGGGAGGGCGAAGTGAAGGCGGGAGGGCGTAGCCCGAGCGGCTTCACTTCGCGGCGGCGCCGAGGAGGCTGCGCATCTGGACAGGA
>JAFUOR010000096.1 GCA_017481825.1 Clostridia bacterium
ACCAAGCGCCCTGTGGAAAAGCGCCACATCTGCCTGGTGCCCTGGGAGGAGCTGGACGCCCTGCCCCAGACAGAGCCGGGCATTCTGAAGCGGTACGATTATGAAAATATCCGGCAGCTGCTACAGCCGGAAGGGTGATAACAAAAGAGGAGCGGGACCGAGGCTCGGTCCCGCTCCTGTTCTGTTTTCGGTTACTTCTTCAGGTGGTCGAAGCCGGTGAACACCCGCTTGCCGGTGTAGATCACGGCAAACATGCGCCCGCTGGCGTACCAGGAAGGATCGCTGGCCACCTGAATGTAGGTGTAATCCCACTCCTTGGCGCTGGCAAGGCCCGTGGCGCTGCCCCAAAGGACAGTACCGTTCAGGGCGGACTTGATGGGTTCGGGCACATCGCGGCCCGTACCCCACTCGATGGAGGCCGCGCCCGCCATCAGATTCTCCACCACCGTGGGGAACGGAATGGGCGTCTTCTGGCTGCGCAGCTTGGAGTTGATGCTGCGGCGCACCCAGACGTGGCACTCGCCGCCGGAGACATTGTTATTGCCGTTATCCCACACGATGATCGGCACGCCATAGGCAGCGGCCTTGCTGCCCATGTAGTAGGCCCAGCGCTCACGCGCCTCGGTATTGTTCTGAGTATTGGTGGCGCTGGTTTCGCCGATGATGACGGGGATACCCTTATCCAGAAAGAGCTCCTGCACATCGGAGAAAACATTGTCAATGCCCGTCACATGGGCCCTGACCGTGGGATCAAAATCAACCTGCTTGTCGCTCAGGCAGAAGTCATAGGGCGAATAGCAGTGCACGGAAATGATGAGGTTCCGAGCCGTTTCGCCGTTCACGGTGGGCAGAGTGATGGCACGCATGGCCGTCTTGCCCGAGGAGGCCGCATAGCCGGGGATCATCAGGCAGCGCTCGCCGTTATGACCCTGCGCATCGGTGCGGATGGTCTCGACAAAGACCTGATTGAGGTAGTTCACCGCCGCATAGCCCGCCTGGTTGCCATTCCATTCGACGTTGGTACCAACCATGCGGGGCTCATTCATGCCCTCGAAGATGAGGTGCTGGTCATAGTCCGCGAAGACAGCGGCAATCTGCTTCCACATGGCCGCCAGCTGTACGCCCACCTGCTCATAATCCTTGTCGAGGGTGGCAATGTTGATCCACTCCTCATGGTGCATGTTCAGGATGACATACATATCCTGCGCGTAGGCGTAGTCGACAACCTCCTTCACGCGGTTCAGGAAGTCGGGATTGATGGTATAGGTGCCATCCGTGGAAGTGTGGCGGTACCAGGTCACAGGGATGCGGATGGTGGTGAAGCCTGCCTCCTTCACGCGCTGGACGAGGGCCTCATCCACAATGGGATTGCCCCAGGACTGCTCCTGGGCGTAGATATCCGCCGGATCACCGCCGGTGGCGTCAAAGGTGTTGCCCAGGTTCCAGCCGATGCCCATCTGGGCCACGATATCAAGCGCGGTCATACCCGTCAGCTCCTCCGCCGTCGCGCAGCAGCAGGATACAAGGATCAGCACCAGCGCGAGGATGATCATTTTCAGCTTCATGAGTGTTTCCTCCTTGTCATTTCTGGGCGGGCCGACGCATGGTGAGGCTGATGCGCTTGCGCTGCATATCAACCTCCAGGACCCACACAGTCACGATATCGCCCACGCGCACGATCTCGCTGGGATGGTTGACGCGCCTGCCGCTGCTCAGCTGGCTGATGTGCACCAATCCATCCTGATGCACGCCGATATCCACAAAGGCGCCAAAGTCCGTCACGTTGCGGACGGTGCCCTTGAGCTCCATGCCGGGCTTGAGATCCTTCATGTCCATCACGTCACTGCGCAGAATGGGCGGCGGAAGTTCATCGCGGGGGTCACGGCCAGGCTTGGACAGCTCGGCAGCGATATCCCGCAGGGTGGGCTCGCCAACCCCCAGCTCGGCGGCAAGGGCCGCAAAGCCGACTTCCTCAGCCATTTGGTACAGCGTGCCGACAGCCTTGGCGGGCGTGAGATCAAAGCGCTTGAGGAGCGCCTTGGCCGCCGCGTAACTCTCCGGATGCACGCCGGTGTTCTCGATGATATCCTTGCCACCGGGGATGCGCAGGAAGCCCGCGCACTGCTCGAAGGCCTTCGGGCCCAGACGCGGCACCTTTTTCAGCTGTGCGCGGCTGGTGAAGGCACCGTTCTCCTCGCGGTAAGCCACGATATTCTTCGCCACAGAGGCATTGATACCTGCCACATGGCTGAGCAGGGACACGCTGGCGGTATTCACATCCACGCCCACAGCATTGACGCAGTCCTCGACCACGCCATCCAGGGCCGCATCCAGTTCCGCGGGCTTCAGGTCATGCTGATACTGGCCCACGCCAATGGCCTTGGGATCGATCTTGACCAGCTCCGCCAGAGGATCCTGCAGACGGCGGGCAATCGATACCGCCGAGCGCAGATTGGTATCGAACTGTGGGAACTCCTCCGCCGCCAGCTTCGAGGCGGAATACACCGATGCGCCCGCCTCGCTGACGACCATGTAGCCCAGCTGATCGCCCAGATCCATCTCGCGCATGACCTCGACAAAGAACTGCTCCGTCTCGCGGCCTGCCGTGCCGTTGCCGATGGCAGCGATGGAGACGCCATGCCTGCTGATCAGGCGCTTCACGGTGTCCTTGGCGGTCTGCACCGCGCCCGCGCCGCGGCCCACAGGATAGATGACCGCCGTATCCAGCACGCGGCCCGTCTCATCCACCACGGCAACCTTGCAGCCGTGGGCATAGCCCGGGTCAAGGCCGATGGCGACGCAGCCTCTGACGGGCGGGGCCATGAGCAGGGGCTTCAAATTCATCGCAAACACGCGAATAGCGGCGGTTTGCGCCCTGTCGGTCAGCTCGCCGCGCAGCTCCGTATCCAGAGAGGGCGCGATGAGGCGCGTGTAGGCGTCGTCGCAGGCGCGGGCCACATACTCGCTGGCGGTGCTGCCGTTTTGCAGCACATAGCGGTTACGGATGAGGCGCTGGGCCGTCTGCTCGTTGACCTCCAGGGATACCTTGATCGCCCCTTCCTTTTCGCCGCGGTTCATGGCCAGCACGCGGTGGCCCGGCATGGCGCGCAGGGGCTCGCGGTGGTCGTTGTACATGGCGTAGGTGCCTGTTGCGGCCTCCTCGCTGGCGGCTTTGGTAGATACGGCGCAAAAGCTGTGATAGAAGGCCTTCAGATCAGCGCGCACGGCAGCGTCGTCGCTGACGGTCTCAGCGATGATATCCATCGCGCCCTGGAGCGCGTCATCGGCAGTGGGCACACCCTTTTCTTCATCTACATACTTGGCCGCCATCTCCTGGGGGCTCGCCATCTTCGGCGGCTGCATCATCAGGAGATTGGCCAGGGGCTCCAGTCCGCGCTCCTTGGCGATGGACGCGCGGGTGCGGCGCTTGGGCCGGTAAGGGCGGTAGATGTCCTCCAGCTGCGCCATGGTGGCAGCCTTGTCGATGGCTCCTTGCAGCTCCTCCGTCCAGACCTCCAGCTTCTTCAGGGATTCGCTGATTTCGTTGCGGCGCGTCTCGATATTGCGAAGGGCGGTCAGGCGCTCGCTGATCTCGCGCAGCTGCTGATCGCTCAGGGAGCCATGCTGCTCCTTGCGGTAGCGGGCGATGAAGGGCAGCGTCGCCCCCTCGTCCAGCAGGGCGATCACCGCCTCCGCCTGCCAGGGCTGGATGGAAAATTCCTTGCATAAGGTTTCGATGATGGTCAAATCGCCGTTCCTCCCGATTCTTGTGTAGCGAGGATGATCAGGGCCTCAAAGGCCTGCTTGAAGCGCAGCCTGTCTTCATCCGTAAACTTCGACGGACCGCGCAGGTGATGCTTGCCGGACGCCCGCCGCGCTTTGCGGGCCAGGTGGCGCTCCATGAGCATCAGCTCGATGTTATCGTCGGTATAGCGCTTGCCGGTATGGTGGATAGCATAGGCCCTCTTCCCCAGGGCCATGGCTGCCACCCCGTAATCCTGCGTCACCACGATATCTCCGGGGCGGCACAGGTTCATCAGGGCGATATCCACCGCGTCCGCACCGGCGGAGACACAGCGCACCTGCGCATAATCGCTGTGCAGCACATGATTGGTATCACAAAGGAGCGTCACGGGGATGCCCGCTTTTTGGGCGGACGCTTCCACCTGACGCACCACGGGGCAGGCGTCTGCATCGACAAGGATGCTGATGCCGCTCATATGATCACTCCGTTGCAATGGTCAATCTCATGCTGGATGATCTGAGCAATCCAACCGGAATAGGTCTGCCTGCGGGGCATGAAGCGTTCATCCAGATAGCGCACGGTGATCTCCTGAAAGCGCTTGCACCTGCGCACGCCGCTCAGGGACAAACACCCCTCCTCCGCTTCATAAGGAGAGGCGGAGGCGACGATTTCCGGGTTTACCATCGGCACGCAGACCGGTCCCATACGCACCGCAATGATGCGCTTGCGCACGCCGATCATGTTCGCCGCCATGCCCACGCAGTCATCCAGGTGGGCATGAAGCGTATCCAGCAGATCGGTGATGACCTGCCTGTCCGCCGGGGACGCTGCTTCACTGGTCTGGGCCAGGAAGAGCATATCGCGCATGATGGGACGAATCACTTCTTCGCCACCACAACGCCGTTGGTCTTCCAAATGCTGCGCTCGGGAATCACACCGCGCACGCAGCTGGTGGGATACACATTGCTGTTCTTGCCAATGACCGTGCCAGGATTGAGCACGCTGTTGCAGCCCACCTCGACATAATCGCCCAGCATCGCGCCCATCTTCTTCAATCCGGTCTCGATCTTCTCATCGGCAGACTTCACCACCACGAGGGTTTTGTCGCTCTTGACATTGGAGGTGATGGAACCGGCGCCCATGTGGCTCTTGTAGCCCAGGATGCTGTCGCCGACATAGTTGTAATGAGGCACCTGCACGCTGTCAAAGATGATGACATTCTTGAGCTCCACGGAATTGCCCACCACGCAGCCCTCGCCTACCAGCGCGCTGCCGCGGACAAAGGCGCCATGACGTACCTCAGTCTTCGCGCCGATGATGCAGGGTGCACCCAGATAGGCTGTGGGCGCGACAGTGGCGGTGTTGTGCACCCACACCTGCGGGGCAACCTCGGTGTACTCCGCCTTGTCACGGCTCTCGCCCAGACGGATGATCTCCGACTTGATGCCCGCCAGTGCTTCCCAGGGGTAGGTATACTGGCGCAGATAATCCGCAGCCTGGGTGTGTTCAAGGGAATAAAGATCGTTGATCGTATACATGGATGGATTCCTCCTCACAAATTGCTTAAGGGAAACATATAGTAATTCGCGGCGGTTTTTCCTTTTCCTGCTGCTGGCATACAAAAAGAGCTGCCCGGGAATTTCGGACAGCTCAGTATGCGTCAATTATGCCAGGTGCTTCTGCAGCGTTGCGCGCACCGCGCCGGGGCCCGCGAGCATTTCCTTGAGGAAGCTCTCGATCTTGCCAGCCAGCTTGGCCTCGTACAAATCAACACCGAAGACAGAAGCGTTGGACAGGATGTCCGCCAGCTTGCCGTTCACAGACTCGGGATCGCCCAGGGTCACGCCGGAGAGCTTCTCCTGCATGGTGGCCAGCATGGGATCGGAGGACACGGGCATGGTCTTGCCCTCGTCGTCCACAGCGATCACATAGCGCAGCCAGCCAGCCAGAGCCAGCGGGATGGCGGTCAGGTTCTGCACATCCAGCACATTGGAAGCCAGGTAGGATTTGATGGTCTCTCCAAAGCGAATGCCGACCTTCTGGGAGGTATCGGTAGCAATGCGCTGGGGGGTATCGGGAATGAAGGGATTGGGCAGGCGCTGACCCACGACCTCGTCGATAAAGGCCTTGGGGCTGATGATACCGGGGTCGGTCACAACAGGCAGGCCCTCGACATAACCGATGGTCTTGACCAGCTTGACCAGCTCCGCATCCTGCATCTCGGCAGCAATGGAGTCATAGCCCAGCAGGCAGCCGTACACCGCCAGGGCGGTATGCAGGGGATTCAGGCAGGTGGTGACCTTCATGCGCTCGGTCATGTTGACGGTATCGCGGTCGCACAGGTACACGCCAGCCTTCTCCAGCGCGGGGCGGCCATTGGGGAAGCGATCCTCCACCACCAGATACTGGGGCACCTCGGCATTGACAAAGGGCGCAATGTAGGTGTTGCGGCTGGTGATGACGGGGGCCATATCCTCAAAGCCCTGCTCGGCCAGCTGGTCGCGAATCACGTCAGCCGGACGGGGGGTGATCTTATCGATCATGCTCCAGGGGAAGGAAACGCGCGCCTCATCCTTCACATACTCCGCAAAGGCGGCAGGCACAAAGCCGTTCTTCACCCAGCCATCGACAATGGTCAGCACGGAGGTACGCAGCTTCTCGCCATTGTGGGAGCAGTTGTCCATGGACACCATGGCGATGGGAGCAGCGCCAGCCTCATAGCGGGCATAGAGCATCGCCGCCACAACGGACATGGCATGACGGGCCTTGTCGGGGCCGCCCGCGATATCGCCGACCACCACGGGCATCAGTTCGCCCGCCATGTTGGTGAGAGCATAGCCCTTCTCGGTGATGGTGAAGGAGGCAAACTGCAGGGAGGGATTGACGAAAGCAGCCTTCAGGGCAGCCCAGTCGCTCTCGTTGGTGCAGTCGGCCTTCAGGCCCTTGGCGATGGACGCAATGACCTCCTTGTCCGTGGAGCCGTCGGGCTTGAGGGACACCATGAGGGTCATCGAATCATGCGGGATGTAAATCTTGTCGATGATATCGTAGTCGAAGGTCTCGGCAGCGATGATGCCGGTATCAGTGTCCCCCGCGTCCAGCAGACGCTGCTGCAGCGCCGCGATGAAGCCGCGGAAGATGTTGCCCGCGCCAAAGTGCACCCAGGCGGGGTTCTTTTCGGTCACGGCGGCCATCTTCTGCCAGTCATATTCCGGCAGCTTGACGCCCGCAGCAGTGTAGCCGGCAACGTCCTGAATGCCCTGATAAGAGAGCTTCATGAGTCTTCACTCCTTTGATTACTTGTTGCCCTTCATCCGGCACAGGGCTTCCCAGATGCCGTTGAGGTAGGTTGCGCCCAGCGCGCGATCATACAGGCCATATCCCGGGCGACCCTGCTCATCCCAGATCATGCGGCCATGGTCGGGACGGATATAGGTATCGGGGCATGTGTCGTAGATGGCCTCCATGATATCGAACATGTCCAGATCGCCAGTGGAGGACAGATGGGCCGCCTCGCGGAAATGGCGGTAGCCCAGGTATTTCACGTTGCGGACATGCATCGCGCCGATGCGGTTCATCTCGCCAAAGTGACGGATGATGGCAGGAATGTCATTGTCAGGATTGGAACCCAGGGAGCCGGTGCACAGGCACAGGGTGTTGGCAGGGCTGTCGTAGAGCTTGACGATCTTGTCATAATCCTCCTGGCTGTGGGCGATGCGGGGCAGGCCGAAGATGGGCCAGGCAGGATCATCGGGATGGCAGGCCAACTTCACGCCAACTTCCTCACACACAGGGCAGACGCGCTCCAGGAAGTACTTGTAGTTCTCGCGCAGCATATCAGGGGTGATGCCCTCGTACTGCTTGAGGGTAGTCTCCAGCAGGGCCAGGCGCTCGGGCTCCCAGCCGGGCAGGGTGAAGCCCTTCGAATCCTCGGCGGTACGGCGCACGATCTCCATCGGGCCCATTTCGCCCAGGTCTTCCTCGTTGAAGTACAGGGAGTTGGAGCCGTCCTCCTCGATCACGCGGGCCAGGTCGGTGCGCAGCCAGTCGAAAACGGGCATGAAGTTGTACACGATGACCTTCACGCCATACTTGGCCAGGGTGCGGACGGTGGAGCAGTAGTTCTTGATGTACTCATCGCGGGTGGGCAGGCCCATCTTGATGTCCTCATGGACGTTGACGGACTCGATCACTTCCAGCGCCAGGCCATGCGCGTGGACGTATTCCACCAGCTCCTTGACCTCCTCCTCGGGCCAGTCAACACCGGCGGGCTTGTCCAGCAGACCCATCAGGCCGCTCATGCCGGGAATCTGCTTGACGTACTGAAGCTTGATCGGATCGGATTCCTTGCCATACCAGCGGAATGTCATTTTCATAGGATGCTTCCTCCTGTGCTGTACAGTTTCATCATGGCATAAAGCCGTTGATATCATTATAATCCCCCACAAAAGCAAAGTCAACGACACTTTTTGGGGTAAATCGTACACATTTCACCAGCGATGCATATTGCGCTCATGCTTGGCGCGGTAGATGACCTCGACCTCCTCAGGCGTGATGCCATAGCACAGGCACACATCGTTCAGGTACATCATCACATCGCAGAGCTCCTCAATGAAGTCATGGCGAACCTCCGGCGTTTGCATGATGCTCCCGTCGCCCTTCTTCTTGATGATCTGCGTAACCTCACCGATCTCCGCCAACATCCAAAGCAGCTTGTTGCGCCCATGAGCGGGATCGACCGGTTCCCACTTGTCTCTGTATTTCTCCTGCAGCTCGCGCTGGATAGATTGCATCTCATGAAAATCAAGGGACACGCCTTCATTCCTCCCCTTTTGTCAGATCGCTTTTCACTATGCCGTAGATGCGCACATCATCGTATCCGCCATCCTGACGGGCGTAGTGCTGGCGCATGGTGCCCTCGTGCGTCATACCGGCCTTCTCGCAGACGCGGCAGGATGCAGTGTTGTTCTCCCGCACGGAGCAGTAAACGCGGTTGGCCTCCGCCTGCTCCAGCAGATAGCGGATCACGGCGCTTACCGCTTCGGTCATGTAGCCCTTGCAGCGGTAGTCCGGGCCGATGTCATAGCCCAGCTGGATGTAGCCGTTATAGGGATTGACCTCCCAGCCCTTTATCCGGCCGATGGCATGGCCCTCCAGGGTGATCGTCCAATGGAAGGCAAAGGGCTTGCTGCCCTCCTCGATCATGGCGGCCACGGTACGCTTGGCCTCATCGACCGTCATGGCAAGGGAATGTGCCGCAACCAGCTCCCCGGCGTCCGATGGCTGCTGGGGACGCAGGAGCAGCCGCTGCGTGGCGATGGGCTTTGTTCCGATGGGCTTCATGACGAGGCCTCCTTTGTCAGAATTCATCCTTTTGGCTGCGGGCAAAGAGCTGCTCAAGGACGCTGCAGGGCGCAACGCCCTCGTAAAGAATGCGGTACACCGCCTCGCAGATGGGCAGCTCGACGCCGTAACTCTTGCCGAGATTGCGCAGCGCCCTGACTGTCGCATGGCCCTCCGCCAGCTTCGTGTACGGCAATCCGCGCACGACGCTCTCTCCATAGGCGCGGTTATGGCTGTGGCACGAAAAGAGCGTCGCCTCGTAATCGCCCAGGTGGCACAGTCCATAAGCAGAGGCTGCGTCGCCGCCCATGGCTGCAATCAGGCGCGCAATTTCCGCTGTGCCGCGAGCCATCAGCGCCCCCTTGAGACTGGACATATCAACGCCGTCCAGCATGCCCGCTGCAATGCCGATAACGTTCTTCGCCGCCGCGCCGATCTCGCTGCCCACAAGGTCACGCCCGTAATAAAACCGGATCAGATCGCTGGAAAAGGCGCGGATCAGCTCCGTCTTGGTCAGCTCGCTGCCGGAGTCAATCACCATACAGTTCGGCACGCCGCGGGTAAATTCCTCCACATGACCGGGGCCAACCCACACGGCCAGCTGATTGCTGTGGTCGATCACATCCGACATGACCTGGGAAAGGCGGCGGCCCGTGGCGGCTTCCACGCCCTTCATGCACAGGACGATGGTGCGTCCCCGAAGGGACAGCGCCTGCATGCGCTCAGCAAGGCTGGACAGGCTCTGGGCCGGGATGGCCACGACGATGATCTCCGCATCCAGCACTGCGGTATCATCCGTGGTGAGAGCGATGCTTTCCGGCAGGGCGGCGTACTCATTGCTGCGCAGAATCTGCAAAGCGCGGAAGGCCTCGCTGCCTTCCCGGCCAATAAGCGTCACCCGGTGGCCTATGCGATCCAGATACCAGGCCAGAAAGGTCCCCCAGCGTCCGCCGCCGATAACGGCGATGCGGCGTTCATGCTTGTCCTTTTCCGGACGCACGATCTCCTTGTGAGCGCGGATGGCGCTCATGTCGGCGCGGAGGATGTCGTTCACCGTCACGCCGTAGAGCTCGCTGAGCTTGAGCAGCTGCTCAATGTCCGGCACCGACGTGCCCGTTTCCCATTTGCTCACCGCCTGCCGTGAGACGGCCAGCCGTGTCGCCAGCTCATCCTGTGTGATGCGGTAGGCGCGGCGCATTTCCGCCAGAAATCTGCCAATGGCCTGTTGATCCATCATGTGCTTCACCTCGGTGACTATGATACCATTGACCCGAAAGGAGGGCAAGCGTTCCTGCGTTGCATCCAGCGCTTTTGCGCAACCGGGGATAGCGAAAACGCCTCCCGGAATCGAGAGGCGTGAGGCATAAGCGTCCTAAAGGCGGGCTTCATATTCTGCCTTGGTGAGCTTCAATTCCAGGATGCGCCACGTTTCTGCACACACCTGGCAGAATTCGTCTTCCTCCAGCTCCACATCCCTGAAACCCGCCGCCTTGTAGCAGTGATAGGCCGGCATGTTGTTGTCAAACACGCCCAGCGTGACCTCCTGCGCCTGCATAACCTCAAACGCACACCGGAGTGCCAAACGGAGCATGGCCTTTCCGTATCCCATCCCCCGTTTTGTATCGTCAACAATGACAAAGCCAAAGCGCAGCGTCTTTTTCTGCGCATCTGTGAAACGCATGATCAGATGACCGACAACGCCGTCCTCATCGAAGGCTGTCATGGGATAGAAGTTATCCGGCTCAGCACAGTCGCCATTGCAGTCCATGTACTTTCTGTTCATGTCAGCTGCGGTGATCGGAAAGGCGTCGTATCGGTCAGGGGTCCAGCGCCTGAAGCTTTCCTCATCCCTTCACCAGGTAACAATGGTCTTGGCGTCACAGGGTTTGTATGGCCTGAGTCTGAGCATATTCCCTCCTGTATTCCGCAGGCAATGTCATTGTTCCTCCAGCGAGAAAATGCGGCTGCCGCAGCGCACGCCCCAGGCATGACCGTTACGGGTGAAGAACTCCAGGCGGGAGCGCACACGCTGGGGATCCACGGGATCCATGCCAAGGAAGCGCAGCCCGCCGCAGTAGACCAGGCGAAGATCGCGCTTGTTGACGATGGCTCGAAGGGCGCCCTCCTCCACGCGAACCTGCACGATGGCGGGCACGCCCTCATGGCCCACATAGCGGCCCAGCAGCATCTGCGGATCGGCAAAATCCCGGCCCACCGGCACAAACCAGCGATGGCAGGTGTCCAGCGGCAGGCCCATCACGGCGTTGTAGAGCGTCCACATGATGTCATCCATGTCCTCGTCGCCGCAGTTGCACAAAACCGCAAAGCCATAGCCCTTATCCAGCAGCAATCCGCCCTTGGTGGACACACCGTGGAGGCCGCCGGAATGCTCGCAGATGGTGTAGCCGCACTTGACGCGCTTGTACAGCCCCAATCCGTAGCAGGCGATTTCCTGCGCGGGAATGCCGGGGCCGATCATGGCCTCCACCGCCGCGCGGGGCAGCACCTGCCTGCCCTCGTGCATGCCGAAATTGGACAGGCAGCGGTAATAGGCCGCCATATCCCGGGCAGTGGACTTCACCATTGCGCAGCCGCGAAATGGCGGCAGGACGCTCCAGTTGTCATCGCAGATCAGCTCGCCCCCCTCGCGCTCAAACAGGGACGTGATGTTGCCTCCGGAGAGTGCCCGGGCACAGGCGCAGTCGTCATCCATGATGGTGCGCGTCATACCGATGGGCTGGAAGATGCGCTCCATGCAGAACTGCTCCAGGGGCATGCCTGCCGCCTGATCCGCCACGTAGGACAATATGGCATAACCCTCGTTGGAGTAGGACATGTTCTCGCCCGGCGCGCCTACGGTGGGATACTCGCAATGAGCAATGTAATCGATGATCTGATCGATGGTCGCCATGGGATTGGGGGCGCTTGCCCGCATGGCGTCAATCCATTCGCCGGAGCGGTTGATGCTGTTGACGGCAATCGACCACTCCAGAGGCTCCATGGGCGGGATGCCGCTGGTGTGCTGGGCCAGGGTGCGCAGCGTCACGGTATCACGGGGCGCACCCGGCACGGAAAAGGCCGGGAAATATTTGCACACCGGATCATCGTAACTCAGCCTGCCCTCGCTTTGAAGGATGGCCAGCGCCAGACAGGTGATGGACTTGGACATGGAGGCAATGCCGAACATGGTGTCCATGTCCGTGGGCGTGGACAGCGCCGCGTCACGGTAGCCGTAGGCCTTCTCGAAGACCGTGCCTTCCGGCCCTTTCACGCACACCGTCACGCCGGGCAGGCGCTCCTTCCGGATCAGGTATTGCACGCGTTCGTCAAGTGCTTTGGTATCAAGCAGCATGTGTATGTCTCCTTACTCCGTCACGGCACTTTCCAGCACGGTGAGGGTGCAGTTATCCGCATCCATGCGGCACCTGACGCCAAAGGGCAGCGTCAGTTTAGGTGAGCAGTGTCCGCAGCGCAGACCCGTGAAGATGGGCTTGCCGCAAGGCTTGACCACATCGTTGATGATCTCCTCCAGCGTACAGCCGAATTCCGGGTATTCGATGGGGCAATCGGCAAAATCGCCGAAGACCACGCCGGCGCACCTGTCAAACATGCCCGCCAGGCGCATTTGGGTCAGCATACGATCCAGGCAATAGGTGCGCTCGCCGATATCCTCGATGAAAATGATGCGGTCTGTGGTATCCAACTCCCAGGGCGTGCCCAGAGACGCAGCGATCAGCGTCAGATTGCCGCCAACCAGCTGGCCCTCCGCCTGACCGGGATTGACCGTAGCCTTGGAATATTCCGGCGGGTTGAGGAGTTCCCCTACCGGCTCGGCATGCATGAGGGCGCGGTACATGGATGTGCGTGAGAAATCATCCAGGGGCTTGTCCGACCAGTTAGAGGCCGCCATGGGGCCATGGAAGGTGACCAGATTGCACCGCTGCAGCATGGCGATGTGCATGGCGGTGATGTCCGAAAAGCCCACGAAGATTTTGGGGTGCGCCGCAATGGCCCCATAATCGAGCTGATCGAGAATGCGCATGGTGCCATAGCCGCCGCGCAGGCAAATGATGGCGTCCACCTCATCATCCAGGAACATGGTGTTGACATCCCGGGCACGGATTTCATCCGAGCCGGACAGATAGCCATAGCGTGCGCCGCAGCTCTCGCCCAGCTTCACCTTGAAGCCCATGCGTTCTGTCTCCGCCACAGCGCGTTCAATCGCGCCCGGCGTGCGGACAGCCCCGGAGGGCGCGATCAGGCCGACGGTATCGCCGAATTTCAGTTTCTTTCCATACAGCATCGGATTTCTCTCCTTACAGCACCCAGTGGAAGAACTTCAGGCAGTCCATCCAGTCGTCGGAATCATAGGCGACAGTCTTTTCGTCTACCTGAGTCGCACCGGGATAGAAGCCTCCGTCGTAGGCGCGATAGTGCTCACGGAAGTTGATCTCCACATGGAAGTGCTCCGGCAGGGGGAACATGCACTGCGCTCCGTCCTTTTGCACAGCCTTTTCAACCGTCTGACGAATGCGGCGCACCGCTACGTCGGGATGGATGGACATGGAGCCGTTGCCCGTGCCTTCGCTGACAGGGACAGTCTCAATGTTGGGGTTGACGGACTGAATCCACTCGCACAGCCCGCGATCACCGCACACGCAGTACACCGGAACACCGACATAGGCCGCGGTGAGGCAGTTCATCATCAGCTCGGAGGCGATGGTGCCGTTAATCTTGACGAAGTTGTTCTGGCGGTTCATGGTGTGGGACAGCGGATTACAGTTGGTGCCCGCCGCACTGTGATAACCGGTGAACACCACGCCGGAGAAAGTTTGGTCCAGGCCGAACATCATCGAATAGGGATGGCGGGACCAGGCACGGAAGATGCGCGCTTGCTCCGGAAGCATAGTGGGGTCGATGTTGCGGCCAGAATCATGCGCATCCTTGACCAGCACGTCCTCATAGCCGGCATTCAGCGCACCCTCGCAGGCTGCGGCGACCTCGCGGGTCATCTGGCGCGCAAAGTGGGGGTAAAGGGTCTTGCCCTGTTCGGTTTCATCCCAGTGGGTCACGCCGGTGGTGCCTTCCAGATCGGCGGAAATAAACAGCTTCTTCATGGGGATACCTCCTGTATCATTGATCCAGCACCAGCGCGACGTGCATCAGTGCGCCGATGGTCAGACAACTTTCGTCAATGCGGAAATCCCTGCTGTGCAGGGGCGGCGCGGGCATCCATTCCGGCGCAACGCAGCCGATGTGGAAAAACGCACCCGGCGCGCAGTCGCTGAAAAAGGAGAAGTCCTCACCACCCATGCTGGGCGCAGGCTTATCCACAACATGATCCGCCCCCAAGAGGCGGCCAGCCACGCGCTTGATACGGGCTGCTTCGCCCTCATCGTTGACCAGCGCCGCATAACCGGGGGTGATGTTTACCTCCGCCATGCAGCCCATGGCCGAGGCAACACCCGAGGCGATCTCAGCGATGCGCAGCTTCATCATCGCACGCAGCTCGGCGTTGGCCGTGCGGAGCGTACCGCGCATGCGCACCTCGTCGCAGATGATGTTCTGCGCCGTTCCGCCCTCGATTTTGCCGATGGTCAGCACCGCGCTCTGCAGGGGCGACACATTGCGGGAAACAAGGCTCTGCAGGGCGGAAATCACCTGCGCCGCGCAGACGATGGCATCCGTCCCCTGCTCGGGATACGCGCCATGACCGGACTTGCCTCGGATGGTCAGCTGCACCGTATCCGTCGAGGCGTTGAGCGTACCGGCACGGGTCTCCACCATGCCCACGGGCAGATGGGGCATCACATGCAGGCCATAGACGCGGTCAACATGCGGATTCTCCATCGCACCGGATTGCACCATGGGCTGCGCGCCGCCGTCGGTCTCCTCGGCAGGCTGGAAGAGGAGCTTCACTCTGCCGTGAAGCTGATCGCGCAATCCCCAGAGCACCTTGGCTGCGCCCAGGGCCATGGCCGTATGCGCATCATGACCGCAGGCGTGCATCATACCCTCATGCTCCGAGCGGAAGGGGCAGCCCTCCGGCTCCACCAGAGGCAGCGCGTCCATATCGGCACGAAGGGCGACGGTTTCGCCGGGGTGTGCTCCCTCGATCAGGCCAATGACCCAGGTGCGTTCCGTGGTATAGGGAATGCCGATCTCCTTCAGCGCATCCATAACGGCCCGTTGGGTCTTGAACTCCTGAAAGCCGCCCTCCGGGATGCGGTGAAGCCTGCGGCGCATGGCGATGATCCAGTCCTTTTCGGCCTCTACCAGCGCTTTGAGCTGTTGATCGTCCATGACAGCACCTCCTGTCAGTCCAGACCGTCGATAATCTCGACGACCTGTCCGTTTTCAATGTAGACCCTCGGCACACGCTTGCCCGTGCGCGCAAGGGATTCGTTTCGGTTGAGATTGGCCCAGGCAGCGTATTCATCCACGCCAATGCCGCCGCCCAGCAGGATGACCTCGTCGCCCTCCTGTGCCTCAGGGATGTCGGTTACGTCCACCATCATCTGATCCATGCAGACAAGACCGGCCACCGGAGCGCGCTTGCCGCGAATCTCGACCTCGCCCACGCTGTTCTGACGCGGATATCCGTCGATGTACCCGGCGGAAAGCGTAGCGATCACGCTGTCGCGGGCAATGGGATGGGTTTCGTCATAGCCCAGGCATTCCCCGGCGGATACGCGGTGCAGCTGGGCGATGCGGGTCTTGACCGTCAAGGCCAGCTGACTCTCCTCCGGATGGGCGTAGCCGCGCGGATACACGCCGTAGAGCCATGCACCCGTACGCACCGCATCCATGTGAGCCTCAGGATAGCGCACCATGCCGATGCTGTCCGCCGCATGCACCATGGGAATGGCGATGCCGCGGGCCTTCAACGCCTTTTGGCAGCCTGTCAGGAGGGCGATCTGCTGCTGGTCGGCTTCCCTGCAGCGCAGGGCCAGGTGGGTGAAGAGACCCTCCAGCGCCACATGGCCGCTATTCTGGATGCGCGCGATCTCACCGGCGGCTTCCTCCGGCTCAAAGCCGATGCGGTTGAGTCCGGTTTCCAGCTTGATATGCACACGAGCCATGCATCCGGCAGCCTGCGCAGCGCAAACCACCATATCGGCATAGCGCCGTGAAAACACGGTGAGCAGCATCCCCTCGCGGATGGCACTGACCAGCTGCTTTTCGCCGCACAGGCCGAGGATGAGCACCTGACACGCAGGCAGCACACGGCGAATCTGCGCCGCCTCATTGTAGGATGCGACGGCAAAGAACTGTGCGCCTTCCTGCCACAGGCGCATGGCGACCATCGGTGCACCAAGGCCGTATGCATCGGCCTTCAGGACGCAGATCAGCTGCGTGCTGCCTGATAGATGGGCGCGGGCAGTGCGGTAATTCGCCGCCAGGCGGGACAGATCAACCTCCGCCCAGCAGCGGGAAACCGCTTCTTCATAGGAGACCATACGCTCCCCTTCTTTCCATGCATGCAGAAGGGATCGCCAGGGCGTGAACCCATGGCGATCCCTCATGCGCAATCAAATTTCAGGTACCAGATCACGCGTTGAGGATCTTGCGGTACTGATCGATTTCCTTCGTGTTGCCCCAGACCATGTGGCCTTCCTCGACCTCAATCCACTGGGGCTTGTCGGTGGTATAATCGTGCTGGTCAGGGTCGTAGACCTCAAGCCGCTTGTTCTTTTCCCGGGCCGGATCAGGCAGCGGGATGGCAGAGAGCAGCGCCCGCGTGTAGGGGTGCAGCGGATGGGCAAAGAGCTTCTCCGTTTCCGCCAGCTCCACCAGAACGCCCTTGTGAATAACAGCGATGCGGTCGCAGATGAAACGCATGACCGACAAATCGTGGGAGATGAACAGGTAGGTCAGGGCACGCTCCTTCTGCAGCTCGCTGAGCAGGTTGAGCACCTGCGCGCGGATAGACACATCCAGGGCGGAGATGGGCTCGTCGGCGATGATGAATTCCGGCTGCATAATCAGCGCGCGGGCCACGCCGATGCGCTGGCGCTGTCCGCCGGAGAATTCATGGGGGAAGCGGCTGGCGAATTCCGGCAGCAAACCGACCTCCATCAGCGCCTTCTCCACCCTGCGCTTGCGTTCCTCCTCCGTTACATGGCCGCCGCTGTACAGGCCTTCGGAGACGATGTAGTCCACCTTGGCGCGCTCATTCAGGGAAGCCATGGGATCCTGGAAGATCATCTGAATCTGGCGCGTGACCTGACGATCCAGCTGCTTGCTGATCTTGCCGTTGATCCTTTCGCCCTTAAAGATGACCTCACCTGCCGTGGTGGGATTGATGCGGGCAATCGCACGGCCGATGGTAGTCTTGCCGGAGCCGCTCTCGCCCACCAGACCAAAGGTTTCACCCTTGTAGATATCAAAACTGACGTTGTTGACGGCCTTGAAACGGTTGCTGCGCTTGCCAAAGCAAACGTCCATGTTCTTGACCGACAGAAGGATCTCCTTGTGATCAGTCATAGCCCTTCACTCCTTCCGTCGCCAGCTTGATCACGGCCTCGGGGGGATCGATCTTGGGCGCGCGTGGATCAAGCAGCCATGTGCGCGCCTTGTGCGTCGGGGACACCTCAAAGTAGGGCGGACGCTTCTCGAAATCGATCTTGAGGGCCTTGGGATTGCGGGGGGCAAAGGCATCGCCCTTGACCTCCTGGAAGAGGTTCGGAGGCGTGCCGTGGATGGAATAGAGGGGCTCGCCCTTCACGCCCATCTGCGGCAGAGAGGACAACAGCGCCCAGGTATATGGGTGCTTGGGCTGATAGAAGACCTCCTCGCACAGTCCGATCTCAATGATGTCGCCCGCGTACATAACCGCGATGCGATCCGCCACGTTGGCCACCACGCCCAGGTCATGGGTGATGTACACCGTGGTCAGCTCGTACTTCTCCTTCAAATTGCGGATAAGTCTGAGAATCTGCGCCTGGATGGTCACGTCCAGGGCGGTGGTGGGCTCGTCGCAGATGAGGATTTGGGGCCGACACGCCACGGCGATGGCGATAACCACGCGCTGGCGCATACCACCGGAGAATTCATGGGGATACTGCCTGGCGCGGCGCTCAGGCTCGGAGATACCCACGTCGGTCAGGATGGAGAGCATCTCCTTGCGGGCCTGCTCGCCATGCATATCCTGATGGAGCTCGATGGCCTCAATGATCTGCGCACCGATGGTCTTGAGGGGATTCAGGCTGGTCATGGGATCCTGCAGAACCATGGCGATTTCCCGCCCGCGCACCTTGAGCCACTGCTTCTCGGTGGTGAACTTCGTCAGATCATCGCCCTTGTAGGTGATGGAGCCGCCGTCAATCCAGCCATTAGCGTCCAGCAGGCCCATGAAGGTCTTCACGAACACCGACTTGCCGGAGCCGCTCTCGCCCACGATGGCAAGGCTTTCGCCCTTATACAGATCAAGGGATACGCCGCGGATGGCGTGCAGCTGACGGCCGCGCAGGTTGAACTTCACGTCCAGATCGCGCACCGAAAGGATGGTTTCTCTTTCCACGTCCGTTCAACCTCCCTTACACATGATTCTTGGGATCAGCGGCGTCAGCGAAGGCATTGCCGATGATGTAGAAGGACACCGTCACGATGGACAGGACGATGGCCGGGAAGATCAGCTGATAGCGCAGCGCCGCAGAGGTGATGAGCTTGCGGCCCTCGTTGATCAGATTGCCCAGAGAGGGCGTATCCACCGGCAGACCCAGGCCGATGTAGGTGATGAACACCTCGCTGCCGATGGCGCCGGGGATGGACAGGGCCATGCGCAGTGTGATGACGGACACCAGATAGGGCAGCAGATTCTTGAGGATGATGCGCCAAGTGCTGGTGCCCAGACAGCGGGAGGCCAGGTTGTAGTCACGATCACGGATGATGACGATCTGATTGCGGATGAAGCGGGCCATGCCCAGCCATCCGGTGAGGCACATGGCGAAGAT
This sequence comes from Clostridia bacterium, assembly GCA_017481825.1. Taxonomy (GTDB): domain Bacteria; phylum Bacillota; class Clostridia; order Christensenellales; family Aristaeellaceae; genus UBA11524. The sequence continues at coordinate 19,045 of JAFUOR010000096.1, forward strand.
CAGCGTCTGCAGGCTGGGCTTCATGATGTAGGATATCAGGATCAGGATGATCGTGTTGGGGATGTTGTCAATGACGTTGTAGACCTCGGTAAGGATGCGGTCCAGCTTGCGCACATAGCCCCACAGCACGCCCACGAGGATACCTACCAGCGCCTCGACCAGGGCCACGGAGAAGCCGATGAACAGGCTGGTGCGGGTGCCGCTCCAGACGCGGGACCACAGATCCTGGCCGATGTTGTTCGTGCCGAACCAGAAGGCATGCTCGGAGGGCAGGATGCGCAGGGATACTTCCTCATTGGCAGTGGCGATTCCATCTTCATTGAGGGTAAATGCAGAGGCCGCCGCATACAGCGCGTCGCCGCCGTTGGTGTAATCCACCGGGGACATGTACATGTCGATCTGGAAGTTGGAGCGGCTCTCGTAGGGAACGGCAGTGGGATCCTCCGGCAGCTTCAGCTTGGTCTGGAAGTTGTTCTTCACATAGCCGGTCATGCCGTCGTATTCGATCTTACACCATTCCTCGCCGTATTCCACAAGGGTAAACTTCGTGCGGGCGTCGAGGCTGGCCAGCACGTTATCCACAGCATACCAGCCCTCGTACTCCTCGACCTCAGCGACATTGAAGACCGCGCCGGCGGAAGCCGTGAGCAGCTCGGTGGTCAGACTTGGCGAAAGGTTGGAGAGCTGCTGGCCCGTCTGGGGATGATTGTTGATGAGGTTGGCGGGGTACTGGCCGGGCAGATAGGGCTGCAGGAAGGTGAAGAGCAGCAGCGCCAGCAGCACAAAGAGCAGGCACACCGCCACCTTGTTCTTGAAGAACACCTGCAGGGTGCTCTGCCAGTAGGAATAGTTGGAATAGCCGCTCTTTTCAGCAGCCGTGTCGTCATATTCAGCCAGAACGAAGAGCTCGTCCTCATTCACGTTCGCCGCCTGCTCAAGCTCCTTGTCCAGCTTGTCGGAGAGCGCCTTTTCGAGCTTCTGGCTCTTGCTATCCTTGATACTCAGCATATCAGCGCGCACCCTCCTTCTTGACAAAGCTGATTCGGGGATCGATCAGGCCCATGAGCAGATCGCCCAGCAGCAGGCCCACAATGCCGATACAGCTGTAAATCATGACGATGGCCTGAACCATCGGGTTGTCCTGACGACCGATGACGTCCACCAGGAGACCGCCCATGCCAGGGATGGAATAGAGGGATTCGATGTAGATCGAGCCGCTGATGGTGTAGAGGAGCGAGGTGGGGATGTACTGGATCATGGGCACGAAGGCATTGCGGAAGACATGCTTCATCATGATCTTCTTATCCGCCACGCCCTTGGCACGGGCCAGGCGGACATAATCCTTATTCATCTCGTCCACCATGTAGCGGCGCAGCCACATGGCATAAGAAGCCGTGCTGCCCAGTGACATCGAGAAGACCGGCAGAATCCACGTAAGCAGATTCTTCTCGTCAAAAAGCATCGGAATGTTCAGGGCGCCGGTACCGTACATCTGGATGAAGATGTAATAAACAGCCGCGGGTACCGCATTGATGAGCACGATATATACCGTGCCGATTTTATCCCAGAACTTGCCCTTGCTACGGGCCATGGCCGTACCCAGAGGGATGCCCATCAGCAGGGAGAGCGCCATGGACATGACGCCCAGTTTGATGGAGACCGGAGCCTTCCTGGCGATGATCTCCGCAATGGACGCGCCCGCACTGTAACGCGCAGAGGTGCCCAGATCGCCATGGAACAGACCCACAAAGAAGTTCCACAGCTGCACGGGGATGGGATCGTTCAGACCCAGCTGATTGAGCTTGGCCTGAATAGTGGCTGCATCCGCCTTTTCAAAATTGTCAAAATAACCCTCGATGGGCATCTGACGCAGCAGCACAAACACCACCGTCACGATGATGCACAGGGTGATCAGCGACGAAGCCAGTCGCTTGAAGGAGTACTTCAGCATGAAAATTCACAACCTTTATCGGGCGATACACGCCCGCTTTGGGGCATGTGGTAACCATATTTGCCAATAAGAGGGAACACCTGAAATGACACCGAGAGCCCGGACGACGCGACTGCGCCGCCCGGGCAGTATGAATACCTGTTTTGTTTGTGCCTTACTCAGCAGCCTCGGCCAGCGCGGCGCGCTCCTTTTCCCACTGCTCATAGGCATCCCAGTACTGGTCGGTGCTCATGGGCGCGTCCAGCAGGGTCTGGCCCTTATAGCGCTCGTTGGAGATGCCGAAGGGCGCGAACTGAGCCTCGAAGGGATTCAGGCGGGAGGCGGTGTAGCCGCCATTGTCATAGCCGTAGGGAATGACAATGGCATTCTCGATCAGGAAGGCCTCGGCGGTGGCATAAGCCGCGTAGCGGGCCTGCAGATCATCAGTGATGGCGCGGGCGGCGTCAACCAGCTTGTAGTACTCACTCACACCGTTCTCATCCAGGTACTCCGTGGCCAGTTCGGGCCAGTTGTAGGTACCATTGTAGAAGGGATCGGTGTAGGTGTTGGGATCGGCGTAGTCAGGACCCCAGTTGCACTTCATCAGCGCGTACTTGCCGGAGCGGCGGACGTCCTTGAGGAAGCCGGAGGAAGGACGAGGCTCAACGAGGATGTCAATATAATCGGCACCCAGGAGCTTCTCCAGCTGCTGCTCGACAACGGTGCACTCCTCAGCCCAGGAAGAGCTGCTGGAGTTGTAGGGCATGAGGATCTTGACGGGCAGCGTCGCACCGGCAGCAAGCAGCTCAGCCTTGGCGGCCTCGGCATACTCCTTGGCCTTCTCTTCGTTGAAGGTAGCGGTGCCAAGGGCAGTGATCGCATCCAGAGCGCCCATCTTGGTGTAGTCCACGCCGTCGATGGAGACGAACTCGGGCGGGGTCACGGTATTGAACAGAATGGACTCGGGGTTATCGGGCTCCATGACCTTCTTCGAACTGACGCGGTTCAGGCCCCAGTACAGGGACTGGCGGAAGTTCTCGTTGTTCACGGCGATCTTCCAGTTCTCAGGCTCGTACTCAGCCTCGAACTGAGGATCGAAGTTGAAGGCCCAGAAGTAGGTGTAGAAGCCGCTCTGACGCACGGGGCGGATCAGGTTGGCCGTCTCCTCAGATTTCAGCCAATCAGAGGCGATGGTAGAGGTGATGGAAGCATCGTCCACCTCACCGCGGCGGAACATCTCAGGAGAAACCGTGCTGGCTTCCTTGTTGTACTCCTGCTCGATGCGGTCGATGAAGACGTTCTTGGCATCCCAGTTGCTCTCATTCTTGGCGTAGACGCGCATCTCCTGGGGCTTGAAGGTCTCCAGAATGTAGGCGCCGCAGTAGAGCAGATTCTCGTTGCTGGTGGCAACGCCGAAGTCAGCGCCCTTCTCCGCCAGGAAATCGCCATTCACGGGCATGAAGCACACGTAGGTCAGCATGGAGAGGAAGTAGGGCACGGGCTCCACCAGGGTGTACTGCAGGGTATAATCGTCCAGCGCCTTGACGCCAACGGTTTCAAAGTCCATCACGGGATAGGGCTCGGCGCCCTCCTCGGGAGTGCTGGTGCCCAGGTAATAATCCTCAGCGCCGGCGATGACGGAGTAGAAGATGTTGGCGGTAGAGGAAGCATTCTTTGCATCCAGAATGTACTTGGCAGCGGAGACAAAGTCATGCGCGGTGACCTTGGCATAGAAGCTGCCATCAGCCTTCACCCAGGTTGCATCCTGACGGAGCTTGAAGGTGTAGGTCAGATTCTCGGCGTCATACACCCAGCTCTCAGCCAGGGAGGGCTGAACCTCGCCGTACTTGTTGTACTCCACCAGCGTATCAATCACGTTGGCAGCCATCGCGAACTCATTGGTAGTCGCGGTGGTCAGGTAGTTCAGGGAAGTGACCTCGCCGGAATACAGCGTGCGGTAGGCCGTCTGCTCTTTTTCCGCCTCGTTCTCAGGCTTGCTGCATGCAGTCAGCACAAGCACCAGACACAGCAGCATGGCAATGATTCTCTTCATTATCTTTTCCCTCCTGCTTCTCAATATAGCGGACACCTTTGTCCGATATGCGGTATCATACCATAGTTCTGATGCAATTGCAATCTTTGTACACAAAAAATGCAAATTCAGGCACCATTTGATGCGGGAAATGCCATCCCTTCGTTTGCATTTGCATCCGAACGGAATATCCAATGCAAATTTCCGGCCCATTTGACCCTTTTCAGAGCGTTTCGCAGCTGATCATGGCAGCGCGTCCGTTCAGCTGGCGCATGGTGAAGGGCAGCTCCGCGCCGATGCGCTCCAGCTCGCCGGACTGATTATCGTAGGGATCGACCCGCAGTGCGTGCATCTCAGGGGTGAGCTCCGCCTGGAACTCGCGATTGGCAGCCATGCGCATGGGATCGATGTTGCCGAAGTAGAAGCGGTGGCGCTCGGCATTGCCATAGCGATAGGCGCTGCCACCGTAGCTGCAATCGGCAAAGAGCCAGCCCCAGCCCTCAAGGTAGAACTGTGCCCAGTCATGGCTGCCGGTGTAGCCGGGCTCCACCGCCATGCCGCTCTGCCAGCGGGCAGGAATACCCAGTATGCGGCAGAGGTTGATGAACAGCAGCGCCTGCAAGCCGCAGTCTCCCTTGAGGTTCACGGCGCAGTAATCGCCCAGGTCATCCACCTGGAAATAGTCGCGCATGAAGCTGTACTCGACCTTGGTGGTCACAAATTCGTAAACCTTCCACGCCAGCCTGGCAGGGGCGGTCTCCTCCCCTGCGATTTCCCTGGCCAGCGACCTCAAATAGGGCGTGAAGCGGATGAACGCGCCGCTCTGGGCCAGGTCATCCGCGCAGACAGGGGCAGCGGCGGGATACAGGGGCGCATCCGGCACAGGGGCATTCAGTGGATCGGCGTAGCGGATGGTGCTGACGTAGCGGTAACGGAGGCGGAACTCCCGCCACTCACCGAGGCTCTGCTGCCAGTGGGCCGTGCGGGCGGGGGCGTCTTCGGCGGCGATGCCGTCCGGGTCGCCGTCAAGCAGGACGATCTCACTCTGCTGGGCACAGGCTGCCGGGAAGGGCAGGTGTGCAAGGTATTGACCGGGCACGAAGTCCTCCTTATCCACATAGAGGCTGGTTTCCAGCGTGATGCGGCGGGAGAGACTCCCCTTCTCCTTGATCTCATGCATCATGGGATCAAGCCACTCACTGACCGGGCTGACCTCCTTGCCCGCCTTGCGCATCAGCTCGGGATACTTGGCGATGCTCCGGTGGAAGCGCACGAAATAGCGCTTCTGGCCGCCTATATAAATGAAGTCAATGCGCCCTGCCAGCTCCCACTCGTCGAATTCCTCCGCCGTCATGGCAGGAACGAGCTCCTGCAATTTGGCAATAGCCTGCTCGCGGTTCCAGGGGTACTGGGTCGGCAGACGGCGGATGCGCTCCCGCTCGCACATCAGACGTGCGCGGAGCAGCTCCGGCAGCTCCTGCGTCAGGCGCAGGTCAATTGCCCGGATCGCCCCCTCCAGATCGCCTGCCCACTTGCGCTTGAGAATATCCTCCGGCAGCGGCATCGAAAGCGAATCAACACATTGCTTGATGTTCATCATCCCAGCCTCCTGAACGTGATGAAGCTATTGTAGCACATTTCGCAGTGTCCTGGCTGGAAAATGCACGGAAAGAACAATCGGCTCAGTCCACCCAGGCACTATAATCGAAGGAGCCGTTGTATTCGACGGTCTCTGGCGCCGCATAGTGGACGATCCCCTTGCCTGTCAGGCGGCGGATGACGCCTCCGTGGGCCACCACGGCGATGCGCTCATAGCCGTGGTCGTAATACTTGCGATAGACGGGGTCCGTGCGCCTGATGATGTCATCAACAGACTCCCACCTGCGCGTTTCGCCGGGAGGATAAACGCCCTTGCAGGCCCAGAAGTCCTGATGCAGCGCAAAGGACTCCTCGCTGGTTTTGTACTGGTAGGTCAGATCGGGTTCCCATTCGCGCAGATCGATTTCGACGGTGAGGGGAATCCCCGTTTTCCGGGAAATGATAGCCGCTGTTTGCAGCGCGCGGGTCAGGGGCGATGCCACGATGAGCTGCACACCTTGCATTTCAGGACTGTCCGCGGCAGCTTCTGCCTGACGGACGCCCTCCTCCGTCAGCGGCGCAAGGGAACGTCCGTGGCCGATGAAGCCGCGCTCATCAACAGGGGTGTAGTCGGGCTTTCCGTGGCGGATGAGAACGATTTGCATGGCGGAAGCCTCCTTCTTTGGCAGAATATCAGCCATTGTATCACACTCTTGCCCAGGAACGCAAGGTGTGGTATCATCTTAGCAGACGAAAGCAAAGGAGCAACCCTCATGCGCAAGACCATCGGCATCCTCGCCCATGTGGACGCAGGCAAAACCACCTTTTCCGAGCGCGTGCTGTATCTGACGCAGGCCATCCGGCGGCTCGGGCGCGTGGATCACCAGGATGCGTTTCTGGATGCGCATCCGCTGGAAAAGCAGCGGGGCATAACCATCTTTTCCGGCCTGGCGAATTTCGAGATGGGCGGCGATACATACTACTGGCTCGACACGCCGGGCCACGTCGATTTTTCTACGGAGATGGAGCGCGCCGTGTCGGTGATGGACTACGCGGTGCTCATCGTCTCCTGTGCAGAGGGCGTGCAGAGCCATACAGAAACCGTATGGCAGCTGCTGCGGCAGTACCGCGTACCCGTGCTGGTGTTCCTGAACAAGCTTGACCGCGTGGGCGCAGATGCAGAGCGCGTCATCGCCCAGATGCGCAGGCGCCTCTCGCCGAACATGCTGGACATGCGCTCCCTGCAATCCAGCGCGATGGATGAATCGCTCATCGAAGCCATCGCCGAGAAGGACGAAAAGCTGCTGGAGCGCCTCTTTGACAGCGGCTATGACGAAGCGGCATGGATGGCCTCCCTGCGCCATCAGCTGCGGCACAGGCAGTGCTTCCCCGTGTGTGCGGGCGCGGCACTGGAGGGCAAGGGTGTGGCGGAGTTCCTTCATCTTTTGAGCACGCTGACCGTAACGGCATACGATGACAGCGCTCCCCTCTCCGCCCGCTGCTATCAGGTGCGCCACGACGCCCAGGGGCAGCGGCTGTGCTTCCTCAAGCTGCTCAGCGGTAAGATCCGCGTGAAGGACGAGCTCCCAGGCGGGCAGAAGTGCAACGAGCTGCGCGTGTATCACGGCGACAAATTTCGTCCGGTGGATACAGCCGTCGCGGGTGATATCATCGCTATTCCCGGGCTGGAGGGCATCCGCCCCGGCGATCTGATCGGCAGCGGCGAACATGCACCTTTCCGCACCGAGCCGATGATGGCCGCCGATGTGCTATGGGACGAAAAGTCCGTCCCCGCCTTCCGGATGCTGCAGGCCCTGCGTGTGCTGGAGGACGAGGAGCCCACCCTCACCGTGACCGAGCAATCAGGTCACATCGCTGTGCACGTCATGGGGCGCATTCAGCTGGAGGTACTCAGGGAGCAGATCGCCAGCCGTTTTGGACACGCAGTGGATTTCGGCCCGACCCATGTGCTCTACCGGGAGACTATCGCCGCCCCTGCCATCGGCGTGGGGCATTACGAGCCGCTGCGCCACTACGCGGAATGCCATGTGCGCCTCGTACCGGGCAATCCGGGCAGCGGGATTACCTTCCGCAGCCGCTGCCATGTGGACACGCTGGCCCTGAACTGGCAGCGGCTCATCGAAACCCATGTTTTCGAGAAGACTCACAAGGGCGTGCTGACCGGCGCGCCGCTGACGGACGTATGCGTGGAGCTCCTCACCGGACGCGCACATCTCAAGCACACCGAGGGCGGCGATTTCCGCCAGGCGACCTACCGCGCCATCCGCAACGCGCTGATGCACGCCAAATCAGTGCTGCTTGAACCCATCGCCGGCTTTTCCCTGCGCGCACCGTCGGAAATGTACGGCAGCCTCGCGGGCGCCCTGAGCCGGATGCAGGCAGAGACTGGGCTGCCGGAATACGAGGAAGACAGCGTCATCCTGCGAGGCGAGGCGCCCTACGCCATCTTCGCGCCCTGGCAGGAGGATTTCCTTTCCCTGACCCACGGGCGCGGCGCACTGCGCGTCTGGATGAGCCGCTACGCCCCCTGCCGGGAGCAGGAAGGCATCGTTGAAAAAGCAGGATATAACCCGCTGGCGGACGACACGCCGGACTCGGTGTTTTGCAGTCACGGAGCGGGATTCACCGTGCCGTGGGATGAGGTGCGGAATTATATGCATATGAGGCATGAGGAGTTTGAGGAGTAAGCATTCGTTCGGGATATAATGCAAAACAAGCCTGTCGGAAGCGGTGAGAACATCCGACAGGCTTGCTTATTTATGGGCAATATTAGTACATTGCTTTGATCAGCCGCAGCGTTTCTTATTTTCATGCTCTCTTTTACTGTTTTGAGCGATGCAATCAGCACCACCTGCAAACTGATACATTCCTGTTCAAGCTGCTTATATCTTATGTCATCGATGTGCAATGGTTTGAGGAATGCCAGTTCTCGTAGCCCACCTATTCCTTCTCGTCATAATTTCTTCTCGATCATCTTCGTACTCAGCAGCTCATCGCACGACCAGCAGCCAGATCGTGCCACATAAAACGAGCCGGAGGACTCGCACTCCTCCGGCAAATCGTTACACCATACATCTCATTGATGATCGAAGGTCTAATACCGGTCTTGCACGCAAGATCCGCCTGAGTCCGGCGAAGCTCGCCAAGCCTCATGGAGAATAAAATCCTAATCATAACCATTACTCCTTTACGCGGATTCTAACAGATTTGTTAGAAAATAGGGCTTTCGGTTAGAGTAAAGGTAAAGCTGCAAAAGAATAACAAAAAGAGTCCTGCTTATCACAACAGGACTCTTTTTTGCTACCGCCTTGCAGCGGTGTAGGGGGCGATCAAAACAAACGGACCAACAACCATGTAAATGGTCGGGGTTCGTATAAGACCGCATTGGTGGAGCCAACTCCACCGCAGGCGACCCCTCCAGAGACGCCAAGTCAATACTGGATGTGTTATTTTGCGTGAGGTTATACATAATTTGCAGACGTCTCAGTGGTCTGTTGCTATCATTGTCTGAGGGCATATCGGTTATGGTGACAGAGTGCACAAGGGCATCGATCACCCGGCGACGATGTTCAGGATTGTTCACATCGCCGTCGCGGAAGGATTCCAGAAAATACTTGAGATGCTCCCGTGTGATGACAGGATGACTTGATTTCTGGACGGCGATCCTGGACGCAATATCGGTCTGCTGCTGTTCCAGCTCCTCCAGCCGTTTCTTGGTCGTAGGAGTGTAAAGGCCGTCCTCAATTGCCCGCATCAGATTCCGCAGCGAGGTTTCCACGGTCTTTTTCTCCGCCTCCAGCGTGCGCAGAATCGGATCCTCCAACGACTCTTTCTCCAAAATTGCCAGGGCGTGATCTATCAGCGACGATAGTACAGCAGGCTGCAGCACATGCTGGATCGTCTCTCTGACGACAGCGATCTCCAATGCCTCTTTACGCTCGTTTGACTTGTCACAGCTGTGTTCACGACGACGCGATGTGCAGGAATAATAGTAATGGATAGTACCGGATTTACCGGTACCGCTGCATCCGATCATCGGTTTTCCACAGTGGCCGCAGATCAACTTGCCCGTGAGAAGAAACTCGATCACAGAACGCGCCCTCCCTCCATTGCTGTACTTATTCTTATCAATTCGCGCATTTACACGGTAGAACAGATCATCCGGGATCAGCTGAGGAATGATATTCGGGATCACGATATCGCGATATTGATACTCCCCCAGATACTTTCGATTGCGCCATATTGTCCGCAATGACGACTTATTGAACGGATTCCCCTTTGATGTTTTGAGTCCCAGTGCATTGAAGTATGCCAGGACATCTACCTGCATCCTGCCCTCATCAATCATCTGGAAGGCACGCAGCACATGGGGTCCCGTGTTGGGATCGATATCATACATGCGATTCTCATTGATCCTGAGGCCAATGGGCGCCGCATTCATCGCGATCCCCTTGAGGGCATTGCCCTCCTGGCCTCGCCGGATGTTTTTGGAGAGATTTGCAGAATAGTACTCATCCATGCCCTCCATCAGGGCTTCCAGGATGATGCCTTCCGGGCCGTCCGGAATGGACATGGCAGCATAATGCACCGCAACGCCGGCCTTCTTCAGCCGATGTTTGTAGAGCGCAGCATCATATCGATTGCGCGCAAAGCGGCTGGTCTGGTACATGATGACGGCAGAGAACAGCCCCTTCTCCGCGTCAGCGATCATCTTCTGGAACTGAGGACGGTCATCGGTGCGGCCGCTGATAGCGTAGTCGCAGTATTCATCAACAACCTGGAAGCCGTGTGCCTCAGCCCATTGCCGGCACTCACGCAGCTGATCTTCGATGGATGCTTCTCGCTGAGAGTCAGAGGAATACCTGGCATAGATCACAGCCACCATGACAGGCATGCGGACGGCTTTGTCCTTTAATGCAGAAGTGCGCGGCATGCAGATTCCTCCCCTCTTTCACGATTGCCCCGGGTGTTGCCCGGGGCTTTTTGTCATTCATCAGAAATCATCTGATCCAGCTTCGCGTCAGCATAAGCAGCTGCATCAACGCACTGGACGCGAAGCGTTCCGCCAATCTTACTGGGCGTATAGGTCCAGATTGCATCGCCGACAGTGATCGACCCTGTCTCTTTCCGATCCTGCTGCTGCTTGACCCACGACACGGTGGAATCCTGCTCTGCAAGCTCATGGGGCAGCGTCGCCGCCCATGGAAGGTAGGTCGCATCTGTGCCCGTCATCATAAACGTGGCGTCATATATCTCATACTCGCGGTTTGTCTCAAGATGGGCGACATATGACGTTCCGTCGATGATGCCGGAGATATACCAAACATAGCCGTCCTTCGTGGCAGTCTCCTGTCTCTTGCCAATGTTGAAGCCCATGTCTTCCAGCGTGACTGTGATGTCGTATGCATTGGAACCGGAGATGCCGGGTTTTGTCATCTCAGGCATACACGTAGCCGTCGGAATAGGTGTTGCTGTCGGGTTTTGCGTTACTGTTACCTTCGTACTCTCAGTCATGGCTGTAACGCGGGATGTGTTTGCAGATTGCTCATTCATGGATGACTTATCCTCTTTATCCCCAACCAACAGCACAAACACAAAGAATGCAGCAATGCCTGCAAGAATTGCCCTACCAATACGCTTGAAACCACTTATTCCGGCAGCATGTCTTGCAGCTTTTTTCTTTTTCTGATGTTTTTCAGCGATAAACATCAGAATCACAACGCCAACTATGAGGTAAAGCATATTCTCTGTCCCCCTGGTTTTGCTGAAGAATTACAGCATCCTCTGATACGCCACCGCCAGCCCCACGATCCGCAGCTCATCGCAGTTATTGCCTGTATACATCAGCGGACGATATACCGGGTTATCAGATACCAGCTGGACACCACCATCAATGTGATAAACATGCTTGAGGGTCGCCTCGCCGTCAATGATCACAGCTGCGATCTGACCATCCTCAACGTCAGGCTGCTGACGAATATACACCAGATCGCCATCCACCACGCGAGGTACCATGCTGTCACCCTTACAGCGCAGGACGAAGCTGCAGTTGATATCTGCAGGAGCATTAACGTACTCCTCGACGTTCTCTTCTGCCGCGATCGGCGTACCACAGGCTATTGAGCCCAACAGAGGAATACGGTTCATCTTCGGGAGAGGCTCGAGACCTGCAACAGGCTTCTCCATATCTACAGTATTGAAACCAATGATTTCCCAACTGTCCACGCCGCAGACAGCAGCAATGTCTCGGATGACATCCAGTGAAGGGTTAGCCAGATCCAGCTCATACTTCTGCACTGACGAATAACTCTTATTTATTCGGCGAGCCAGTTCTTTCTGTGTGATTCGGGCAGATTTACGAAATTTCTTGATATTCTCTCCAATACTCATGAGCGCTCAACCTCCTTGTGAACTGGAGTATATCAGAACACGCAATATTTTTCAACCTTTTTGCAAAAAAACGCTTGACACACGCAATATATTTGAGTATTATAATCCAGAACGCTCAATTTTATTAAGTTTTTTGAAAGGAGGTTTCATGTGAAAAGGATGAGCGTTTTTCCCAATATCTATGTTGAGTGTGCACGGGAAAACATTTCCCAGGAACAGCTTGCAGCACGCTTGGGCGTAAACGTCAAGACGCTGTACAACTGGCACACCGGCGCAACCCCCATCCCCTCCACGGCCGTTCTGGCTATGGCGAAGATGTGGAACGTATCCACTGACTACATTCTCAACCGTGTATAAGAAGGAGGTATCCCATGAACAACACCCGCCGCAAGCGCATCGACGCAGTCATGCAGAAGCTGGAAGAACTCTCCGAGGAACTGGACGCCATCAAAGAGGAAGAGGAAGAAGCCTACGACAACCTGCCCGAATCCCTCCAGGAATCCGAGCGCGGAGAAGCAATGCAGGAGGCTATCGACAACCTGGATGAGGCCATCAGCAACATCTCCGACGCTTTCGAGTACCTGCAGGAAGCATCCAACTGAAAGGAGGCCCCCATGCCTGACACCATCCGCATCTGCATCAAGCGTCCTGACGTCGCTGTTGAGGCCATCGACGTGCCCAACACCATTGAGGCCCTTCAGGAACTCGTGGGAGGCTATATCGAGGTCATCAGCCTGTTCCCCAATATCGTGGTTAGCGTCAACGAAGAAGGCACTCTCAAAGGGATGCCCTTCAACATGGTACTGGCCGGCCACTGGCTGCGCGGTCCGGTCCTGTTCGCGGGCGTCAAGGGCGAGGAGTTTACTCATGCCCCCTTCCACAATGTCAACCAAGTGGAGAGCTTCATCCGCCGCTGCAATCGGCGGTGACGAACATGATCAGCGCAGATACAACGCCAAAGCGCGTCAGCCCCGTCACTCCGGCTGACCTTCCTGAGTACGTCAAGGATAACCTCGCCCGCGCCCTCATCGACGCTGCACGACGCTTCTACAGCGACCCGGAGAACGTCCGCAAGTTCGAGGAATGGAAGGCCAGGAAGGCCGCTGAGGTGGCCCCATGACAAACAAAGAAAAGGCCGCTGACAGCTCTCACCCCGTCAGCGACCAAAGCGAATCCCCTTGTAAAGATTCACCTATACAATAACATACTTCGGAGGAAAAATCAATGCAGAACTACTCCATCGCCATCGCAAAGCATCCCAGCGTCATCCGCCGCACCGCCCGCGAGGCCTCCGGGGACATCGTCCTGGGCTTTGCCATCACCCGCACGCCGGAGGGCCCCTGTCAGGACCGCATCACCTGCGAGATGCTCAACGCCGGCAGCTTCTTCACCGATTCGACCCTCAAGGCCTGCCTGGACACCATGTGCCGCACCTGGGGCCATCAGAATGTCGAACGCGCCGTCCGTGCCTGGATCAACGAACGCTGCAGCGGGGAGGTGCCAATGTGGGCGCGTACATTCTGATCACAGTGCTGCTCTTCTGGAGCACGGTAGCCTTCACTGTTGGAACCATCCTCGTGGAGGATGCTGTGGACGCCTACGCAGAGATCGACCCAGTGTACGGCAATCTCGCCCTTCATACGATCTGGCTGACAGCAGCCTGTCTGATTGCTCTGCCCCGCATCTGCTTCGATGCACTGACGCACTACTTCACTGTCACACTGAGGAGGTAAATCATGATTATCCATTTCGATCACATCCGCAGCACCAAGACCTGCGAAGTCTTCCAGCACGGTGAAAAACCTGACATGATCACCCTGTACCTGAAGAAATCCCAGCTGGCGGAGGATGGCATCCGTCCCGCTAATGGACTGACCGTTACGATTGAGGAGGCGCATCATGACTGATCCCATCAAAATCTCCGCACTGCAGTTGGAGAACGTCAAGCGCGTCCGCGCTGTCGCCCTGACGCCCACAGAGAACGGCCTGACCATCCTCGGCGGACGCAACGGCCAGGGCAAGACCTCCGTGCTGGACGCCATCGCCTGGGCGCTGGGCGGCGACCGCTACAAGCCCACCGGCGCAGCCCGTGAAGGTTCCGTATTGCCGCCGGACATCCGCATCACCCTGTCCAACGGTCTGTTGGTGGAGCGCAAGGGCAAGAACTCTTCCCTGACCGTTACCGACCCGGAGGGCAAGCGCTACGGCCAGAAGCTCCTGGACGCCTTCGTGGGTACCTTCGCCATCGACCTGCCCAGGTTCCTGCACGCCTCCGACAAGGAGAAGGCCGAGACGCTGCTCAGGGTCATCGGCGTGGGCGACCAACTGAAGGAGCTGGAGCACAAGTGCGAGGACGTGTACAGCCACCGCCACGCCGTCGGGCAGATCGTCACCCAGAAGGAAGCCCACGCGAAGGAGCTGCCCTTCCATGAGGGGCTGCCGGAGGAGCCTGTCAGCGCCTCCGACCTGATCCGCCGGCAGCAGGACATCCTCCTGCGCAACGCCGAGAACGCCCGCAAGCGCGCCCGTAAGGCAGAGCTGGAGCAGCGCCGAATTGATCTGGACAAGCAGATCGCACGCCTGATGAACGAAGCCAATCAGGTCGTCGCTGATCTGAAGGTCGCTGAAATGGATGCCCTCGACCTGTACGACGAGTCCACCGCCGAGCTGGAGCAGAACATCCGCGACGTGGACATGCTCAACGCGAAGATCCGCCAGAACCTCGACCGCCGCCGCGCAGATGCAGAAGCCAAGGCCGCCGCCGACCAGTACAACGACCTGACGAACCAGCTGGAGAAGCTCCGCGCAGACAAGCGTGCGCTGCTGGACGGCGCCGCCCTCCCCCTGCCCGGTCTGACCGTGGAGAACGGCTGCCTCACCTACAAGGGGCACCGCTGGGACTGCATGTCCGGCGCGGAGCAGCTGATCGTCGGTACCGCCATCGCCCGGGCGCTGAACCCCAGCTGCGGCTTCGTTCTGCTGGACAAGCTGGAGCAGCTGGACGCACATACGCTGAACATCTTCAATGGCTGGCTCATGCAGCACGGTCTGCAGGCGATCGCGACGCGGGTCTCCACCGGCAGCGAGTGCACCGTCATCATCGAAGACGGGGGACTTCGTCCCGATTTCCCGCCCATCACCGAGGGAAGCCAACAGGGCGCTCGCGCCCCTGAGCCGTCCACCCCCTTCAGAACATGGAAAGCAGGTGAATTCTAATGCAGCTTGAACACGGCAGAAAATCCGCCGCCCTGAAGGTCGTCGTGTACGGCCCCGAGGGCATTGGCAAAAGTACCTTTGCCAGCATGTTTCCCCGCCCGGTGTTCATCGACACCGAGGGTAGCACGACCCACATGGACGTGACCCGTACCCCTAAGCCCCTTTCCTGGACAGAGCTGACAATGCAGGTGCAGCACTTCATCCAGCACCCTGACATGCTGGCCACTCTGATCGTCGATACCGCCGACTGGGCCGAGAAACTCTGCGCAGAGCAGCTATGCAGCTCCAAGGGTGTGTCCGGCATCGAGGATTTCGGCTATGGCAAGGGTTATACCTATCTGAAAGAGGAATACGGCAAATTCCTCAACCAACTGGAGACGCTGAAAAACCGCGGCGTGCATGTCGTCCTGACAGCCCACGCACAGATGCGTAAATTTGAACTTCCGGACGAAATGGGTTCCTATGACCGATGGGAGCTGAAGCTCTCAAAGCAAACCTTCCCGCTGGTGAAGGAATGGGCGGACATGATCCTCTTTGCGAACTACAAGACATTCGTCATCAATGTGGATGGCCAGGGTGCACAGAAGGGTAAAAACAAGGCAACCGGCGGCAAGCGGGTCATGTACGCCAACCATCATGTGTGCTGGGATGCAAAGAACCGCTTCGGCCTCCCGGATGAAATGCCCTTTGACTATGGGCAGATCAGCCATTTGATTACCGACCTGCAGCCGGCGCTGATCCCCGAGCCCATCCCGCAGGCAGTGCCGACGCCCGCCCCTGTACCCATCCCTACTGCACCGCCTGTGCCTGCGCCCATCCCCGCAGCACCCGTAGGGGCGAGCACTGCTCGCCCGTCCGCCCCCGACTCCGATTATTCCCTGCCCCCGGACATTCCCCCTGCGCTCGCCGCCCTGATGGCGGTCAACAGGATTCAGCCCATCGAGGTGCAGGCGGTCGCTGCCCAGCGCGGATTCTTCCCGGCGGACATGCCCATCAGCAGCTATCCCGATGAATTCATCAACGGCTGGTGCATCGGCTTCTGGCCGCAGGTGGAAGCCGCTGTCCTCGCAAACCGCAGCGCCCCCACACCCTTTTAAAGATCGACACACAATAAGGAGGTACAATACCACATGTCTGAACTGTACAACAACCAACAGCCCCGCGAACTGAATTGGGACGACCCGATCGCCAACGAGGATATCGAGCTTCCCTTTCTGCCCGACGGCGACTATCCCTTCCAGGTCGTTTCCTTTGAGAAAGCCCGCCATAATCCCCGTGAGGGCGGCAAGCTCCCGCCCTGCAACAAGGCGATCCTGACCGTCCGCGTGACCGACCGCATGAGCGGACGCACGGCGGATATCCGACACAGCCTGTTCCTTCACACCTCGATGGAGTGGCGTCTGTGCGAGTTTTTCTCCGCGATCGGACAGCGCCAGAAGGGCGAAACGCTGAAGATGGACTGGTCGCGGATCGTCGGCTCCAGCGGCTTGTGCAAGATCAAGAAGCAGGAGCGCCGCGACGGACGCGCCGCCAGCGAGATCGACCGATTCTACCCGACGTATGATCTGCCCGCCGGTGCTGTACCTGCCGCAGTTCCTGCAGCCTATCAGCAGCCCGCGCCTGCCTCCGCGCCTGCCTACACGCCTCCGGCATACAGCCAGCCTCAGCAGAGCTACGCAGCACCTCAGCAGCCTGCTGGCGGTACCTACAACCGCTTCTAAGCCACATCACGGCGGATGGGTCGTCCGTCCGCCGTCTTTCTTTGACGCATAAGGAGGCAATATGCCCATTACATTACGTCCCTATCAGCAGGAAGCCCGCGAGGCCGTCCACCGGGAGTGGGAGGCGCGCCGTTCGACTCTGCTGGTCATCCCCACCGGCGGAGGCAAGACCATCATCTTCTCCGCCATCATCGAGGACTGCGTCCGCAAGGGTCAGCGCGTGCTGGTGCTCGCCCACCGCAGCGAGCTGCTGGATCAGGCCGCGGACAAGCTGCACAAGTCCACCGGGCTGCAGTGTGCCGTGGAGAAGGCCGAGCAGAGCTGCATCGGCAGCTGGTTCCGGGTGGTGGTCGGCTCCGTGCAGACATTGCAGCGCGAGAAGCGCCTCAACCAGTTCGACCCCGACTTCTTCGACGTGATCATCATCGACGAAGCCCACCACGCCCTCGCCGACGGCTACCGGGTTATCCTCGACCACTTTACTCGCGCGAAGATCCTCGGCGTGACCGCCACGCCCGATCGCGGCGACATGAAGGATCTGGGTGCGGTGTTCGAGTCCCTGGCCTACGAGTACACCCTGCCCCGCGCGGTCAACGAGGGATATCTGGCCCCGATCAAGGCCGTCACCATCCCCCTGAAGCTGGACATCTCCCAGGTGGGTGTGCAGCAGGGCGACTACAAGCCCGGCGAGCTGGGCACCGCCCTCGACCCGTACCTGGAGCAGATCGCCGAGGTCATCGCCCGGGAGTGCGCAGACCGCAAGACCGTGATCTTCCTGCCTCTGATCGCCACCGCACAGAAGATGCGCGACATCCTGAACCGTCACGCTATGCGCGCTGCCGAGGTCAACGGACAGAGCGCTGACCGGGCGGAAGTCCTGGCCGACTTTGACAACGATAAGTATAACGTCCTGTGCAACGCGATGCTGCTGACCGAGGGCTGGGACTGCCCCAGCGTGGACTGCATCGTCGTCCTGCGCCCCACGAAGCAACGCGGCCTCTACTGCCAAATGGTGGGCCGGGGAACGCGCCTCCACCCGGGCAAGGATCACCTGCTCCTGCTGGATTTCCTCTGGCACACCGAGCGCCACCAGCTTTGCCGTCCGGCGCACCTGATCGCCAAGACCGACGACGTCGCCCGCAAGATGGTGGAGACCATGGAGGGCGCTGCCGGCAGTGCCGCCGTTGACCTGATGGCTGCCGAAAGCAAGGCCACCCAGGACGTGGTCGCAGACCGCGAGGCGTCCCTGGCCAAGCAGCTGCACGAGATGCGCACCCGCAAGCGCAAGCTGGTGGACCCTTTGCAGTTCGAGATGTCCATCAAGGCGGAGGATCTGTCCAGCTACATCCCGACCTTCGGGTGGGAATCCGAGCCGCCCACGGACAAGCAGCGCGAACGCCTCGAAAAACTGGGGCTGTTCCCGGACGAGATCGACAGCGCCGGCAAGGCCGCAAAGCTGCTGGAGCGCCTGGACGCGCGCATCCAGTCCGGCCTGAGCACGCCCAAGCAGATCCGCTTCCTAGAGGGCAAGGGCTTCCAGCACGTCGGCACCTGGTCCTTCGAGGCGGCACGGAAGATGATCGACAGGATCGCGGCCAACATGTGGAGGATTCCGTTTGGCGTCGTGCCGGCAGCGTACAAGCCCGAAGCCGTACAAGAGAGGATGATCGTATGAACCGTGAAATGCAAGCCAGGCTGGTCGCCGTCCTGCGGGACGCGATGAACGCCCAGGGCATCACCCAGAACGACCTTGCCCGGAAGATCGGCACATCCTCCGGGATGATCTCCCAGGCCTTCTCCGGCAAGGCTCAGATGCGCGAGGAGCGCTGGCGCATGTGCTGCGAAATCTGCGGCGTGGACTTTGACCGCTTCGTGGAGACCCAGCAGCGGGAGGTCGGGCAACGCCCGACTAGCGAGAGCGATTGCTTGCAATCGCCGAGCGTAGCCAGCGCCGGGCCTGCCCCGGTGATGGCCGAACCAGAGCAGAGCAGAGCAAACCGAGCCTGTGCAGGCTCATGAAGAGGAGGTACAACCCATGCCCGTTGTGAAGAACACCGTTTCTGTTGAGTTGACCGCAACCCAATGCCTCATTCTGAAGAACTTTATTGAGGATGAACTCTTCCCCGTCATCCGCACCAATCACGAACTGGGCAGCTTCGCCTGGCTCAGCGACCTGGTGGATGCACATCACACCCTGGCGAAGGCGGTGGCCTGTCATGAAGAATGCTCTGCATGATGTCTATCCCGCTTTTGTTAAACTCGAGTCCTGCACGCTTTTGAGCGACAACGATCTGATCGAACTTATACGCAGCCGCCTCGGAGATGACGTTGCGCTGGTGCTGGAGCATCGACTGGAGATCGCCAAACCGCCCGTCCCCGACTGGGAAGAACGGCTCGAAGATCTCTCCCATTACCTCGGACGCTGCTGCGACGTTCTGTCCGACTTAATCGACGAATGAGGTACACCCCATGGACAAATACAACCCCCTCGACCTACTCACCCACATCGACCCGTCCCGCTGCACCTACCAGGAATGGCTGAACGTCGGCATGGCCCTGCACGCCGAAGGCTGCACCGCCGACGACTGGGACCGCTGGAGCCAGCAGGATCACAGCCGCTACCACCCCGGCGAATGCCACAAGAAATGGCGCGGCTTTGGCAGCGGCTCCGGTACCCACATCACCGGCGGCAGTCTGGTCGCGCTGGCCCGTCAGCAGGGAAACATGCCCGTAGGGGCGAGGCTTGCCCCGCCCGCCCCCGGGCGTGAACTCAGCTGGGACGACACCATCCGCACCGACGACCTGGTTATCCTGGACAAGGACTTCATCCAGCCCCAGACCATTCATGAGCCCACGGACTGGAACCCCCGCCGCGAGCTGATCACCTACCTTGAAGCCCTCTTTGACTCCACCGACCGCGTCTCCTACGTCACCGAGACATGGGAAAAGGAAGGCAGGCACATGCCGAAAAAGGGCGCCTCCGACCGCACTGCCGGCGAACTGATCGCCGCCCTCCACCGCTGCACGGACATCTCCGACGTGATCGGCACCGTCAACGAGGAGGCTGGCGCGTGGATCCGCTTCAACCCCATGGACGGCAAGGACGTGCGCAACGACAACGTCACCGCCTTCAACTACGCGCTGGTAGAGTCCGACTCCCAGGACATCGAGAAGCAGTACGCCCTCATGCAGGAGCTGCAGCTGCCCATCAGAATTCTCGTGCACTCCGGCGGCAAATCCCTGCACGCCATCGTCCGCGTGGACGCAGGCAGCATCGAGGAATACCGCTCCCGGGTGGATTACCTGTACACCGTCTGCCGGAAGAACGGCCTGGAAATCGACGGCCAGAACAAGAACCCCAGCCGCCTCAGCCGCATGCCCGGCGTGATTCGCCGCGGCAAGAAGCAGTACATCGTTGCCCTGGACATGGGCCAGCCCTCCTTCACCGCGTGGAAGGAATACGTCGAATCGGTCAACGATGATCTCCCGGACTTCGAGAGCATGGCGGACTACTTCGACGCGCCTCCCCCGCTGGCGGATGAGCTGATCGCCGGATGCCTGCGTCAGGGGCACAAGATGCTGCTCTCGGGTCCCAGCAAGGCGGGCAAATCCCTCGCGCTCATGGCGCTGACCATTGCCATCGCCGAGGGAATCCCGTGGATGGGCATGCGCTGCCGTCAGGGACGCGTGCTCTACATCAACCTTGAGCTGGCCAGGGCAAGTTGCTGGCACCGCTTCAAGGGCATCTACGAGACACTGCACATCGCGCCGAAGGGACTGCGGAACCTCGATGTCTGGAACCTGCGCGGACACTCCCTGCCCATGGACAAGCTCACCCCGAAGCTCATCCGGCGCGCACTGAAGAACGATTACACCGCTGTTATCATCGACCCGATCTATAAAATCATCACCGGCGATGAGAATTCCGCTGAGCAGATGATGCTGTTCTGCAACCAACTCGACCGCCTCTGCACCGAATTGGATACTGCCGTAATCTATTGTCACCATCACTCCAAGGGCGCGCAGGGCGGCAAACGAGCCATCGACCGCAGCTCCGGCAGCGGCGTCTTTGGCCGCGATCCAGACGCTCTCCTGGACATGATCGAGCTGGAGCTCTCCGAGGCGGCGCTGCGGCACCTGAAGGACCGCGCTGCGTGGGACGAGATCGTCCGCCAGCTGGACGTGCGCCTCCCCGACTGGCGGGACAGCTTTACCGCCGAGGATCAGCGCAGCCACATCGCTCTGAAGCTCGCCGCCCAGCTGAGGCTCCCTCCGCAGGATTATGCAGATCTGTGCGCCGGCATCGAGCGCGCCGAAATGCTCGCCGCCCAGAAGACCGCCTGGCGCATTGAGGCGACGCTGCGCGAGTTCCCCAAGTTCCCGCCCATTGACGTGTGGCTGGAATATCCCCTCCACCGGGTGGATGACACGGGGATCCTCGCGGATCTGGCGGCGGATGAGCAGCGCCCGGCATGGCAGAAGGCGACAAAGGCACGCAAGGCACATGCTGCTGCCAAGAAGGACGACGGCGCGGTGAGGTTCACAGAAGCGGTTAGCGCTGCCAATATGGGCGAGCCGCCGACGCTGAAGGAACTCTCCGATTATCTGGGCATTTCAGAGCGTACATGCCGGGACAAGCTCAAGCAATACGGCTTCAAAATGGACAGCCGGACAAAGCTGATTATGAAAGCATCGACCTTACAAACATGATCACCGCAAATTGTGGCGGCGACCATGAAAACATGATCACCACAAATTGTGGCGGCGACCACTATATTACTTCGTAATATATCCTACGGTCTGACGTTGTCATCCCTTGAGAAGGGAAAGGGGCTCAGAGCATTGCCCCTTTTCCCCCTTCAAGGAGACGACATGACCCCTACCCCCTTGCGAAAGAAAGGAGCTCTCACATGAATACCCCCAAATGCAGCGAATGTCAATATCGGCTGCGTGAGCTTTACTTCGGCTATCACAAGTACATCGAATTCTGCACAAATCCTGAATCAAAACCCCAAAATCGGGCGCACCGAGTAATCGGATGCGGGCGCACTTACGATGACAAGCCAGCCTCGGTCAAGACCTGTCCCCGCTGGTGTCCGCTGCGAAAGAAAGGTGATTGAGTATGGCCAAACAATTCCGAATCCCCGCCAAGCAAATCATCCGCGGCTGCTCTGATTGCTGCCCGTACAGGGATGTGCAGATGGATATCGACGAAGAAACGGAGGACATCACATGATCAGCAACGCTCTTAAGAACATGGTTGAATCAGCCGTCTGCACGGAGCATGCGGACATCAAACACATTCACGGCGAACGCTACGCCAGCGCCCATGAGGGCTACGGTGTCCTGATGGAGGAACTGCACGAAGCCACCGTTGAGCTGCGCGACCTGGACAGCCTCGTCCGGGAGCAGCTGATGGAGGATCTGCACGACAACGACCTGTCCGGCATGATCTGCTCCCTCACAGATGTGGAGCTGTTCGCCCGGAAGCTCGCCTACGAGGCAATCCAGGTTGCCGCCGTGGCGCGGAAGATGGCGGACACGCTGGCGGAGATCAGGGAGGAGGCAGAAGGTGCATGAAGACGATCATCTGCCTTCTGCTCTACACCGCAGCCTGCCTGTTCCTGATCCGCTTCATCGCGGTCTACACCCTGCACAACAGGAACGATGACGGAGGTGCGGAAGGATGAATTACTGGCTTGAAGCTTTTCGGAATGAGACTACTGAGGATGGCAGGTTTCAAATCATCTGGAAGGTAGCACACCTTGAAACGCATAACAGCGTAAGCAAAGAGGCGCTGCTGGAAATGCTCCGGTTCATGGCAGATTACATGCTGGAGGAAGTGCCGCAGGGCGGAGGTGCTTCCCATGGCTGACCGCTGCACCCTCCACATCAAGCACCTTGACGCATTCGCCGGCTTTCTCTCCGCCCGGGGCTTCTACCCGCTGCCCCTGACCAACTGCTACGAAGTGCTGCGCATGCGCAACGGCAAGCAGCTGGTCGTGGTGTACAAGCGGGATTCCGCAACCCAGCACCTGACCGTGCAGGACAAGGCGTTTCCGCTGGTCAGAGCGTTCTACAGATCGCGGAAGGAGGATCCCCATGCCCCGACAAGCCAAACCGGCAAAGGATTACACTGTGCCCCGGTCCATTATGTCTCACGTCAAAGCAAAGACCTGCCCTGCCTGCGGTAAGAATTTCGACTGCATGCCAGACACCTGGCGCTTCATGTTCCGGGGCAAGCGCGGCAAATCGCGTTTTCTGCTGCACATAGAGCTGTTACCGCAAGGCTACCGCATAAGCACAAAGGAGATGCAGAAATGACCCTTCGTGAATTCTTCCTCCCCGCTCCCTATCCCGGCGCAGACTGGCCGCCCACGACCACCGCCCAGACCCGCGAAATCGGCGTCAACAAAAAGACCGGCAAGCCCTACCTCTACAAACCCGACCAGCTGCTGCAAGCGGAGATCAACATCCGCAACGCCCTGGCCCGGTTCCGTCCGGAGAAGCCGATCACCAACAAGCCCATCCGCCTGACGGCGAAGTGGCTCTACCCCATCACCGACCCGAAGAAGCACTTCCACGGTGAGTATAAGATCACCCGGCCGGACACCGACAACGTGGAGAAGCTCCTGAAAGACTGCATGACCGACCTTGGCTTTTGGGTGGATGACAGCCTGGTGTGCTCTGAGATCATCGAAAAGTTCTGGGCGGATACGCCAGGCATCTATGTCAAAATCGAGGTGCTGGACGGATGACCATGCTCCCACAACCTGTACATGATCCGCCCACCATCATCTGCTGTGACCTATGGCCCCGCAGCACCCTCACCCAGGCGAAAATGGACGCGTACAAGCGCCTGATCGACCTGGGGGACATCAGGATCCGGCGTGTCGTGTATCACAAAGCCACCGGATACACCACCGTTGAATACTGGTCGAACCTGCCTCACGCCTGGACGCTGAACAAACTCCGTGAGCTGGCGGCAGTGCTCGACCAGGGAACACAAATCAGACTTGATGACATAAACAGGAGGATTTATACATGCTAACCGTTGAACAGCTAAAGCGCTGTCGAAACTATGCCCTTGAGATCCGCGCACTGGAGCAGCAGCTGCAGCGCTGCCTGCCCACTGGCAAACCTGCACGGGTAAGGACTCAGCAGTACGACGCTGATCCTCCCGGTACAAACGACCCGACTGCTGCCGCTTTGCAGCTCTATGAAGGTCTGCTCAAGCAGCGTGATGAACTGCAGGAAGCATTCAAGCCTTTATATCAGCGCTGCTTTGACGATATCACACAGCTGAAAGATCCCCGCGCAAGCGTCATTCTCTGCCGGTACTACCTCATGGGCGAGACGGACTATGAGATTTCGCTCAATCAGGAGCTCTGCAGATCGCAAATCTGCGAGCTGCGTCGTCGGGCACTTAAACTGCTTTGACAGAATACACCGACTGCATTTCACATGTCCGGCACAGGTTGACACAGGCTGACACGGCCTTGTATTGCACCGACGCGCAACCCGTGATATAATGCTATCATGAGATGCTGCGAAGAAAAATGAGTGCCTCCGCAGAATCCGGGGAGACGGTACGCCGCCTCCCCTTTTCGTTGCACAGAAAAGCAGGAACGGAGGGAAGGTGGACGGCATGGGCGCACAGGCTCGCGGACGAAAAGGAAAATACGAAGCCTGGCTTGAGCCGGACAACCTGACCCGCCTCGAAGCGTGGGCGCGCGACGGGCTGACGCTGGAGCAGATCGCCCACAACATCGGCTGCAGCCTGTCCACCCTGCATGAGTGGCGCAACCGATTTCCGGAGATTTCGGACGCCCTAAAAAGGGGCGCTGAGGTCGTGGACATCCAGGTCGAAAACGCCCTCCTGCGCCGTGCTCTGGGTTACAGCTACAACGAGGTCACAAAGGAGCTGGAAACAGATCCGGAAACCGGTGAAAAGACGCTCCGGACAACCAAGGTCGTAACCAAGCAGGTCGCCCCTGACACCACCGCTCAGATCTACTGGCTCAAAAACCGCCGCCCCGACAAGTGGCGTGACAAGCCCGTGGACGAAAGCGAGAGCGCGACCCTGTCCGCTGCCCGGGAGCTGCTGGGCGGCATCCCCTCCGTAATAAATGGAGGCCATAAGCCATGAGCCTGACCGACAAGCAGCAGGAATACCTGCAGAGCTGCTTCCACCGCTGGAACCTCAAGATCGGTGCGACCGGCTCCGGCAAGACCTGGCTGGATCAGGCCGTCGTCATCCCCCAGCGCATCCTCGCCATGAAGGGACAGGGCGCTGGCGTGCTGATCGGAAATTCTCAAACTTCACTGGAGCGCAATGTACTGACGCCCATGCGCGGCATCTGGGGCAAGTCCCTTGTGGGCGAGATCCGCAGCAAGGACAACACCGCCGTTCTTTTCGGCCGGCGGATGAACATCTTCGGCGCAGACAAGATCGACAGCGTGGAAAAGATACAGGGTATGACCATCGAATACGCCTACGGGGACGAAATGACGACCTGGGCGCAGCCGGTGTTCGAGATGCTCAAGAGCCGCCTGCGCTGCGTGGACAGCCATTTCGACGGGACTGCAAACCCCTCTGATCCCAAGCATTGGCTGAAGAAGTTCATCGATGCGCCGGAAATCGACGTCTACGCTCAGACCTCCACCATCTACGATAACCCCTTCCTGCCTGCGGATTTCGTCTCGGCGCTGGAAAAGGAATACGCCGGAACGGTCTACTTTGACCGCTTCATCCGGGGGCTGTGGGTATCGGCGCAGGGCGTGATCTACCCCAAATTCGCCCATCACCCCAGGGCATTCCACCTGAAGGACGGGCAGCTGGCCACAATGAAGGCAGGGCGTGTCGATGATCCATGGGGCATGCTGACCTGCTGCCAGATCGGCGTGGACTTCGGCGGCGATGGCTCCGCGCACGCCTTCTCCCTCGTGGGCTTCACCAAGGGTTTCACGCAGATGGTGCTGCTGGAG
Organism: Clostridia bacterium; assembly: GCA_017481825.1. Lineage (GTDB taxonomy): Bacteria > Bacillota > Clostridia > Christensenellales > Aristaeellaceae > UBA11524. The sequence goes on from JAFUOR010000096.1 coordinate 44,921, forward strand.
GAGTACTACCGGCATGAGGTCATCGGTCCGGAGCAGCTGGAGGAGGACTTCATCGCCTTTGCGAGCATGTGTCAGAAGAAATACGGTGCACAGCGGGTGGTCGCCTGCTTCGCTGACAGTGCAGAGCAGACCCTCATTCAGGGCCTGCGCGCGGCGATCCGCAAGGCACGCATCGCGCTGGATATCCAAAACGCCCGCAAGGGCCCCATCAACGACCGCATCCGCTTCCTCAACCGGCTTATCGGCAGGGAGCGGTTTTTCATTGCTCCCCACTGCGTCCACACGGAGGACGCGCTGTGCTCCGCCGTCTGGGATGCCAAGTCCATCGGCAAGGACGTGCGCCTGGACGACGGGAAGCACAATATCGACTCCCTGGACGCGCTGGAGTACGCCTTCGAGCCGTTCATGGACGTGATGATTCAGCTCTCTTAACGGAGGTATTACATGATTCGTACCTGGCTGACCTCCAGCGGCTACATGCTGCCGGAGGACGACACCTACGCTGCCATGCAGACCTGGATGAGCTGGTACAGGGGCTATGTGGCGGACTTCCACCGCTACTGGGTCTACACCGGCGGCAGCAAGCGCCGCACCCGCCTGACCCGCGCGACGCTGAAGATGGCGAAGTCCGTCTGCGCGGAGCATGCCAAGCTCCTCATCAACGACCGGGTGCGCATCACCTGCGAGGGCTTCAACGAGCTGGACGCGATCCTCGCCCGGACGGACTTCCGCGCACAGGCCAACCGGCTGATCGAGCTGGCCTTCGCCCTGGGTACCGGCGCCTTTGTGGAATACAAAGCCGCGGACGGCTCCCCCGTGATCGACTTCGTGCGCGGCGATATGGTATTCCCCCTTTGCTGGCGGGGCACAACCGTCACCAACTGCGCCTTTGGCAGCCGCATCACGCTGCCCGACGGCAAACGCGGCTATTACATTCAGTTGCACGAGCAGCTGCCGGGCAAGGTCTACCGCATCCGCAACGTGTACCTCAATCAGGAGGGCAAGCAGATCCCCGCGCCGGAGGACGTGCAGGCAGAGATCCTAACCGGCAGTACCTCGCCGCTGTTTCAGCTGATCCGCCCCGCCCGCGTCAACAGCGTGGATCTGGACAGCCCTCTGGGCATGTCTGTCTTCGGCGACGCCATCGATCAGCTGCGCGGCGTCGATCTAATCTATGACAGCTACCTCAACGAGTTCACCCTGGGCCGCAAGCGCTGCATGGTGCCCCAGACAATGGCCACGATGCTGCAGGAAAAGGACGGCATCGTCGCCCCGCGTTTCGACCCCAAGGACACCGTTTTCTATGTTTATGAGCAGTCCCTCGACGGCAAGCAGGACCTGCGCTTTATCGACCCGACGCTCCGGGTGGATGAGCACACGAAGGCCCTGCAGCAGATGCTGGATCTGTTGTCCTTCAAGTGCGACCTGGGCATTGGGCGCTTCCGCTTTGAGGGCGGCACGGTCAAGACCGCCAAGGAGGTCATTGCACAGAACAGCGACCTGTACCAGTCCATCAAGCGCAACGAGCAGGTGATCGAATCCGCCATTTTCGACATGATCCGCGCACTGGCTTTCCTGAGCGGTCACACGGCGGACTGCACCCCGGTCATCACCTTCGACGACAGCGTCTTTGAGGACGACGACGCCACCGCCACCCGCAACGTACTGCTGGTGAACGCTGGCCTGCGCACCCGCACGGACGCAATCATGTCCGTTGACCGGGTAGACGAAGCCATCGCCAAGCAGAAGGTTGCCGCGATCCTCAAGGAGGAGCGCGGCCAGTTGGATGACTTCCCTGAGGCTGATTGACAATGATCGACTATTCTGACCCCATCCGGGCGGTCTACGTAGCCTGCGTGGATGAGTGCATGACCGCCCTTTGCAGGCACTTCAACGCCAAAGCAACCGGTTACGACGGCACCTTCGCCTATCAGACGGCGATGTTGACCGAGCTGGGAGCCGTCCGGCGCGAGGTGGCAGACATCATTGCCCGGCACACCTACGGCGTGGACGGCATGGTGTCCGAGGCGGTGCGCACCGCCATGCTGAAAGCCGTCAATGAGGTGGAGCCCTCCCTGCTGGCAGCCGTCAAGGCGGGCGTGGTGGACGGCACCGACGTGCCCATCAGCGACAGCATCGAGATGGCTCTGAGCAGCTACAGCCGCCAGGCGGTGGAGCAGCTCAACCTGGTCAACACCGTCATGCTGGAAAGCTGCCTGAACAACTACCGAGCCCTGGTCTCCAACACCGCCTCCTACGAGGCCCAGCTGAACGAGGCGCAGCGGATCCTGAACGCAGAGACGGGCAAGGTCGTCACCGGCGTGAGCAGCCACCAGCAGGCCGTCCGCCAGGCGGTGCAGCAGTTCGCCCGCACCGGGCTGACCGTGTTCACCGACAAAGCCGGACACCGCTGGAGCCCCGAAGCCTACGCCGCCATGGACATCCGCACGACGGTCAACAACGCCGCCCGGCAGGCCGTGATGGACCGCAACGAGGACTACGGCAACGACCTGGTCAGCGTGCCGATCAACGCCACTGCGCGTCCTAAATGCTCCCCCTGGCAGGGCAAGGTCATTTCGACGGCCAACGAGGCCCGCACGGTGACCGATCTGCACGATCGGCCCGTGCGGGCCTACGCCCTGAGCGAAACCACCTACGGCGAGCCCGACGGTCTGTGGGGCATCAACTGTCATCACCAGCCGAGCCCCTTCTTTGCTGGGCTCTCCGTGCTGCGGGGCGAGGTACCGGACAAGGAAGACAACGATGAGCTGTACGCCCTCACCCAGCAGCAACGACGCCTGGAGCGTGACGTGCGCAACCTCAAGCGCGAGGCGGTCATGCTGGATGCTGCCGGGGATGCGGAGGGCTTTGCCGCAGCCGCCCGGAAGGTCAAAGCCGCCCAAAGCCGCCTGCGGGAACACTGCGAGCAGAATTCCCTGCCGATGCGTAGTGACAGGACGCAGGTTTTGGGGTATAATAGATCTGTCAGCGGAAAGGCAAAGGCGGCGGTTCCGACCAGCTACCGCCATCATAAGGACGGCACCATCGTCGTGACGCACGACTGGAAAGCCAAGGGGAAAGTGTCTGCACCCTCGAAGCTCGCACCTTTTGCAGTCCTCGAAACACTGTCCGGCAAGCATCAACAGGTAGATCGCACCCTGTATGGTGCAGATGCCCGCATGTGTAAGCAAATTCACTCCCGCGCTCATCTGAAACATCTGAATCCCGATTATGATAACGGCGGCGCACATGCGCACGACTTCATCGACGGAAAACGTATTCTTCGTTATGAATCCACCGGCCTGGATGGCCGGAATCTGACAGAACAGGAGGTGCTCGAACATGGAGACATCATTGACCGTACAAGGCCTTAAAGAGATACTCTTGAAAGCCCGCACAGACATCGTTGCAGACCTTGGAGAGCACGAACTGCTCTTCTACCACGATGAAGGCGGCGTCAATGTCACCACAGATCGCCTCTATACGTTCCACACCTGGGACGAAATGCTCGCGCAGCCCATCTTCTGGGGCAAGCGGCTTGAAGAAGTCGTTGCGCAGTTCATCGTCTACTGGTAATCTTCATTTCGCCATCAAGCGCCCAGCCATCACGGCTGCGGCGCTTTTTGTGTGCCCCAAATGCCGACGGGCAATAAACGGAATCAACGGCCTACCAGGCCTTAAACGGGAGGTATTTCGCCATGGCTGAACAGAATCCCAATCCCACCACCCCCACTCCCCCGACCAATCCCCCCGCGAATCCCCTTGCTGCACCGCAGCCTGCTCCTGGCTCCGGCGATCCCGATGCCATCGTCAGCGCCCTGATGAAGGCGCTGGAAGGCCGCCAGCAGCGCGTGGAACGCAGCGTCACCCGGGACATGGCCGCCCAGTACGGCATGACCGAGGATGAGCTGACCACACTGCTGAACAACCACCGGGCCGAGAAAGCCAAGCAGCTCTCCCCCGAGGCACAGCAGCAGCTGAACGCCGCCAACGCCCGCGTGCAGGCCCTTTTGCTGCAGAACGAGGTGACCAAGCTCGGCGCTGCCATGGGCCTGGTCGATGCGGACGCTGCCATCGCCCTGATGGACCGCACCAAGGTAAAGACCGAGGGCGAGACCATCACCGGCGTGCAGGAAGCACTGGACGCGCTCAAGACCGGCAAGCCCTACCTGTTCGGTACCGCCGCGCAGCAGCAGATTGCGCAGGCATGGGGCCAGCAGCATGGCTCCGGCGGCGGTGACGACGGCGAGGCCGCCTTCCGTAAGGCGCTGGGGCTGGATGTCAAGAAGTAAGGCAGACGGCAGGCACACCTCATCCGTCAGCCTGACTGCTGCCACCTTCCCCTCAAGGGGAAGGCATGGGTACACACTCACAAAATGTAGGGGCGGCAATCTGCCGCCCGCAAAACGGAGGTAACACACAATGCCCAACACCATTGAAAAGTTCCGCAAGTATACCACCATGCTGGATGAGGCGCTGACCATGTCCGCTCTGACCGGCGTGCTGGACTCCGACCCCTCCCTGGCTGAGCTGGGCCGCAACGCCGGCGAGATCGTCATCCCCAAGATGGACATGGACGGCCTGGGCAACTATGACCGCAACAACGGCTATCCCGCCGGCTCCGTCACCCTGGAGATGGAGACCCGCAAGTGCGACTACGAGCGCGGCCGCATGTTCACCATCGACGCGATGGACAACGAGGAGTCCGCTGGCCTGGCCTATGGCCGTCTGGCGGGCGAGTTCATCCGCATGAAGGTGGCCCCTGAGATGGACGCGGTGCGTCTGGCCAAGTATGCCAGCCTGTCCCCTGCGGCCAACCGCGCCGTGCACGCCACCTTCGCCGACGGCAAGGCGGTGGTGAAGGCGATTTCCGACGGCTTCACCAAGATGACCGACGAAGGCGTGCCTGAGAGCGGCCGCGTGCTGTTCATCACCGCGACCCTGCGCGGCATGATCGACAACATGGACACCTACCAGTCCAAGACGCTGCTGGAGAAGTTCTCCAAGATCGTGACCGTGCCCTCCGACCGCTTCTACAGCGCCGTCACCCTGCTGTCCGGCGGCGAAGGCCAGACCGCCGGCGGCTACAAGAAGGCGGACGATGCCGTTTCTCTGAACTTCGAGATCGTCTACAAGCCCGGCCTGCTGCAGTTCGTGAAGCACGCCGCGCCCAAGATCATCACCCCCGAGGCGAATCAGGATGCCGATGCCTGGAAGTTCGGCTACCGTGTCCTGGGCCTGAACGACGTAAAGGACAACGCCCTGAAGGGCCTGTACGTTTCTTCCGCCGCCGCGATCCCTACGGCTGCCGCTGCGAACGCTGAACCCACTGGCGGTGACGCCTGATGATCACCGCTGAGGATTACACTGCGCTGACGTACCTGGAAGCCCCTGAGGCCTTCTCGGCAATCCTGCCCATGGCTGAGGAGCTGCTGCACGCGCGGACGCTCCAGCAGTACCGCCGGGAAGACATACCCGAGGTACCGCTGACCATCTTCAAGCAGGCCCTTGCCCTGCAGGTGGCCTTCATGGACAGCCGCGGCATCGAAGGCTGGGCAGACCCCGCCATGATGACCGCCGGTGTGACGCTGGGGCGCTTCTCCGTGCACAGCGGCGGCGGATCCTCAGTGCAGGGCGCAGCCATGGAGCTGCTGGCCCCGGCTGCTGCAGCGCTGCTGCCCACGCTCATGGCATACGCCCGGGCATGGATGGGCGGTGAATGTCCGTGAAGCGTCCGCCCATCCCGCGCGGGATCCTGCCGCACAAGGCGCAGCTGCAGACGGAAACCAAAGACGCCTGGCAGCACACCACTGTCACGGACAGTCACGACCTCAAATACATCCGCATCGATGCGGATCTGACCCGCCGGGCAAGCGAAAAGGACACCGTCCACGCTGCCCGGTGGTTGCTGTTCTACGACTGCCGCAACTCCCTTCCCCGGGATGTGACCTTTTCTCTCGGCCAGGTGATCGTCTGGAACGACCTGCGCCTGACCGTCAAGGAGGTCACGCCCGTCTGGGAGGATCAGGCGATCCATCACTACGAAGTGGAGCTGGAGGGCGGCTGACATGGGTGTGCGCATTGAGTTCAACCGGGCCGCTGCAAAGCAGAAGATCGCTGATCGCTGGGACGGCAGGGTGCTGGCCCCGCTGAGCGAGCAGATTCTGAAGGACTGCAACCAGTACTGCAAGGAGGACACCGGCGCGCTGATCGCCTCCAGCCAGGCTCATTCCCGCCCCAGGGAGGGCAAGCTGATCTGGCGCACGCCCTACGCCCGCAAACAGTACTACGTCATCCGCACCGCCAGCGCCGTCATCAACCCCGGAGCCCGCTGGCGCTGGGCACACCATGCCAAGTCCGTGCATCTCAAGGACTGGCAGAAACTCGCCCAGAAGCTCTACAACGGAGGTTAATCCATGACCGACAGCATCATCAATCAGGCCATATCCGCCGTGATGGGCATGGCGGAGGAAACCGGCCTGTTTGCACCCATCACACGGGGGCCGCTGGGAGCGGACGCGGGCGTCCGCATGGAGCTCTCCCCGGGCAGTCCGCCCACCTGCCACCTGGACAGGCGCTGCGAGGTGCAGCTGTCCCTGGTGATCAACGCCAAGCACCGGGATATGCAGCTTGTATCGAACACCCTGCATCGCATCCACGATGCCCTCACCCGCGCGCCCGCCTACCCCCACGGGGACGCATGGCAGATCACCCACATCCAGACGGAATCCCTGCCCGAATTGATCGAGCGGGAGCCGGGCGACCTGTGGCTGTTTGCATCCGCCCTGACCGTGACGCTCTACTACTGACAAGGAGGATCCCCCATGAACGAAGTGGACAAGATCATCAACCAGCTTTCCGCCATGACCGGCTGGCTGCGTGCCGGCAAGGACAACGAGAACATCCGCAGCGAGATGTACACCGCTGCTGCCAAGACCTGCCGCGACCTGTGCGAGCGCATCGAGAAGCTCCAGCAGGACGGCTGATCCCC
>JAFUOR010000097.1 GCA_017481825.1 Clostridia bacterium
CGGCGGAAGCGCCTGCCGCAGAGAAGCCCGGGGATGTGGTGATCCTCACCGACTGCCGCCCGGAGGACGCACACCTGCAAAGCATGATTGACCGCTTCCGCGCGGTGTGTCCCTGCAAAACCCGCGTCATCAACCTGCGGGAGTACCCCTTCAAGGGCGGCTGCCTGGGCTGCTTCAACTGCGCCAGCAGCGGCAAGTGCGTCTACCCCGATGGCTTTGACGAGTTCCTCCGCACGCAGATCCAGACGGCGGAGGCGGAAGTCCACGCCTTCACCATCTCCGACCACGGCATGTCCTCCGTGTTCAAGTGTTACAGCGACCGGCAGTTCTGCAACGGCCACCGCACGGTGCGCATGGGCGCGCCCATTGGTTACATCGTCAGCGGCAATTACCGGCAGGAGGAGAACCTGCGGATGATCATCGAAGGCAGGGCGGAGGTGGGTGGCAACTTCCTGTGCGGCGTGGCCACGGACGAGGTCAACACCGACGCTGCCATCGACCAGCTGGCTGCCACGCTGGACTGGGCGCTGGCCCATCATCACACCCAGCCGAAGAACTTCCTGGGCGTGGGCGGCATGCGGATCTTCCGCGACCTGATCTGGCTCATGCAGGGCCTGATGCGGGAGGATCACCGCTTCTTCAAGGCCCACGGGCAGTATGACTTCCCCCAGAAGCAGCGCGGACGCATGCTGGCGATGTACCTGGTGGGGGCCCTGATGGGCAATGAAAAGCTGCGCAAAAAAGCCGGCGGCAAGATGACTGAGGGCATGCTGATGCCCTACACCCGGGTGCTGGAGCAGACCCGCAGGGAGCTGGCAGGGAAGAAATGAAGCGGGATCTGAGCAATTTTGCGCGGAAGTATGTGAAAAAAACATCAGAGTCCGCAAAATGAAAGAAAAAAGTCGGGAAAGTACATAAAATATCTGGAATATAGTATTTACTCCTACCAAAGAAGAAGGTAAAATAGAATGGAGTACAACCCGATATCTGCGGGTTCAATCGATCGATCAACTGGATATTTTTGGATTTATCCCTACCGGAGGGAAACGGGCAATATGAAGCAAATGACATTCCGGCAGTACCGCGGGATGGATGTTGCGATGTTCACCATTCTTTTATGTGTGTGTGAAACGCTGATCACCCTTGCCGCAACCAGGTGGTTCCCCGGGGAGCCCTACACGCTGTCCATCACGCCGGCAGTCACCGCGCTGGTGATGGTCCGCTGGGGCTGGCAGGGGGCGATCCCCGCAGTGCTGGGGGCGCTGGTGTTCTGCATCTTTTCCGGCGCGGCGGCGGGCCAGTACCTCATCTACTGCGCGGGCAATCTGGCTGTGCTGGCGATGCTGGCTTTCCTGAAGCGCTTCTCCTGGCAGCGTCTGCATGAGCAGGTGCTGCTGACGCTGCTCTACGGCGGCATGACGGCGCTGGCCATGCAGCTGGGCCGGGGGCTGATCGCCCTGCTCCTGGGGACGCCGCCGGCGGTCTGCGCAGGATTTATCACCACGGACGTGCTGTCAATGCTCTTTGCGGCACTGATCGTCTGGATCGCCCGGCGGCAGGACGGCATGCTGGAGGAGCAAAAGCATTACCTCAGGCGCGTTGCCGAGGAACAAGAAAAGGCCCGGGCCAACGACCCGTGGCAGGACTGAATAAAGAAGGTATCGAGGAGGGTTTTTACATGGCAGCAAAAGCGGCGGATTTCCTCATTTATGATGAGGCGGCCGGTGTATACCGCGAAAACCCGGAGCAGATCGTCCGTGACGATGTGGAGAAGCATGTCTGGCGCCATATCGGCATGACGATTTTGAAGGACTGGCGTCTGTACCTGATGCTGGTGCCGATGCTGCTGGTGTTCCTGTTCTGGCGCTATCTGCCCATGTACGAGCTGCTGGGCTGCTTCAAGGTGCCGGATGAGGTGCTCCCGGTTGCACAGCAGCATTTCTCTGGTTTCTCCTACTTCAAGCGTCTGCTGGTGGGCGGAGACAACCTGTCCATGGAGTTCTGGCGTGCGCTGCGCAATACCTTCCTGCTCAGCTTCTATGGATTGTGCTTCGGCTTCCCGATGCCCATCATCCTGGCGCTGTTCTTCAATGAGATCCGCTCCAACATCGTGCGCTCCACCTGTCAGGTGCTGACGTATCTGCCCAAGTTCATGTCCACCGTTGTCATGACCTCCCTGGTCACCATGCTGGTGAAGCAGGGCAGCCTGACCACCGGTATGGGCATTGTGTCCCAGGCGCTGGATGCCCTTGGCATCATCAGCCATGATGTGGCCAACGCGGGTCTGCTCAACAACCCGGATTTCTTCCGTGCCATCTACCAGATCTCCGGCATCTGGGAGGGCGCGGGCTATGACTCCATCGTGTACTTCGCGGCGATCATCGCCATCTCGCCCACCAGCTATGAGGCCGCCCAGATTGACGGCGCGGGCAAGATGTCCCAGATGCGCTACGTCGTGCTGCCCGGAATTCTGTCCACCATCGTCATCATGCTGATCACCCGTATCGGCTCGCTGCTGAACATCGGCTACGAAAAGGTGCTGCTGCTGTACAACACCAACACCTACGTCACGGCGGACGTGGTCTCCACCTTCGCCCAGCGCTACGGCCTGGAGGGCGCCCAGAAGGGCCTGGCTTCCGCGGCGGAAATGATGAACAACGTGGTTTCCATGCTGCTGGTGATTTCTGCCAACACCATCGCCCGCAAGGCGAGCGACACTTCGCTGTACTAAGGAGGGGAGAGAGTCATGAAAAGAAAGCTTGAAACCTCCGAGATGATCTTCAAGGTCATCAGCTACACGCTTTTGTGCGTGTTCTCCCTGGCCTGTCTGTATCCCTTTGTGTACGCGATTTCCGCCTCCATTTCCGGCGGCCACGCGGTGGATTACGGCGAGGTGGTGCTCTTCCCCAAGGATATCCAGTTTGAAGCCTTTGCCCGCATGTTCAACGACAACATGTTCTGGAACTCCTACTCCAACACCCTGTTCCTGACCTTCTACGGCACGGTGTGGGCGCTGCTGGTGGCCATTCTGGGCGCATACGCCCTGTCCAAGAAGCGGCTGCTGTTCCGCCGGTTCTTCAACTTCTTCCTGGTGTTCACCATGCTCTTCTCCGCCGGCCTGGTGCCCCAGTACCTGAACTACCTGGACACCAAGGAAGTCTTCAACGCCATGGGCATCATGGACGACAAGTGGCTGGTGGTCATCGCCATGGGCATGAACGCCATGAACGTCATCCTGCTGCGCAACGCCTTTGAGGGCGTGCCCGGCGAGATTGAGGAAGCCGCGATTGTTGACGGCGCGACGGAATTCCAGGTGCTGTCCAAGGTGTACATTCCCATGAGCAAGTCCACCATCGCGACGGTGGCGCTGTTCTTCGCCATTTCCCGCTGGAACGGTTACTTCTGGGCCCGCCAGATGATTTCCAACTCCAACGAGCATCCCCTTCAGGTGTTCATCCGTCTGCGCCTGGAGGAGTTCACCGACCCGGACTACATGGCTGGCTGGAACGAGGTTTACTCCTCCGACTCGGTCATCTACGCCCTGATCGTCTGCTCCATCGTGCCGATTCTGATCATTTACCCCTTCATCCAGAAGTACTTCGCCAAGGGCGTCAACATGGGCGGCGTCAAAGAATA
>JAFUOR010000098.1 GCA_017481825.1 Clostridia bacterium
CACCGCCGATGGTCAGCGCGTCCCGGAAGTGCTCCATTTTGCCCGCGCCGCCGCTGGCGATCACCGGCACCGGAACCGCGTCCGCAATCGTGCGGGTCGCGTCCAGCGCGAAGCCGCCGCCCACGCCGTCGGTGTCCATGGAGGTCAGCAGGATCTCCCCCGCGCCGCGCTTCACACCCCCGATGGCCCATTCCACCGCGTCCAGGCCCGTGTTGATGCGTCCGCCGTTGATGTACACGTCCCAGCCGCCGCCAGCGCGGGCCTTCACGTCCATTGCCAGCACGATACACTGGCTGCCAAAGCGCAGCGCGCTCTCCGTAATAAAATCCGGGTTGCGCACCGCCGGGCTGTTGATGCTCACCTTGTCCGCGCCCAGGCGGAGGATCTGCTTGATCTGCTCCACCTCGCGGATGCCGCCGCCCACGGTGAAGGGGATGAACACCTGCTCCGCCACGCGGCTGACCACGTCCAGCATGGCGCCGCGCTTCTCGTGGGAGGCGTTGATGTCCAAGAGGACCAGCTCGTCCGCGCCGGCCTCGTTATAGCGGACGGCGGCTTCCACCGGATCGCCCGCGTCGCGGATATCCACAAAGTTGACGCCCTTGACCACCCGCCCGTCGCGGATGTCCAGGCAGGGAATGATGCGCTTGGTCAGCATGATGTGCCCCTCCATTCCGCGAAACGCTTCAGCATTTTGAGGCCCGCCTCGCCGCTTTTTTCCGGGTGGAACTGGGTGGCCATCACATTCCCCCGGCAAATCGCCGCGGTGAAGGTCTGGCCGTAGGTGCAAGTGGCGGCGGTCCATTCGTCATCCACATCCGCCATGCAGTAGCTGTGGACAAAGTACACGCAGGGATTCTCGCCCGCGTCAAAGAGGGGGCAGTCGCGGGTTTCGAGGGTGTTCCAGCCCATATGGGGCACCTTTAAGCCGCAATCAACAAACCTGGTGATCGTACCCGGGAACAGCCCCAGCCCCTCAAAGCGGCCGTTTTCCTCGCTGAATTCAAACATCATCTGCATCCCCAGGCAGATGCCGAGGATGGGCTTGCCCGCCTGCACAGCGCTGAGCAGGGCCTGATCCAGCCGGGTCTCGCGGATGCGGCGCATGGCGTCCTCAAACGCGCCAACGCCAGGCAATATGACATGGCTCGCCCCGCCGATCACCTCCGGCGAATCGGTGATGACCGCCTCGTACCCCAGAAACTCGAATGCCTTCTGGACGCTGCGCAGATTGCCCATGCCGTAGTCGATGATGGCGATCATGGGGATGTCTTCCGTTGCGATAGTTTAGCGTGCTAAAGCACAGGATTATTATGCACGATAGTCCCCCGCTTGTCAAGGGGCGGACAGAAAAAGAGCACCCCTTGTGAGATGCTCCTGATTCATTCATCTTTCCTGGGCCGCTGATACTCCAGAATATCGCCAGGCTGGCAGTCCAGCACATCGCAGATGGCCTCCAAAGTCGAGAAACGGATCGCGCTGACATGTCCGTTTTTGAGCTTGGACAGGTTAACGTTGGACACCCCCACCCGCTCGCTCAGCTCATTCAGGGACATCTTGCGGTCAGCCATCATCCGGTCAAGGCGCAGAATAATCGGCATGGTGCACCCTCCTTATTCAGCCATCACTCAGCCTTGGCTGAGCGTTGGCTACACTTCGGTGATTGCAAGCAATCACACTCGTTAGTCGGGCCATTGCCCGACCTGCTTACACCGTTTCGTCGGAGAGGGTTTGCAGCTCCTCGCCGTAGCGGAACACATACGCCAGCAGGAAGAACACCGCCGGGATAATGAGGACGCTGAGGTCGAAGTCGGCGTTGACGTCCACATGGGTGATTTTTTCACTGATGAGCAGGGTCTCGAGCTTCATCGTCAAGGCGGCAGTCAGCAGACTGATGGCCTCCAGCGTCTGACCCATCAGGCCGATGATCAGTCCCAGCCAGCCCAGCTTGCGCAGATTCTGACTGACGGCACGGTCAAAGGGCTTGCCTTCCTTCATCGGCGCAAGGATGGCGCGGACAGTCTTCACGCACAGGATAGCCACAAAGCTGATCACTGCCGCCAGGGCACAAATCACTGTATTCTGCAGGAGCATGGTGCCAAACTCCGGCACATATTCCTCTGCAATGTGCAGCCTCAGCGGGCCAAACTCCAGGATTTGATCCACGCTGCCGATCATTTCATCGGGCAAATCGAAAACGACGCCCACCAGGACAATGCAGATGCACACCAAACAGGTGACAAAGGCAATTTTGAGCATGACGTCAGCGATTTTGAACACAACATCAATCTTACGGGCAGTGGCAGTGAGCTTCTCCATGATATGCGCCTCCTTTTTTTGTTGGCACCATCATATCACGATGATTTACGTTTGTCAAGCAATATTTTATGTTAAACGTTAATTCTTTTATGTATCTGTTCGCAGTGTTTAACACCAACCAACTTTCCATGACACGAAAAAAGGAAGCCTTACGACTTCCTTTAAGAGGGAACCGGCAGCGACCTATCCTCCCGGGCCGTGTCCAGCCAAGTACTTTCGGCACTGGAGAGCTTAACTACTGTGTTCGGTATGGGAACAGGTGGAACCTCTCCGTCATTACCACCGGTAGATTTTCAAGGTTGGCCTGCCGTTACCTGCTTCCCTTCGCTTGTTCCGCTTCCTTTCGTCTGCTTCCCTCGCTCTGTTCTTCAGGCTGTTTCCGGCCTTGCACCTTGCGGTGCACCCTGACAACTGCACAAATCGGATTCAATACCTTAGACCTTACAATTGATCTCTTTGTTTTCCTTCGTTCTTGCTTCCAGTTTCGCTTGGTCACTTTCGTTCCCTTGCTCTTCCTTCCGCTTCCCGAGTTCGTTTGTTCAAGCGCTTAAATCAAGCCCTCGACCGATTAGTATCAACAACCTGCATGTGTTACCACACTTCCAGCGTTGACCTATCACCTGGTAGTCCTCCAGGGGTCTTACTCCTTGCGGATGGGAGTCTTATTCTTGAGGTGGGCTTCACGCTTAGATGCTTTCAGCGTTTATCCCGTCCATACTTCGCTTCCCTGCTATGCCGTTGGCACGACAACAGTTGCACCAGTGGTATGTCCATTCCGGTCCTCTCGTACTAGGAACAGCTCCTCTCATGACTCCTACGCCCACGATGGATAGGGA
>JAFUOR010000099.1 GCA_017481825.1 Clostridia bacterium
CTCGGCGCCGCCGCGAAGTGAAGCCGCTCGGGCTACGCCCTCCCGCCTTCACTTCGCCCTCCCTTCCCCTTGCTCTTTCGTTCTTTTTCTTGGTCTCACATCATTGACTAATGAACATTTTGCAAAAATATTTCAGTTTTTTGCGTGCATTTCCTCTTTTGCTTCTGAGGAAAACCTGTTATACTATATACTGGACTTAAATTGGCATCACTACCTTATTACAGGAGGCTACACATATGAAACTCTGGGGCGGGCGTTTCGCCAAATCCACGGATCACCTGATGGATGATTTCCATTCCTCCATTTCCTTTGACCAGCGCCTGGCGGAGCAGGACATTACCGGCTCCATCGCCCATGCGACCATGCTGGGCGAGCAGGGCATCATCCCGAAGACGGATGCGGATAAGATCGTCGAGGGCCTGCACGGCATCCTGGAGGATGTGCATGCGGGCAAGATCGAATGGATGGTTGACGCGGAGGATATCCACATGAACGTCGAGACCATCCTGACCCAGCGCATCGGCGAGGCGGGTAAGAGATTGCACACCGGACGCAGCCGCAACGATCAGGTAGCGCTGGACGTGCGCATGTACGCTAAGGTGGCCTGCCGCGAAACCGAGGAGATGATCAGCGATCTGCTGCATGTCATCCTTGATATCGCCCAGGACAACCTGCACACCATCATGCCCGGCTATACCCACATGCAAAAGGCGCAGCCCATCACCCTGGCGCATCACATGATGGCTTATTTCCAGATGTTCCAGCGTGACCTCCGGCGCTTCCGCGCAGCCTATGACGCGGCGGACGTGATGCCCCTGGGCTCCGGCGCGCTGGCAGGCACCACCTATCCCCTCAACCGTGAGCGCGTGGCAGAGCTGCTGGACTTCTCCGCCATCACGATGAACTCCCTGGACGGCGTGTCCGACCGCGATTTCCTGCTGGATTTCCTCTCTGCCGCCTCCATCTGCATGATGCACCTCTCCCGCTTCTGCGAGGAGCTGATCATCTGGAACACCAACGAGTTCCGCTTTGTGGAGATGGACGACGCCTACGCCACCGGCTCCTCCATCATGCCCCAGAAGAAGAACCCCGACGTGGCCGAGCTCATCCGCGGCAAAACAGGCCGCGTCTACGGCGACCTGATGGCTCTGCTGACCGTCATGAAGGGCATCCCCCTGGCCTACAACAAGGACATGCAGGAGGACAAGGAGGCCTTCTTCGACGCCCGCGACACGCTGGTCAAGGGCCTGACGGTGTTCACCGCGATGCTCAAGACCTGCACCTTCCGCAAGGATGTGATGGAGCGCGGCGCATCCGGCGGCTTCACCAACGCCACCGACGCGGCGGACTACATGGTCAAGCACGGCGTGCCCTTCCGCGATGCGCACGAGGTGGTGGGCCGTCTGGTGGCGCATTGTCTGAACGAGAACAAGGCGCTGCTGGATCTGACGCTGGAAGAGCTCAAGGCATTCCATCCGGTATTTGAGGCGGATGTATTTGATGATTTGTCGATGCTGTCCTGTGTAGAGAAGCGCCGCATTCCGGGCGCGCCCGCACCGGACATGGTACAGATGGCGATCGATGCGGGGCGGAAGGCACTGGCCGACTAACACGCGGCCCTGCTGGCTGACGCAGCTGTATCGATAGGTCGAGCGTGCCGCGGAGGCCGCATCCGTCAGCTCCCTGACGGTCGCTGCTGCCTTCCCCATTCCGGGGAAGGTCAATCCCCCCTGCCACATCAAGGAGTGATACCATATGATCTTTGCCCCTGTGACCATGACCCTCAAGGATGGCGGCAGCGCTGTGCTGCGCTCCCCGGATCCGGTGAAGGACGCCCCTGACCTGGTGCAGTATCTCTACGACACCGCCGCCGATACGCCCTTTGTGCTGCGTACGCCGGAGGAGGTATCGATGACCGTGGAGGGCGAGGAGCGATTCCTGCGCGCCGTGGTGGAATCCCCCAACGACTGCATGATCCTGTGCGAGGTGGATGGGCGCATTGCGGGCAACTGCCACCTGAGCTTCATGACGAAGGCGAAGGTGCGTCACCGCTGCTCCGTGGCCATCGCCCTGCGCAAGGCGTAGTGGGGAAAGGGCATCGGCACGGCCATGTTTGAGGAGATGGAACGCCTGGCCCGGGCCCGCGAGGGCGTGCGCGTGATGGAGCTGGAATTCATCGAGGGCAACAGCCGCGCCCGCGCCCTGTATGAGAAGATGGGCCTGCGCATCGTAGGCTGGCATCCCGACGCCATCTGTCAGAAGGACGGCACGATGCTGGCGCTTTACATCATGCAGAAAAAACTTGACACTAACACCTGAGAGGCATGATCCTATGAGAACGGCTGATTTTGACTACTACCTGCCTGAGGAGCTCATCGCCCAGACCCCCGTGGAGCCCCGCGATCATTCGCGGCTGATGGTTGTGCACCGCGCAACGGGCGAGCGCGAGCACAGGCATTTCTACGATATCCTTGACTATCTGCGCCCCGGCGACGCGCTGGTCATCAACGAGACGAAGGTCATCCCTGCACGCTTGCTGGGTGTGAAGGAAGATACCGGCGTGCCGGTGGAGGTGCTGCTGCTGCGGCGCCAGAACGTCACGGACTGGGAGGCGCTGGTCAAGCCGGGCCGCCGTCTGAAGCCCGGAGCGGTCTGCTCCTTTGGGGATGGGCTGCTCAAATGCGAGATCCTCTCCAGCGTGCCGGAGATCGGCGGACGCATCGTGCGCTTCATCTATGACGGCGTATTTGAGGAGCTCCTGGATCAGCTGGGCGAAATGCCCCTGCCGCCCTACATCCATGAAAAGCTGGAGGATCGCGGGCGCTACCAGACTGTCTACGCGAAGAACGAAGGCTCCGCCGCCGCCCCGACCGCCGGGCTTCACTTCACCCCCGAGCTGCTGGAAAAGGTGAAGCAAAAGGGCGTGACCATCGTCCCGGTGACGCTCCATGTGGGCCTTGGCACCTTCCGCCCCGTACAGGTGGAGGATGTGGACAGCCATGTCATGCACAGCGAGTTCTACGAGGTGACGCAGCAGGCCGCCGATACCCTCAACGCCATCAAGGCCGCGGGCGGACGGCTGATCTGCGTGGGCACCACCAGCGTGCGCACCATCGAGACCGTTGCCGCCGAGGACGGCGTCATCCACGCCGGCGCGGGCGACACGGCCATCTTCATCTACCCCGGTAAACGGATCAAGGCCGTCGATGCGCTGATCACCAACTTCCACCTGCCCCAGAGCACCCTGCTGATGCTGGTGAGCACCTTCATGGGCCGTGACACCGCGCTGGATGTGTACCGCGAGGCGGTGGATGAGCGGTATCGGTTCTTCTCCTTTGGGGATGCGATGATGATTGAATGATGCCCCTGTATTTGGTCCTCCCAATCCACAAGAAAAACTTGCGCTCTTACCGCCGCTGGTGTACAATAAACAGGTATCACTTTCCGAAGAAAGGGTGAATCCGCTATGAAGAAGCTTGACATGCAGCTCCTCGACCTGCTGCGCGAGGACTGCCGTTTGCCCCTGGAGAAGATCGCTGTGATGCTGGGCGCGACGACCGAGGAGGTCGCCGAGACCATCGACCGGCTGGAGAAGGAGCGCGTCATTTTGCGCTATGCCCCCACCATCAACTGGGAGAAGACCGACCGCGAACGCGTGGAGGCCATGATTCAGGTATCCGTCACACCCCAGCGGGACAAGGGCTTTGACGAGGTTGCCAAGCGCATCTACCGATTTGAAGAGGTTAAGAGCGTGTACCTGATGTCCGGCGGCTATGACCTGCTGGTGCTGGTGGAGGGCAAGACCCTCAAGGACTGCGCGCTGTTCGTATCCTCCAAGCTGTCAACCCTGGAGATGGTGACCGGTACCCAGACCTCCTTCATCCTCAAGCGCTACAAGGAGGAGGGCGTCGTCTTCGAGGGCGATAAAACTGATAACAGGCTGGTGATCTCGCCGTGATGTACGAAAAGTTTATCAATCCCGATATTGCAGCTGTCCCCCCCAGCGGCATCCGCCGTTTCTTTGACATTGCCGCCACGATGAAGGACGCCATCTCCCTGGGCGTGGGCGAGCCGGACTTCGTGACCCCCTATCACATCCGCAACGCCGCCATCAACTCCATCCTGGACGGCGAAACGCAGTACACCGGCAACCGCGGCATGCCTGAGCTCCTGGAGGAGATCAGCTATTACCTGGAGAACCGCTACCAGACCAGGTACGACCCGTCCACCGAGATCATGGTGACCGTCGGCGCCTCCGAGGCCATCGACGTGGCGCTGCGCGCGCTGGTC
>JAFUOR010000100.1 GCA_017481825.1 Clostridia bacterium
AGCGGCGAACAGTAAAAGGCCTTCACCTTCAGCTTCGCCAGACGTCGGGACAGCAATTCCGCCTCAAACCGGCCCTTGGCAGTCAGGGAGTCAATGGAATAATCCGGCTCTGCATGCCGGACGAACATCAGGCGCATAACAGCGACCTCGCTTTCCTTCGTATGCGGACAGTATAGCACGGAAACCTGCGCAGGGCAACAAAAAAGGCGGAGGATTTCTCCTCCGCCCGGGTTGCAATCTTCAGATTACAGAGAGGTGTGGCAGGTACGGGCGATAACGTCCATCTGCTGCTCGCGGGTCAGGTCAATGAACTTGACAGCGTAGCCGGAAACGCGGATGGTGAAGTTCGCGTACTCTTCCTTCTCGGGATGCTCCATAGCGTCCAGCAGCTTCTCCTTGCCGAAGACGTTCACGTTCAGGTGGTGAGAGGGCTGGTCGAAGTAGCCGTCCAGGACCTGCACCAGGTTGCCCACGCGCTCGCCGTCGTTGTGGCCCAGAGCATCGGGATTGATGGTCTGAGTGATGGAGATGCCGTCCAGAGCCCAGTGATAGGGCAGCTTGGCAGCGGAGTTCAGAGAGGCGATCAGGCCGTTCTGCTCAGCGCCGTAGGAGGGGTTGCCGCCGGGAGCCAGGGACGCGCCAGCCTTACGGCCGTCGGGAGTCGCACCGGTAGCCTTGCCATACACCACGTTGGAGGTGATGGTCAGGATGGAGGTGCTGGGCTCAGAATCGCGGTAGGTGTGGTGCTTCTTGATCATCTCGATGAAGGTCTTCAGCAGCCACTTGGCGATCTCGTCCGCGCGGTCGTCATCGTTGCCGTACTTGGGGAACTCGCCGGTGGTCTCATAGTCGATGGCCATGCCGTCCTCGTCGCGGATCACCTTAACGGTGGCATACTTCAGGGCGGAGATGGAGTCAACCACGTGAGAGAAGCCAGCGATACCGGTGGCGAAGGAGCGCTTCACGTCGGTGTCGATCAGGGCCATCTCAGCGGCCTCGTAGTAGTACTTGTCGTGCATGTAGTGGATCAGGTTCAGCACGTTGACGTACAGACCAGCCAGCCACTCCAGCATGCGCAGGTAAGCGGGCTTGACCTCGTCCCAGGTCAGGGTATCGCCGGTCAGGGGACGATAAGCGGGGCCGACCTGCTCCTTGGACTTCTCGTCCACGCCGCCGTTGATGGCGTACAGCAGAGCCTTCAGCAGGTTCGCACGAGCGCCGAAGAACTGCATCTCCTTGCCGGTCTGGGTCGCAGACACGCAGCAGCAGATGGAGTAGTCATCGCCCCAAACGGGCTTCATGACCTCGTCGTTCTCATACTGCACGGAGGAGGACACGATGGAGATGTAAGAGCAGTACTTACGGAAGGTGTCCGGCAGCTTGGAGGAGTACAGAACGGTCATGTTAGGTTCGGGAGAGGGGCCCATGTTCTCCAGGGTGTGCAGGAAGCGGTAGTCGTTCTTGGTGACCATGCTGCGGCCATCCAGACCGGTGCCGCCAACCTCCAGGGTCGCCCAGACGGGATCGCCGGAGAACAGCTGCTGATAGGACTGGATGCGGGCGAACTTGACCATACGGAATTTCATGACGATGTGGTCAACCAGCTCCTGAGCCTCGGACTCGGTGATGGTGCCGTTGGCCAGGTCGCGCTCCACATAGATGTCCAGGAAGGTGGAGATACGGCCGACGGACATGGCGGCGCCGTTCTGGGTCTTGATGGCGGCCAGATAGCCGAAGTACAGCCACTGGAAAGCTTCCTTGGCAGTGGCAGCGGGCTTGGAAATGTCGTAGCCATACTTGTTGGCCATGACCTTCATTTCCTTCAGAGCGTTGATCTGCTGACGGATCTCCTGGCGCTGACGGATGACCTCATCGACCATGGTGCCGTCGCCGCAGTTGGCGTAATCCTTTTCCTTCTCAGCAATCAGCACATCGATGCCGTACAGGGCCACGCGGCGATAGTCGCCCACGATGCGGCCGCGGCCATAGGTGTCCGGCAGACCGGTGATGATGTGGCTCTTACGGGCGGCGCGCATTTCAGGGGTGTAGGCCTGGAACACGGCGTCGGAGTGGGTCAGGTGATACTGGGTGAAGATCTTGTGCAGCTCGGGGTCGGGGGTATAACCGGCCTGGGTGCAGGAATCCTCAGCCATGCGGATGCCGCCGAAGGGCATGAAGGCGCGCTTGAGGGGTTTATCGGTCTGCAGGCCGACAACCTTCTCCAGATCCTTGAGATCCTCGTCGATATAGCCGGGGCCGTGGGAGGTGATGGAGGATACGATGCTGGTATCCATGTCCAGCACGCCGCCCTGAGCGCGCTCCTGCTTCTGCAGCTTCTGCAGGGCGCCCCACAGCTTGTCAGTCGCCTCGGTGGGACCAGCCAGGAAGGACTCGTCGCCATCGTAGGGCTTGTAGTTGCGCTGGATGAAATCGCGGACGTTGACTTCTTCCTTCCAGATGGAACCAGCGAAGCCATTCCACTGCTCAAAATTATACATGGGTTTGACCTCCTAATACTGTAAATTTGGCAGAAGCGCAGCCCCTTGTTTCGAAGGGGAACCGCCGCCTCCCATGTCATCATCTGTAACCAATCAAAGGGTGACGAGATGGGCAGTCTCTTCTGACCACAGATATTCTATCACAAGATATTGTATAATGCAATAGGGAAAACGGCATTTTCCACCAAAAAGACGAAACATCGTGAAAAGACTTACAAACCCGCATTTTGCACAGCCTTGCACGGCTGATTCGCTCAAAAAAGGTGTGATTTGCCTCGCTGGCGGCAAAAATGTTCGTACCACAAGATATTGTGGTGTGCAAAAATGGCGAAAACAAGGCTGCAAATGGCAGAAGGCTGGCAGATTGCAAGGAAAATTCGCCATTTTACACATCCTGCCTCCATCAAAACCTTGTGTTCAGGCATGGAAGTGACAGCCTGCGGGCATACTGGCTGAGGAATCAAGCATGAAGGAGCGCATCTATGTTCAGCATCATCCTTGTGGTTATCCAGCTGGCCGTGACGCTTGTGGTCGGCATTTACTTTTACCGGCAGCTGCAGCAGCAGCGGCGCGCCGAGCCCACGGTGCGCAAAGAGAGCAGCCGGGAGATGGAGCGCCTGGAGCGCATGCGGGCCATCCACCTTTCCGAGCCTCTGGCGGAGCGGGTGAGGCCCGCCTCCTTCAAGGACGTGGTCGGCCAGGAGGACGGCATCAAGTCCCTCAAGGCAATCCTGTGCGGCGCCAATCCGCAGCATGTGCTGATCTACGGCCCGCCCGGCATCGGCAAGACCTGCGCTGCCCGCCTGGTGCTGGAGGCTGCCAAGCACAGCGCCGGCACGCCCTTCCGCAAGGACGCCCCCTTCATCGAGGTAGACGCTACCTGCGTCCGCTTTGACGAGCGGGCCATTGCCGATCCCCTCATCGGCTCGGTGCACGATCCCATCTATCAGGGTGCGGGTCAGCTGGGCGTGCAGGGCGTGCCCCAGCCCAAGCCCGGTGCGGTGACGAAGGCCCACGGCGGCGTGCTGTTTCTGGACGAGATCGGCGAGCTCCATCCCGTGCAGATGAACAAGCTCCTCAAGGTGCTTGAGGACCGCAAGGTCATGCTGGAGAGCGCCTATTACAACCCTGACGACAGCGCTGTGCCGCGCCACATCCACGAGATATTCAAAAACGGTCTTCCAGCGGATTTCCGCCTTGTTGGCGCGACCACACGCAGTCCCAATGAGATCAGCCCGGCCCTGCGTTCCCGCTGTATGGAGATCTACTTCCGTGCCCTCACGCCTGACGAGATTGCCTCCATTGCCTCCGGTGCTGCGCAGCGCGCAGGCTACACCATGGATGGCGCGGAGGCGGAAACCATCGGGCGCTATGCCTCCTGCGGGCGCGACGCGGTGAACATCGTGCAGATGTGCGCAGGCCTTGCCCAGATGGAGGAGCGCACCCACATCACCCCTGAGGATGTCTGCTGGGTGGTGCAGAGCGGGCATTACGCTGCGCGTCCGCCCCAAAAGGCGGATACCGTCAGCCGGGTGGGCAGCATTCATGGTCTGGCGGTCTTCGGCACGCATCAGGGCGCGCTGCTGGATATCGAGGCCGTGGTGACCCCGGGCGAAGGCCGGGTTACGGTCACCGGCATTGTCGAGGAGGAGGAACTGGGTCAGGAGGGTCGTCGTATGAAGCGTAAGTCGACGGCCCGCGGCTCGGCGGAGAATGTCGCTACGCTCCTGGAGGAGCTGGGGTATCCTTTGGGCAGACGCAATCTGCACATCAATTTCCCCGGCGGTGCACCGGTGGACGGCCCCTCTGCCGGCGTAGCCATGGCGGTGGTCGCCATCAGCGCCATCACAGGCCAGCGGATCGATGGCACGTCGGCGGTGACGGGCGAGGTCAGCGTGCAAGGCCGCGTCAAGGCCGTGGGCGGCGTTCCGGCCAAGGTGGAGGCTGCCCGGCAGTCCGGCCTCAGGCGCGTGTTCATCCCCCGGGAGAACGATGCGGAGACCCTGCACATGGATGGCATCGAGATCGTCTGCGTCTCCACGGTGCAGGAGGTGCTGGATCGGATGCTCCTGCCAGAGGCTGCTGTGGACGCCCCGCAGCAGATCACCCCGGCCCTGCCCGAGCCCCTGCCGGTAGCCGCCCAGGGTGAGGCTGCGACCCCTGCGGTGACCGCCGGAACGGGATGTCCGTGAGTTAACATTATTTTAATGTAGAAAAACCGCTTGCAAAAACGGTGAGGATATGTATACTATATGCTTGCCGGATTCTGCGAACCGGTAAGCTTTGCTATTTTTCTTTGGCGCGGCGTGCTTATGCGCCCCGTCGGTGAATTTCAGGAGGAGCTATGCCCAGAAAAAAGTCAACTATCTCCCTGCCTGTATTGGCGCTGCGGGGTCTGATGGTGTTTCCCCACATGGTGCTGCATTTTGACGTAGGCCGTGTGAAGTCCGTTTCTGCGCTGGAGGAGGCCATGATGGGCAACCAGCGCGTGTTCCTGGTGGCCCAGCAGGATGCGGAGATCGATGATCCCGATGTGGAGGATCTGTGCCGCATCGGCACCATTGCAACGGTCAAGCAGGTTATGAACCTTCCCGGGGACAGCCTGCGCGTGCTGGTGGAGGGCGACAAGCGCGCCGAACTGGTGTCCATCACCCAGGAGGAGCCCTATCTGTGCGGCACCATCCGCGTGATGGAGGATACCTGCGCCGCGGCGGAAGTGGAGCTCCATGCCCTGGTACGCGCCACGAAGGAGTTTTTCGAGGAATACGCCCGTGCCAGCCAGCGCGTCTCTCCGGAGACCGTGGCTTCCATCAAGGACGTGGAGGCGGCGGATCAGATTGCGGATATCATCGCCGCCAATGTCCTGACCCGTCTGGAGGATCGCCAGCGCATCCTTGAGGAGGCGGACGTGAGCCGCCGCCTGGACAGCCTGTGCGCCATCCTGGCCCGGGAAATCGAGCTGGCGGGCGTGGAGAAGCAGGTGCAGGCCCGCATCAAGAAGCAGATCGAGAAGAACCAGAAGGATTACTACCTGCGCGAGCAGATCAAGGCCATCCAGACCGAGCTGGGGGATACCGAGGCGACGGACGTGGAGGAGCTGCGCGAGCGCATGGAGAAAACGCCCCTCAACGAGGAGGCTCGCCAGCGGGTGGAAAAGGAGTTGGAGCGCCTTTCCCGCATGGCCCCTGGCACGCCGGAGGTCGGCATGGCCCGCACCTACATCGAGTGGATACTCGACCTTCCCTGGGGCAAGGCCACGCCCGACAACCTTGACCTGAAGCGAGCCCGTAAGGTGCTGGCCCAGGATCACTACGGCCTGGAGAAGGTCAAGGAGCGCATCGTCGAATACCTGGCTGTTCTGCGCATGAAGCAGGACATGAAGGGCCCTATTCTGTGCTTTGTGGGCCCGCCCGGCGTGGGCAAGACCTCCATTGTGCGTGCCATCGCCAAGGCTGTGGGCCGCCGGTTTGTGCAGATGTCCCTGGGCGGCGTGCGGGATGAGGCGGACATTCGCGGTCATCGCCGGACGTACCTGGGGGCGATTCCCGGCCGCATCATCTCCGGTCTCAAGCAGGCCGGCACGATGAACCCTGTCTTCCTCTTTGATGAGATCGACAAGATGAGCCACGACTACCGCGGTGACCCCGCCTCCTGTCTGCTGGAGGTGCTCGATGGGGAGCAGAACGACGCCTTCCGTGATCACTACCTGGAGCTGCCCTTCGATTTGAGCCGCGTGATGTTCATCACCACCGCCAACAGCGTTGATACCATCCCGGGGCCGCTGCTGGATCGCATGGAGATCATCGAGGTGCCCTCCTATACCGAGGAGGAGAAGCTGCAAATCGTCAAGCGTCATCTGGTGCCCAAGCAGATCGAGGCTCACGGTCTCCCGGCCAGGTCCGTCCGCATGACGGACAAGGTGCTGCGCTCCCTCATCGAGGGCTACACCCGCGAGGCCGGCGTGCGTACGCTGGAACGTACGATTGCCAAGGTTGTGCGCAAGGCTGCCGTCACCATGCTGGACGAGGGCGTGACGGAGGTGTCTGTATCCCCGGATGTGCTGCGCAAATATCTGGGTGCGCCGCGCTTCACCCGTGAGATGCCTGAAAAGGCGCCCCGCGTGGGCGTGGTCAACGGCCTTGCTTATACCACCGTGGGCGGCGAGCTGCTGGAGGTGGAGTGCCTCACCATGCCCGGCAAGGGTGCGCTGCATCTGACGGGCAAGCTGGGCGAGGTGATGAAGGAATCCGCCGAGGCCGCCTTCACCTGGGTGCGCGCCCACAGCACGGAGCTCTCCCTGGCGGACGACTTCTACAAGGATCGCGACATCCATATCCATGTTCCCGAGGGCGCTGTGCCCAAGGACGGCCCCTCCGCCGGCGTCACCATGACCACGGCGCTGGTGAGCGTGATGACGGGCATCCCGGTGCGCCAGGACGTGGCGATGACGGGTGAAATCACCCTGCGCGGACGTGTGCTGCCCATCGGCGGCCTTAAGGAAAAGACCCTCGCTGCCTACCGCGCGGGCATCACGACGCTTATCATCCCCAAGGAAAACGAGAAGGATCTCGAGGAGATTCCGCCCCATGTGCTGAGCCAGTTCCGCATCGTGGCGGCATCCCAGATCGAGGATGTACTCAGAACCGCCCTGGTGCACATGCCGGGCAAGGAGTAATATACATATGGAAATCAAGCAAGCGGAATTCATCACCTCCATGGCCAGCTACGGCCAGTTTGCCGGGCGCGGTCTGCCTCAAATTGCCGTGGCGGGCAAGTCCAACGTGGGCAAGAGCAGCCTGATCAACAAGCTATGCAACCGCAACAAGCTCGCCCGCACCTCCGCGACGCCCGGTAAGACGCGCCTGATCAACGTCTTCCTGCTTAACAGGGTGTTCCACCTGATCGACCTGCCGGGGTATGGCTTTGCCAAGGTCGATAAGCAGGAGAAGGCCCGTTGGGGCAAGATGATGCAGGATTACTTCGAGCAGGCGGAGGAGCTCCGTCACGTCTTCTGCCTGGTGGATATCCGTCACGAGCCCACCGAGGACGACAAGAACATGAACCTCTTCCTGCGCCAGATGGGCATTCCCTTCACGGTGATAGCCACCAAGGCGGATAAGATCAGCCGCGGCGCGCGTCAAAAACAGCTGGCGCCCATCTGCCGTGCGCTGCTGGTGCAGCCCTGGGAGGTCATCTGCTGGTCCTCAGAGGACGGCACTGGACGCGAGCAGCTGCAAAAGCTCATTGATGATATCCTTGCTGGGGACGAAGGCGAACAGGAGCCCCTGCCCGACATGGCCTCCCTGGAGGAAGGCGCACCCATGCGCGAAGCGTGACATATCATGCAGTACCCTGAATCTGGAGGGATCTGCATGACCACGCGTATCATCGACAGCCATGCCCCTGCACTGACCCCGCAGGAGGCCGCGCTGCTGCCCGCGCTGACGGAGCGAATCGTCGAGCCGATTCCGCGCAATCTGCTCATCCGCCGCGATCCATCGACCTTCCGTCCTGTGGAAAGCAACGCGCAGGCTGCGCAGCGTTTCCCGTTCCTGCTGCGCGCCTCTGGCATTTCGCTTCCAGGAATGACCCGTATGCGCATATAAAATTCCCGTCCCCCAAAAAAACAGGAGACGGGAAGCAACATGCAGAGGCTGCCCTTTGCTGCAGGCCTCGCGTCGCGCCGAAGCCTCCGTGCGGCGTGCTCCCTGCAAAGGCACGAACCCGCACCGGCCCCGCAAAAGGGGAGTCCAGAGGGCGTTGCACCCTCTGGCGGTGACCAGGGGCAGCGCCCCGGGTCACCGGACGAAGATCTGGGTGGCGTAGATATAGCCGTTTGCGTCGTAGCAGATGCCGATGCCGACCTTCTCCCAGGCGGTGGAGAGGATGTTGGCACGGTGGCCGCTGGAGGACATGAAGGCAGCCTGGGCCTTCTCGACATTGGCGTGGTGGGCGATGTTCTCGCCCGCGCCGGAGAAGGAGTAGCCAAAGCGCCTGAGCATCTCGGACACGCGGCCGTAGGTGGGGGATTCATGGGCGAAGTAATTGTTGTCGCGCATGTCCTCGCTCTTGATGCGGGCGATGCGGGACAGCTCGGGATCAAGGGTCAGCGGAGCCAGTCCGTTGGCCGCGCGATCATCGTTGAGCAAATTCAGCATCATTACCTCTTGCGCAGAAGGCGAATGCGTAGTATAATCATCACCCGTAGAAGGAGCCTGCGTGGCAGAGGGCGGATTCGTCGGCTGCACGGTGACCTCCGGAGCCGGTGTGGCAGTCGGAATCACTGCGGTGGGAGCGGGAAGCTCCGGCGTGGCAGTGGGAAGGATGCAAGTGGTATCGTCGGGCCAGATGATGTCACAATCGGGGGCCCAGGTGGGAATGATGGGCTCTTGTGTGGCACAGGGTGTCTCCTGACGGTACGGCCAGCCCCTGAAATGGAACTGCGACTGCGGTGCGCCTTCTGCCATGGCAAGGCTGGTGGATGCCATCAGCATCGCTGCGGCAAGTGCGGTGTACTTTCTGAACATTCGTGATTCACCTCCGAAGTATTACGGTTATGTGACAAACCGTGAGTAAATCGTAATATATATCGGGCGTAAAAGCAAGGAAAGTGCCAGCGTGCTGCCAAGGTAACTCATACCATACGATGACCCGGGCAAAAGGGCCTGGATCGATATAGGAGGAATCCTCATATGAAGTTTGTCAAATGTCCTCGCTGCGAGCTGAATTACATCACCTCCTGCGAGAAGTACTGCAAGGTCTGCCTGCGCGAGATGAAGGGCGAAGGCGCTCAGGACGAGATCGAAATGTGCAGCGTGTGCAGCGAGAATGCCGCTCTGCCGGGCCGCGATATCTGCCTGTTCTGCCTCAAGGAGATGAACGGTCAGAGCACCGCGGGCCGCGACGACAGCCGCGATGGTGATGAGCAGGTGGATCCCCGCGCCATCACCAGCATGGACGACGTGTCCTCCATGGACGAAATCCCCGAGGTAGATAACGACATCCCTGCGGGCGAGTTCGAGCAGATGGCGGGCGAAATGTCCTCCCTGGAGAGCATGCGCGAGGAGGAAGCCGAGGACGACGACGAGGATGAGGACGACATGATGTGATCCTCTGCCCCTGGAGCCAAAGCTGATGAAAAGGAGCACTGACAGATGAGTCTGTACGCCATTGGCGATTTGCATCTGCCCGGCGGCGATGATAAGCCCATGAACGTCTTCGGCGATCATTGGGAGGGTCATTTTGACCGCATCGCGGCGGATTGGCGCGCCCGGGTAGGCGAGGCGGACACGGTGCTCATCCCGGGGGATATCTCCTGGGCCATGCAGCTCAGGGACGCCGCGCCTGACCTGGCTGCCATCGGTGAGCTGCCGGGGCGAAAGCTTATCATCAAGGGCAACCACGATTACTGGTGGAATACTCTCAAGCAGGTGAGATCGGTGCTGCCCCAGGGCATGGAGGCCATCCAGCATACGGCGGTGGACGTAGGGGACTGCATCGTCTGCGGCACCCGCGGCTGGACGATTCCCACCAGGGACGCTCCTCTCTCCGTGGAGGATGCACGCCTCTGCGCCCGGGAAGTCATGCGCCTGGAGCTGGCGCTGCAGGCAGCCGTCAGTATCGCCGGTGACAAGCCCATCGTGGTGATGATGCACTATCCGCCCCTCTACGAGGAGGAGCGCGATACGCCTTTCACGCAGTTGCTGGCGAAATACCCCGTGCATACGGTGGTCTATGGCCATCTGCATGGCGCAGGCATCCGTGTGGGCTTCAACGGACAGCACGAGGGCGTTCGCTATCGTCTGACCTCCTGCGACAGCCTTGGCTTTTCTTTGGCAGAGATCCCGCTGGAAGTTGAAAATCTAACAAATTGATGACGAAATTCCAAATGCTTCGAGCCGAAAACCGGATATTCGTCACCCATCGCACCTGGCCTTGTGCCGGGTGCTTTTTTTGATACCACGGGTTGTGGGGAACGTTAGGGGAACAACAAAATGTTGGGTAAAATTATTGCGAATTCATTAAAACGGGAAGACAAAAAGTCATAAACGGAATTTTAAAATCACCAAACAAACCTCTGCGAAAGCCCTTGCCAATCTTGAAAAAGTGGGATAAAATGAATGCGAGTGGTATTTAGGCCCTAAATTGTGAAAAAAGTGGTGGTGAAACGGGTGTCTGAACGAGATAATGAGACGCGCAAGGCCGACGTGACCGAAGCGTCCTCCCAGGCAGCACCCGCTGCACCGGGCGTCACGGACGAGGATCAGCTGCTCCTTGACAAGTACAGCCGCATGTTCACCGGCACCTTTGCCCATTCGCTGGACAGCAAGGGTCGCATGGTGATTCCGCTTGCCTTCCGCGAAATGCTGGGCACGACCTTCTCCATCACCCCGGCCTTTGACTTCAAGTCTATCGCCGTGTATCCCGAGGTCGCCTACGTGCGCATGCGCGAGAAGTACGCCCGCGCCGGCAAGCGCAAGAACGATTCCAATCTGCAGAACTACCTGCAGTGGCTGGACGCCTATACCTTCCGCGCCCAGGAATGCGACGGCCAGGGCCGCGTGCTGCTGCCCGCCCGTCTTCGCCAGATCATCCTGGGGGAGGATAAGGATATCGATATCATGGGCTCCGGCGATCATCTGCGTATCGCGGCCCGTGCCAAGTGTGACGATCAGCTCCAGTCCTTTATGGCCAATCTGGATTCGATCCTTTCCGGCATCAGTACCCTGGATGATGATGAATAAGTACACGTTCCCTGCATATAGATAGTCATGGACACGTTGAAGGAGGAATACACTATGCTGACGGCGTTCTTCTCCCGGATGCACCGTCATACCCGCCCTGCCGCTTATGCGGACAAGGCGGCCCATGCCCGCAGCGTGCGTTCCGCGCGTCCCGGCGCCCATGGCATCTCCTTCACCGGCGAGTTCCCCTGTGATGAGTTTGACGTCCAGCCCGTGGAGGCCACCGAGCGCCGCCGCTGCCATGTAAGCGGCGCCATGCCCGGCTCCTATCAGCCCATGGGCAATACCGATGCGGCCCGCATGCCTGCGGTCAACCGCTATGGCGTGAACCTGGTCATGGCCTTTGCGATCATGATCGTAGCGGTGTGCATCCTGGGCACGATCTGGCTGATGCATCAGAGTGATGTGCGCGCCGTGGGCAAGAGCATCAACGCCCATTACGAGAGCATGGAGCTGCTCAGCCAGAAGATTGAGGATGCCGAGCTGGATATCGCGACCTACGCCAACGACGTGGCCATCCGCCAGCAGGCCGTGCTGCTGGGCCTGATCAACGCCAAGGGGGCGGATGTGATCTACCTCACCGCGCCGGAAACCGCCATCATTACGCCTGCCAGCGCTACCATGCAGAGCCTGGCCAGCATTGCCGGACAGTAACGGCAGCCATACATACAGACCATACAGGGGAACTGACATTGTTTCAGTTCCCCGTTTGGAATATTGGGCATTATCCCATCGAATGCGATCAGGGGGACGGGACATGCATCCTGAACTGCTGGTACGCAAGAGGATCTGGCTGATGACCCTGACCCTGGGCGCACTGTTCGTCTTGGTGATCGGGCGCATTGCCATGCTGACGGTACGTGACGCTGATGCCCTGACCGAGCGCGGCATCAATCAATGGACGAAAGAGGGCGTCATCACCGCGCGGCGCGGGACGATCATCGACCGCAACGAAAGCGTGCTGGCCCTGTCCGCCACGTCTTACATGGTCACGGCTGACCCGCGCCAGGTGACGGACATCGCACTGTTTCTGGACACGCTGTCGTCTGTGCTCCCGCTGGACCGGGAGTCGGCAACGAAGAAGCTTTCCGACAAGACGAAGGGCTCGGTGATCCTCAAGCGTCAGGTGACGCGCAGCACGGTGGACGCCATCCGGCAGCTTAAATCTACCGCGCTCGAGGCGGCCTGCCTTTCCGCCATCACCTTTGATGAGGATGCGCGCCGCCACTATCCGTATGGGACGCTTTTGTCCCAGGTTCTGGGGCTGACCACGGTGGACAGCGAGGGGCAGTCCGGCCTGGAATCCCGCTATGAATCCGTTCTGGCGGGTACAGAGGGCAGCTATCTGCGCCAGGTGGATGCGCGCAACCGCACCCTGGCCGGCACGGAGGGCTGGTACATTCCCTCCCAGCAGGGCAGCACCCTCAAGCTCACCTGCGATGCGACGATCCAGGAGATCGTCGAAAAGGCCATGCGTGAATGCATCGAGGTCAACAGCGCCGAATCGGTGCTCTGCCTGGTCAGCGATGTGCGCACCGGCGGCATCCTTGCCATGGCCATGTACCCCACCTACGATCCCAACGAACCGCCCCGCAGCGATGTATCGGCCCTCACGGAACTGATGCGCATCACTGCCATCTCCGATGTATACGAGCCGGGCAGCACGTTCAAGATACTTACAGCAGCCGCAGCCCTGGACAGCGGCGTCACCACCCCGGAGGACAGTTTCTACTGCTCCGCCAAAATCACCGTGGATGGCGATACCATCCGCTGCTGGGGCGCTGCTCATGGCGCGGAAACCATGGCAGATGGCCTCAAAAATTCCTGCAATCCCATTTTTGTCGAGCTGGCGTTGCGCATGGGGACGGATACCTTCTACCGGTACCTGACCACCTTTGGGCTGGGAAAGAAGACCGGGATTGACCTTCCGGGCGAGTCCGCAGGCATCCTGATCGGCTCGCGGTATGTCAAGAGCGTCGATCTGGCGCGCATCGGCTTTGGGCAGTCCATCGCCGTGACGCCCCTGCAGCTGATGATGGCGGCCAATTCCGTCATCAACGGCGGCAAGCTGATGAAGCCCTACATCGTCAGCGAGATCCAGACGCCGAACGGGGAGACCCTCCAGCGCTTCAACCCCACCGTTGTGGCCACGCCCATTAGGGCCGAGACCAGCGAAACGATGCGGGCGCTGCTGGAGAATGTTGTGGCCAACGGCGGCGGCAAGAATGCTTACATCGAGGGCTATCGCATCGGCGGCAAAACCGGCACGGCACAGGTCTACAAGGACGGGCGCATCGTGTCCGATGTGCACATCGGCTCCTTCTATGGCTTTGCCCCGGCGGATGACCCGCTCATCAGCGTGCTGGTGGTGGTCAACGAGGCCCATGTGCCCATCGATTACGGCGGAACCACCGCTGCGCCCTTTGCCCGGCAAATATTGCAGGATGCGCTTTCCTACCTCGGCGTGGAGCCGGAAAACGGTGAAGTTTCAGAAGAAATTGCTGTTCCTTCCATAAAAGGCTTGACGATTTCCGACGCAAGGCGTACACTTGCAGAGGTAGGATTGGAAATGATGGATGACGGGTCGGGTGCTGTCGTACTGGATCAGCTGCCGCCGGAGGGCGCGATGCTGGTCAAAGGCGGTCACGTGATGGCCTACACTGCCGCGTCTGAATCCATCACCCCGGAAGACCTTGTCTGCGTGCCTGATCTGTCAGGCATGAGCGATGTGGATTGCGCCCGGCTGCTGCGCCAGCGCGGGCTGATCATCTCCATGGTGGGAAGCGGCGTATGCACGCATCAGAGTCCCGCTGCGGGAGAATATGTACAACCCGGAAGCTGCGTGCATGTCACGCTCTCCGGCGCTGAAGAGGAGTCATCAACATGAAGCTTCGAGTGCTGACGGAAAATATGCCCTATCTTGTGGAAACGCGGGGCGATATGGATACCGACATCCTGTCCGTGTGCTCCAACAGCCGGGAAAAGGTCGAGGGAGGCCTGTTCTTCTGCATCCCCGGCGCGCGCTTTGACGCGCATGATTATGCCCCTCAGGCGGTGGAAAACGGCAATATCGCCCTGGTGGTGGATCATTTCCTCGACCTGGACGTGCCCCAGGTGAAGGTCTCCAACTGCCGTGCCGCCATGGCGCGCATGGCGGCGGCTTTCTACGGTCATCCCGCAAGGGCCATGCGCTTTGTGGGCGTGACCGGCACCAAGGGCAAGACCACCACCACCTACATGATCAAGTCCATTCTGGAGCACTCCGGCATGAAGGTGGGCCTTGTGGGCACCACGGGCAACATGATCGGTGAAAAGCGAATCGCATCCAACTATACCACCCCCGACCCCATCGATCTCCAGCGCGATCTTTGCGCCATGGTGGAGGAGGGCGTGCAGGTGGTGGTCATGGAGGTTTCCGCTCACGCCATCGATATGCACCGTCTGGACGGCATGGAATTCGAGGTGGGCGCCTACACCAATCTGAGCCAGGATCACCTTGACTATTTCCATACCATGGAGAACTACTTTGAGTGCAAGAAGGCCTTCTTCACCTCCGGTATGGTCAAAAATGCCGTGCTGAATGTGGATGAGGAAACCTCCGCCTCCGTCCTGACCGACCTATCCGTGCCGCACCTGACCTTCGGCATCGCGGCGGCGGCGGATCTCTTTGCCCGCGATATCGAGATCAGCGAGGATGGCGTGTCCTTCGAGCTGAAGCTCCAGGGGATGCACACGCTGCCCATCCG
Source organism: Clostridia bacterium (assembly GCA_017481825.1). Taxonomy (GTDB): domain Bacteria; phylum Bacillota; class Clostridia; order Christensenellales; family Aristaeellaceae; genus UBA11524. The sequence goes on from JAFUOR010000100.1 coordinate 14,989, forward strand.
GCTGCGCATGACGGGTATGTTCAACGTCTACAACGCTATCGCCGCAGCCAGCTGCGCCATGGCGCTGGGCATTTCCGAAAAGGATATTCAGGCAGGCCTCCAGCAGATTGAGAATGTTCCCGGCCGCATCGAGATGCTGCCCACCGGCACGCCCTACCGCGTGATTCTCGACTACGCCCACGCCCCCGATGCGCTGGATAACATCCTGCGCACCTGCCGCGAGTTCACCAAGGGTCGTCTCATTGCCCTCTTTGGCTGCGGCGGCGACCGCGATAAGGGCAAGCGCCCTGTCATGGGCCGCATCGGCGGCGAGCTGGCGGATCTGTGTATCCTGACCAGCGATAACCCCCGCAACGAAGACCCTATGGCCATCCTTGCCGCTATCGAGGAGGGCATCAAGGAGACCGATGCGCCCTACGTCATCATCGAGAACCGCCGCGAGGCCATCCGCCACGCACTGTCGATCGGTCAGGACGGCGATGTGATCGTCCTGTGCGGCAAGGGTCATGAAACCTATCAGGAAACCCGCGGCGTGAAGAGCCCCTTCGACGAGAAGGTCGTTGTTGCCGAGCTGCTTTCCGAAATGTAATACTTCAATAGGGAAGGAAGAAATTCCATGCTAAGGATGATACTTGCCCTGATCCTCTCCGCAGCCGTCGTGCTGCTGACCGGCCCGAAGTTCATCGCGTGGCTGCGCAAATTGAAGCTTGGCCAGACCATCTACGAGCTGGGCCCCCAGTCCCATCAGAAGAAGCAGGGCACGCCCATCATGGGCGGATTGATCATCGCGCTGGGCTGCGTGGTGGCGTTCGTCGTGTGCGGTGCGACCCTGGGCGCGTGGGATCACATGCTGGCGCTGCTGTTTGTGGCGCTGGGCTCCATGGCTGTGGGCTTCGGCGATGACTGGATCAAGATGGTTAAGAAGCGCCACGAGGGCCTGACTCCCAAGCAGAAGATCATCGGCCAGGCCGTGGTGTGCGTGGGCTTTGCGCTGTATTGCTACCTGCATCCCGACGTTGGCAGCAAGGTCATCATTCCCTTTGTGAACGTGGAGTGGGATCTGGGCATCTTCTACATCCCGCTGCTGGCGCTGACGGTGCTGTTCATGGTGAACTCCGCCAACCTGCAGGACGGTCTGGACGGCATTCTGTCCTCCGTGACGGCGGTGGGGTGCATTGGCTGGGCGAGCATTGCAATCATCATGTACGTTACGGTTGGTTTGCCGGAGTATACTGAATCACTTGGTGCGCAAAGCTTTGTTGATTATTTGGGAAATGCGGTCTATGGTGACTATGCTACCATCGCTGTCTTCGCCCTGGCCCTGTGTGGCGCGTGCATCGGTTTCCTGCGCTTCAACCACTATCCGGCGACGGTCTTCATGGGCGATACCGGTTCCATGTTCATCGGCGGCGCGGTAGTCGGCATGGCGATGCTGCTGCGTCAGCCCTTCCTGCTGCTGCTGATCGGCTTCACCTGCGTGATGTCCAGCGTGAGCGTCATTCTGCAGCGCTACTACTTTAAGCTCACCCGCAAGCTGACCGGCACGCCCAAGCGCCTGTTCAAGATGTCGCCGCTGCACCATCACTTTGAGCTCTGCGGCATGAAGGAGACCAAGATCGTGCTGATGTACGCCATCGTGACGGCGGTGCTGAGCGCGATTGCGGTGCTGTCGGTGATTATCTGATAGCCTCATTAAGAGGGCTCCGAAGGTTTCCAAAGGGTGATCGGAAAGCCCTTTGGCCGCCTCCGCAGAGGTGGAACACTGCTCCGAAATTCATAAGCAACATGGAGGCGCAATCATGCGCAACATCCAGAATTACAAGGATAAGAAAGTTCTCGTCGTCGGCATGGCCCGCAGCGGCATCGCGGCGGCGCAGCTGCTCCACAAGGCAGGCGCGAAGGTCATCATCAACGATAACAAGACCGCCGATCAGCTGGGCGATGCGCTGCTGCCATTGAAGGGCCTTGACATCGAATATGCTCTGGGCTGTCCTGCTGCCGAGTGCCTCACCGGCATTGATGCGATGGTCATCAGCCCCGGCATCCCGGATACCGCCGGCTTCGTTGTGAAGGCGAAGGAGATGGGCATCTGCGTCACCGGCGAATTGGAGATGGCCTATCAGCTGTCCTCCGGCGAACTGGTGGCCATCACCGGCACCAACGGCAAGACGACCACTGTGTCCCTGCTGGGTGAAATCTTCCGCAATGCCGGACGTACCACCCATGTCGTGGGCAACATCGGCTACCCTTACAGCGCGGCGGGCCTGAACAGTGATGCGGGCGACATGTTCGTCTGCGAGGTCTCCTCCTTCCAGATGGAGACCGCCGAGACCTTCCATCCCAAGGCCGCGGCGCTGCTCAACATCACCGAGGATCATCTCAACCGTCACGGTACGATGGCATGCTACACTCAGACAAAAATGCGCATGTTCCAGAACATGACCGAAGAGGACGTGGCGGTCTTCAACGCGGATGATCCGGCCCTTGCGCCCTGCATCCCGCAGGTGAAGGCGCAGGTGATGCTCTTCTCTCGCAAAGCGGAGGTCGAAAACGGTGCGTTTGTGCGGGAGGACAGCATCGTCACTCGCTGGCAGGGTGTCGAAAGTGTGCTCTGCCCCGTGACGGACCTGTACATCCCCGGACCTCACAACCTTGAAAACGCACTGGCGGCGGCCTGCATGGCGACGGCCTGCGGCGTCCCCGGTGAGGTCATCGCGCAGACCTTCCGCGCCTTCCAGGGCGTGGAGCACCGCATCGAGTTTGTCCGCGAGCTGGAGGGCGTGCGCTATATCAACGATTCCAAGGGCACGAATGTGGATTCCACCATCAAGGCCATCCAGACCATGAACCGCCCCACGGCGATCATCCTGGGCGGCTCCGACAAGCACTGCGATTTCACCCCCATGGTGAAGGAGATGATGGCCTCCGACTATATCTGCGAGGCTGTGTTGATTGGCGTGACGGCGGATCAGATCGAGCGCACCTGCCTGGACAATGGCTATACCCGCGTTCACCGCGCCGAAACACTCAAGGACGCCATCGACCAGTGCCGCCTTCTGGCCACGGAGGGCTGGAACGTCCTGCTGTCGCCCGCCTGCGCCTCCTTTGACATGTTCGCGGACTACGAGAGCCGCGGACGGATATTCAAGGAGCTTGTCCACGAACTGAAATAACCCCTCGCTGCGCTGAAAGGAGCATCCATGCTTCAAACGGAAAGCGCACGAAAGAGCATTCATAAGGTACTTTTCCGCAAACGCAATCCTGTGGACGGTATGCTGGTGGCTGTGATGGTCATGCTGCTGTGCGCGGGATTGCTGGTTCTGTTTTCAGCCACCTACTACACCGCGCAGGATTCCGGGCACCCGCTGGATGAGGTGTTCAAGCAGATGATCGGCATTGCCCTGGGCACAGTGGCGTGCATCATCACCAGCCGCATCCCGTACCGGTTCTGGCGGCAGATCCATATCGTGGCTGCCGGGTTGGTCATTTCGGCCATACTGCTGGTGCTGGTCATCATTCCGGGGGTGGGTGTGTACATCAACGGCTCCCGACGTTGGCTGGTGGTGGCAGGGCTATCCTTTCAGCCCTCGGAGCTGGCGAAGTTCGCTATCGTGCTTTACATGGCCACCACCCTGTCCTATGCCGGGCCGCGCATCAAGTCGCTGTGGCGGGGCATCGTGCCGGTGCTGGTGGTGCCGGGCATCACCTTTCTGCTTATCCTGGAGCAGCCGAATCTCTCCACCGCCGGCTCCATCATGATCGTGAGCCTGATCCTGATCATCATGGCGGGCGCGAAGTGGCGGCACATCCTGCTGATGCTGGTGGGCGGCGTGACTGTGGGCGGCTTCTACGCCTGGTCGGAGCCCTATCGCCGCAGAAGGCTTCTGTCCTTCCGCGATCCCTTTGCCATGATGAGCGACGAGGGCTACCAGCTCTCCCAGTCGCTGATTGCCTTTGGCTCGGGCGGCGTCTTTGGTATGGGCCTGGGCATGGGGCGGCAGAAATATGCCTACCTCCCGTACCCGGAGAGCGATTTCATCTTCGCCATCGTTGGCGAGGACTTCGGCCTCCTGGGTTGCTGCGTGGTCATCGCGCTTTTTGTGGCGCTGATGATCGCGGGCTTTCGCATTGCCATCGCCTGCCGGGATAAATTCGGCGCGCTGCTGGCGGCGGGCATTACCTCCTCCATCACCGTGCAGGCCTTCCTGAATATGGGCGTGGTGGTGGGCATCCTGCCGACCACCGGCTTGCCCCTGCCGTTCTTTTCGGCGGGCGGTACCTCCATCTCCATCACTATGGCAGCCATGGGCGTGCTGATGAACATCTCCCGCACCGCTGGCAAAATGGATTGCTGATGCGGTGAAATCCCCTGCACCAAAACGCCCCTCCGTCATAGGTTGAAGCAGCTTGGATGGAGGTGGACGACAGATGGAATCGTTCGTGGTGCAGGGCGGCAAAAGGCTGGAGGGCTCCCTGAGGGTGGACGGCGCCAAGAATGCGGCGCTGCCGATCCTGGCGGCCTGCGTGCTCACGGGGGATGACGTGCTCCTGCGCGGCATGCCGGATATCACCGACGTGCGCCGCATGATCGATATCTTGCGGATGCTGGGGTGCCGCGTCATCCATCAGGGGCATGACATCACGGTGTCCGCCCGGGACATCGGCTGCTGCGAGATGCCTGATGCGCTCTCCAAGCAGATTCGCTCGTCGATCTTCATGCTCGGTCCGATCCTCTCGCGCTTCCGCCGCGCGACGGTTACATATCCCGGCGGCTGCGAGATCGGCCTGCGCCCCATTGATCTGCATCTGTCCGGCCTCAGGGCGCTGGGCGTCGTGATTGCGGAGGAGGGCGGCGTCATCCACTGCGATGGCAGGCAGATGCATGCAGGGGAGGTACATTTCGATTATCCTTCCGTGGGCGCAACGGAGAATGTCATGATGGCCGCTGCCTGTCTTCCGGGCACGACCACCATCCACAACGCTGCGCGGGAGCCGGAGATCGTCGATCTTCAGGGCTTCATCAACGCCCTGGGCGGACGCGTGCGCGGCGCGGGCTGCGCCACCATCACCATCGAGGGTGTGGACGCGCTCCACGGCGCGGACTGGACGCCCATGCCGGATCGCATCGTCGCCGGAACGCTGCTGGCAGCGGCGGCCATCACCGGCGGCCAGATTGAGCTTACCAATGCTCCCACCAGCGATATGACGGCCATCAACGCCAAGCTGCGCGAGATGGACTGTGACGTGCGGGAGGAGGGGAGCCGCATCCTGCTTTCGGCCCCGGAGCGTCTCACGGCCTTTCCGGTGCTGCAGACGCAGCCGCATCCGGGTTTTCCCACGGATATGCAGGTACAAATGCTGGCACTTTTGTCTGTGGCAGAAGGAACTGGCGTCATTGTGGAGAATGTATTTGAAAACAGGTTTACGCATGCGGGCGATCTGAACCGCATGGGGGCCCGCATTCTCTGCTCGGGACGCACGGCGATTGTCCGGGGTGTTGATACGCTCTATGGCGCGCGCGTCACAGCACGCGACCTGCGCGGAGGCGCAGCGCTGGTGCTGGCCGGGCTCCGCGCCCAGGGGGAAACCATCATCGATCATGCGGCGCTGGTGGATCGGGGCTATGAGGCCTTCGAGCGTCAGCTGTCGCAGCTGGGTGCAGATATACGCCGGATCAAAGCAAACACTTGAAACACATGGCACGGGAGGGACGCTTACATGGATACGCCGCGCTGGACACAGCCATATTCCCAGGACGGCCAGGGTGTGCCTCCCGACGCATCGTATACGCAGTCCACGGGCGATTACATCCCGCCCCAGGGCGAGGTGCCCAAGGCGCCCGACTACCCCTTTGAGGAGCCGGAGCATGCTCCGGAGCTGCTGGGCGCGCGCTCGGATAATCTTTACAGCCGCTCAGAGCCCTTCTGGAACCGGGTGGTCGAGTTGCCTCGGGAGGGCGAGGAATACCCCCGCGATCCGAATTACTGGAACCATCCCGAGGTGCTGGCGGAGGACGATATCCTTTCCGTCACTGCCAGAGAAAAGGGCGGAATCGGCGCCCGGGCGGTGAAGAAGGTGCTCATCATTGCCGGCGTGCTGCTGGCGGTGATGGTGATCCTCTTCAGCGCCCTGTTCCAGGTGCGCTCCATCCGCGTGGAGGGCAACACCACCGTGTCCGCGGAGGAGATCATCCGCCTCTCCGGCCTGAGCACGGGTATGAATACCTTTGCCATCGACGAGGACGCCGTCAGCCGCCGCATCGAGAGCAACCGCTACCTGCGCTGCCTGCTGGTGGATGTGCAGGGGATGGACAGTGTGATCATCCGCGTGCGGGAGCGCGTGCCGGCGGCGGTGATCAACCACAACGGCCTGCGCATCACCATGGACAACCGCGGCTGGGTGCTGGAGGAATCCCTGGACGCTAATGGCTCCGGCGATGATCTGGTGTTTGTTTCCGGTCTGGATGTGCGTCGCTGCGATCTGGGACAGGCTATCAGCCTCAACAACGCTACTCAGCTCACCGTGTATAACGAGATCCTCGTGGAGCTTAAGGCCATGGGCCAGCTTTCCCTTTTGAAGGAATTGGATTTGTCCAGCATGGACAGCATATATCTCGAGACCCGCGACGGCTTCAACATCCGTCTTGGCTCGTCCTCGCTGATCCACCAGAAGCTGCGCTCCATGCTGATCACCCGGGAGGAGATCCTCAGCCGCGGCTATCTGGGCGGCACCATCGACGTGAGCGACCCGGTGAAGCCCACCTTCATCCCCGAGGGTCTCGAATGATGCGCTGAAAAAGGCGAAAACCCGTCGCTTTCGGCGAAAAGTGTAACAAAATGTGCCGGAAATCCATGCAAATGCCGGAAAACCCTTGCAATCCTGACAAAAAATGATTATAATGTAAAATGGTATATTGGATAGTGGTCTGTCCATGCCCGTTTTTCGGCGCATGAGCAGATTTCCACCGTGCAGGAGGGGTAAGCGCCCTGAGCAGCACAGGCGGACAAGCCTCCGCCATCGAAACGGCTTTCCATATTGTTCCGCCGGGAATGCTCCGGGCGGAAAACAGGGGGTATGAGAGTTTTATGAAGACCACGGTAGCGACCATCGACTTTGGTACGAGCAAGATCGTGACGCTGGTGGCTGAAAACAGCGGCGCCACCCGCTGCGACATCGTGGGCGCTGGCATCGTGACATACAACGGCTTCCTGGAGGACGGCTGGAACAATCCTGCCGAGATTGATGATCGCCTCCGCGAGGCCATCTCCCAGGCGGAGAAGCAGAGCCATCACAAGATCCGCGAGGTCAATGTGGGCGTGCCTGGCGCGTTCACCAAGGTGTATGTCACCGAGGCCCGCGTGTCCCTGACCGGCCCTGATCCCCATGTCACGGCCAACGACGTGCGCGCCATCTTCAAGACGGCGACGGAGAACCTGGGCACGCTTCCGGGGGAAGTCATCCACTCCAGCCCCGCCTGGTTCCGCGTGGACGATGGAAAGAAGACCCTCGAACCCGTGGGCCTCAAGGGCCGCGAGCTGACGGCGATGATCTCCTTTGTCACTGCCAACCGCTTCTTCATTGATGATGTGAACACCCGCCTGTCCAACATGGATGTGGTGGCGAAGAACTTCTTCTCCACCCCTGCGGGCGAGGCGATGCTCTACCTGCCCGAGGAGGATCGTGACCGTACGGCCGTCCTCATCGACGTGGGTTACCTCAACACCGAGGTCATGGCGGTTGAGGGCGATGCGCTGATCTATCACAAGTGCATCGATATCGGCGGCGGCCACATTGCGGCGGATCTGTCCGAGGCGCTGGATATCTCCTTCAAGCATGCCGAGGAGAAAGTCAAGCAGCCTTTCGTCTACTCCATGTCCGCCACGGGCGAGACCTACGAGATTCCCGCCACCAACGAGAGCGAGGCTCGTTCTTTCACCCGTGAAGAGGTCAGCCCCATCATCACCGCCCGCGTGGATGAAATCGCGCAGGAGATCAAGACGGCCATCGAGGAAAGCGGCGTGAAGCTGGGCAACTGGTCCAACGTCTACCTCACCGGCGGCGGTCTGGCCTTTAACCGCGGCGGCAAGGATTACCTCTCCTCCAGGCTGGGCCGTCCCGTGCGTGACACGCCCAAGCGTACCGTCAAAATGTCCAGCCCCATCTACTCTTCCACGATGGGTCTGATGGATTTGATCATCGACACCATGGAGCAGCAGCGTCAGCCTGCCAGCGGCATCGGCGGCAAGCTTGGCGATTTCTTCCGCTCCCTCGTGGGCGGCTGATGATCGCCCTTTGCTCCCAAAGAGCATGATACAGTTCATATTTGCACCATCGTAAATAAGTCAGGGGGATGACAAAGTGATTGAGTTTCAGAACGATCAGATGACCAGCAACTACGCCTCGATCAAGGTTGTGGGCTGTGGCGGCGGCGGCGGCAACGCCGTGAACCGCATGGTGGAAGCCGGCCTTAAGGGCGTGGAGTTCATTGCGATCAACACCGACATGCAGGCCCTGCAGATGAGCGGAGCGTCCGTGAAGATCCAGATCGGCGAGAAGGTGACCAAGGGTCTGGGCGCGGGCGCCGTGCCTGAGGTTGGCCGCCGCAGCGCCGAGGAATCCCGCGAGGAAATCGCCGCAGCGCTCAAGGGTGCTGACCTGGTGTTTGTCACCGCCGGTATGGGCGGCGGCACCGGCACTGGCTGTGCACCCGTGGTGGCGGAGATTGCCCGTGAACAGGGCGCGCTGACCATCGCGGTTGTCACCAAGCCCTTCTCCTTTGAGGGCAAGCAGCGCATGCGCAATGCCGAGGCCGGCATCAACGACCTCAAGCAGCGCGTGGATACACTCGTTGTGATCCCCAACGACCGTCTGCTCCAGGTGGTCAGCAAGGGCACGTCCATGGTGGAGGCCTTCGGCATTGCCGACGACGTGCTGCGCCAGGGC
>JAFUOR010000101.1 GCA_017481825.1 Clostridia bacterium
CTCTCCACCGCGCGGCGCACCGTGGAAACCATCTTGTCAAAGTCTTCCGTTTCCGCGCGCAGAAGGGTCATGGCCTGGTAGCGCGTCAGGGAGATGCCCTCCACCTGAGCCTGGGCAAAGGCCAGTTCCTCGTCCGTGTAGCTGCGCATGGACTGGCTCGACTTCTCCGCGTAATCAGCGTTGCGCAACGTCTGGCCGTACTGCTGAACCACCCGCAGCTCGTTAAAGAGCGAGTCAAGGCTGGCCAGAACCTCCTCCGTTGCGCCCTCCTTCAGGTGATAGGTGGGTTCCACCGCGTCGGCAGCGGCCTTGCGGCGCTGCTCGGTGGTCACGGTATCCTCCACGTCCTTGGTGGCGGTGATGGTCTGGTGGGAGATCGCCCCCACCCGCAGGCTGTAGCGCTGCGGCGCGCAGGCCAGGCAGAACAGCAGATACATCGCCAGCGAGCCCGCCAGAATGATCAGCGCACACTTGGCACTGCTGCCATGGAACCATGCGCTGATGCGGCGCAGGCCACCCTTGCGGGCGTTCCCCTTGTCGCTTTTGATGCGGCGCATGTACATTCAACTCCTTTATTGCTTCATCAGGCTCTGGGCCTGCTTCTTTGCTTCAAAGTGCTTGTCATATGCATCGACAATCCGCTGTACCAGCTCGTGGCGCACCACGTCTCTGCTGGTCAGGTGGACGATGCCGATCTCCGGGATGCCGTTCAGAATATCAAGGGCCTCCTGCAAGCCGCTCTTCTTGCCAAAGGGCAGATCGGTCTGGGTCACATCGCCTGTCACGACCACCTTGCTGTTGAAGCCCAGGCGGGTCAGGAACATCTTCATCTGCTCACTGGTGGTATTCTGCGCCTCGTCCAGGATGATGAAGGAGTCCGACAGCGTGCGGCCGCGCATGTAGGCCAGCGGAGCTACCTCCACCACGCCGCGCTCAACCATCTTCTGATAGCTGTCCACGCCCATGAAATCGTAGAGAGCGTCGTAGAGCGGTCGCAGGTAGGGATCGACCTTCTGCGTCATATCGCCTGGCAGAAAGCCCAGTTTTTCGCCAGCCTCCACCGCAGGACGGGTCAGCACGATGCGCTCGATCTCCTTGTTTTTCAGCGCCACCACCGCCAGCGCCATGGCCAGATACGTCTTGCCCGTACCCGCAGGGCCCACCGCGAAGGTCAGGTCATGATTGCGGATGGCCTCCACGTACTGCTGTTGGCCCAGGGTCTTGCACTTCACCTGCTTGCCGCGATGGGTGATAGCCACGACGGAGCGCAGGATCTCGTCGATCATATCGACCTTACCCTCCCGGGCCAGCGCGATGGCGTAGCGAATGCGGCTGCGGTCAACCAGATCATGGTGATGGATCATATCCACCAGCTTTGCAATGACGCTGGCTGCCAGCTCGGTATCGCGCTCCTCGCCGGTGATGGTCAGCTCTGCGCCGCGCAGGGCGATGGTCACCCCGCACTCCTGCTCGATGAGGGCGACGTTCTGATCGTTAAATCCAAAGAGGGACATGTATGCGTCCATGGAGTCCACGGACAGCATGAGTTTCTTGGTCATCGCCAAAAGGGGATTCCTTCCTTCCTCGCGGCCTATCGATGGGATGCCACTATTCCGTAGCCGCCATGCCGGAATCGTGCCGGATCTGCTCGCCGATGTCCACGAGGTATTCCCCATAGGCAACAGCCAACAGTATCTCATCCTCTATCATACTACAATTTACCCACTTGTCAACCGGAGAATCCCCAAACGCCGATTTTTCGGCGAGTTTTCGCAGCGCTGCGGCCTGTGCATCGGCATATAATTCGTCCAGATCGCGCATCACGGTGACGCATTCAGCCTCCATCCTCGTCTCGGTGCGGAGGGTCAGGGGCAAAAAAAAGCCTCCGACAGGGCGTTCGTCCACGGCAATGTCCTGCTGCTCAAAGCCGCTCTCGGGCAGAGGCCAGAGTTGAAACCATGGGCAGCTGACAGTCCACACCGTCTGGGTCTGCCCGGTATAGACCGTTTGCGTTTCGGTGGCGGGCATGCGGATGGCGGCAGCCTCCCATGTACGTGCCAGCACGATGCCCCTTGCGGCGACGGTTCGCAGCGCGCCGTCGCTGGTTCGCTCCTCGCCCCTGATCAGAACATCGCCCTTGCGCACCAGATCGCCGATCTCCACCTGAGGCGTACCGGCTTTGGTCTGAATGCTGGTGACAATGCCGTCCCTGTGCGCGATAACATCCCCTGCCCCCATGTGCGTAAGGGGCGCATCCGGCGCAACACCGTCCACCGCACGGATGACAAGGGTCATCCCGCGCCAGCCGCACTCAAACCAGGCCACATCCGGATAGCGCCATTCCAGCATGTCCCGCAGCTCGGCCAGGCTGATCTGCCGCCGCAGCATCGGGGGCTGAATCTCCCATTCCAGCAGGGCAGCCTGAATATCCGCCGTGTATGTGCCTGCGTCAACGAGTTCAATGCGCCACATCACCTGGGAGGCCAGCGCCATGATCACCAGCGCCGTAAGGATTCCCCCTGCCAGCATCCATCTGCGATACATCCATGTCACGCTGCGGCCAAGCCCGGTTCGCTCCTGCGCCGCAAAGCACCAGCCGCCGCGCAGGCAGATTTCCTGTAATGCCGTCAGGTCATCGGCCCAGGCAAGCGCCGTAAGCCGCCGTGCACCTGCGCGCCTGACGCCGGACAGTGCAATACCCTGATCACCGGCCTGACGCAGAAACCGTTCGATATTCAGACCCTCCACCGTGAACTGCTGCTGCCATACCTTCATACGCGCCCTCCGGATGGCTGAATGCCGATGTTTTGGATGCTGCCCGTCAGGATTGCCTCGCCGGACGTATAGGAGGTGAAGCGCAGTCCGCTGCCGCTGATCCGCAGCATGCCAAGGGATGTGCGGAAGACAACCTCCTCCTCCTGATAGGCCATCAACCCCTGATGCTGCTCGATGTGCACGCGTTCTGCGCCCGTCATGGTGATGCGCGGTACTGTGCCGGTCACCTCTTTGGGAAACAGCGGCTCCCTCTGCATCTGCATCGCTCCTTCATGTACTTTTTGTCAAACCTATGACGCGACAGAAAAAGATATTTACGTTTTCCCAATTTTATGGTATGATGAAAAGCAGATGCCTTCGGGCATCCAACGAAGGAAGATCGAACGGGTGATTGAATTATGGCGCAAGTTAGCGATCTGGGCATTGATCTTGGCACGTCCAATGTGCTGATCTACCAGAAGGGCAAGGGCATCGTGCTCCGTCAGCCTGCGGTGGTGGCCATTGAGCGCAACACCAAAAAGGTGCTGGCTGTTGGCAACGAAGCGTACCGCATGATCGGCCGCACGCCGGGCAACATCCTCGCCATCCGCCCTTTGCGGCAGGGCGTGGTCAATGACTTTGAACTGACCAACACCATGCTGCGTAACTTTATGAGCATCGTGGTGGGCAAGCGGCTGTTTTCCCGCCCCCGCGTGGTGCTGAGCGTTCCCACGGGCGTGAATGAATCCGAGAAGAGCAACATCGTCAGCATCCTCTTTGACGCCGGCGCCAAGCGCACGCAGCTGCTGGACCGCCCCATCGCGGCGGCCATGGGCGTGGGCATGGACTTCCAGAAGCCCTACGGCTGCATGGTGGTCGATATGGGCGCGGGGGTGACGGATATTGCCGTCCTCGCCTCCGGTCAGGTGATCGAGGCGGCCAGCGTGTGCTATGGCGGCGATTATTTTGATGATGCCATCATCCGCTATCTGCGCAAGAAACACAATCTGCTCATCGGCGAGCGCACGGCGGAGGAGATCAAGATCAACCTGGGCAGCGCAGTGCCGACCATCAGCGACGTGACAATGGAGGTCACCGGCCGCAATCTGCTCTCGGGCCTGCCCAAAACGCAGACCATCACCTCCATGGAGGTGTACGAGGCCGTCAAGGACGCTGTGGCTGACCTGATCGAGGCCATTCAGGGCGTGATCGAGCGCACGCCGCCCCAGCTGGCCAGCGATATCTTTGAGGATGGCATCGTCCTCACCGGCGGCGCGGCTTCCCTCTCCGGCCTGGCAGAGGCCATCTACGGCGCGCTGCACATCCCCTGCGGCGTGGCGGATGATCCGCAGACCAGCGTCGTCCTGGGCTGCGGGCGCGCCCTGGAGGATCTCAACGCCTACAAGAGCGTGCTGACGGACAGCCGCCGCGGCTTCATGCGGTAAGCCAGCACCATCATGTCATACGAAAGCGGCGCACCTCCTGCAAAGGGAGGTACGCCGCTGTTTTGATGTCCTTTTACTGGCCGACAGCGATGCCGTCGGTAAAGTCCATATAGCCGTTCTCAATAAAGAAATCCGTCACTGTGGTCATATTCTTCACCGTGCGCTTGTGGACGAGCTTCTGGCGCATGGCCTTGATTTCCGCCTCGTCGGTGAGGATGTAGGGGCGATAGTCGCCTGTTCCCTGAGTGCGGCAGGGTACGACGCTGAAGCGGGCCAGCACGGGTGCACCATCAACGATATCATAGGTGAGCTGGAAGATGCCCGTATCCGGATCGACATTGCTCATGGTGCCAAAGGTAAAGTTGCCGGTGCTGTAAAAAATCGGCTTGCCCTTGTAGAACTGCACAGACTGCAGCACATGGGCATGATGCCCGTAAAGCACATCGGCGCCCGCGTCGATGCAGTAGCGCGCAAATGCTTCCTGACCGGCTGTGGGCTGGGTCTTTTCCTCCGTGCCCCAGTGAAGGCTGCACACCACAATCTGCGCGCCCTGCTCCCGCAGCTGCGCGATGCGGTTGGTAATGCGCTTTTTGTCATATTCCTGCGGATAGGAGAAGCCCACAAAACCCACCTTGACGCCGTTCACGTCGATCACGGGGCAAATGTCGCTGCCGTCATCCGTGCCGGGATACAGAGTGCCGAAATGCGGGATGCCCGCCGCGTCCAGGTGGGACAGCGCATCGTGGTAGCCATCCGCCCGGAAATCCCATGCGTGGTTATTGGCAGTATTGACCACATCAATGCCGCTCTCCAGAATCACCGCCGTATGGCTGGGATCGCCAATCAGGTTATGGGTCTTATCCTGGCGAACGCGGGTGTAGTTTGTCAGCACAACCTCCAGATTCGCGATGGTCAGATCATCCGCCGCCAGCACATCCTTCACCAGCGAGAACGGCCACGCTGCGCCCTTTTCGCGGATGGTAGCATGGTAGCAGACCGCATAATCGCGATACTGGATGCTGTCGCCAATAGAGCAGTCGCCCAGGAAGGACAGGGTGATGGACTCCCCCTCCGCCAGCGCCATCGCAGGCATGAGCAGCATCAGCGTCAGAAGCAGGGCAAGCAGTCGTTTCATTTGAATCAGACCTCCAGGAAATGATAGCATTCCTCCTGATTATACCATGGCATTGGCAAAAGTTCAATGCATGCGCTTGTAAATTCCGGCATACGTCATGGACATGGAGGTGACCGCACAATGACAGAACTGGAGCTGTTTGCCCGGCTGATCCAATGCGAGGCGGGCGGCGAGGGCGATAACGGCATGCGCGCCGTGGCCAGCGTGGTGATGAACCGCGTGCGCACCCGCGTGGGCGAATACGGACGCTACAACACCATCCGCGACGTGATCTACCAGACGGGGCAGTTCAACTGCGTCCGCACAGAGCTGGGAGGACGGCAGAACCTGCAAAACGTCTACAACATGAATCCCCAGCAGATTCACTACGACATCGCCAACTGGGCCATCGCCGGCAACCGGCTGGCCAATCTCTGGCAGGCGCTGTGGTTTTATAATCCCTACTCCCCCACCTGCCGCAACAACTTTCCCTCCAGCGTCGGCTATTTTCAGATCCGCATCGGAAATCACTGCTTTTACAACCCCGCGCCGTCCTACGCCAATACGTGATTCACAGCCGCATTACCATGACCAGGCAGGGATTGTTCTTGTCCCAGAGCGTCGGGAACACCTCAAGGGCGCGGAAGCCCATGCGCTCGTAGAACATGCGCGTCGCGTCATACTCCGCATAATACCCTGCTGCCACCGTCTTGACCTGCAGATATTCATAGCCCTGTTCGCGGGCATGCCCGCACAGTGCGGCAAACATGGCGCGCCCCGTTCCGCAGCGGTGGCAGCGCTTTTTTACTCCGCAGACGTAGATTTCCGCCGTATAAGCGCTTGTCTCCTTCATTGCCATGAAGCCAACCGCTTCCCCCACCTCCACGGCGGCAAAAAAGGGCATCTTCGTACTTTCGTGGATGTACTCCTCCGTCGATTCCGGAATGCTGAACCATTCCGGCAGATCCTCGAGGATGGCGCGGGCCACCGCCCGCTTTTCGTTTGAGTCCGTTACGCTGATGACTTTCATCGTTCTGTCCCTTTCAGTTCAAGTATTTCGCCAGCTTCTCGCCCAGATAGCCGATGCGTTCATAGGTGATGCGCTTGCACAGCCAGTCGGTGAATTTGCCAAACTTGCGGTAGAACAGGTTGAACATCAGATAAGCAGGCCGCTGCCTGCGGCATCGGGGCATCCTGCGCCAGATGTTCTTGAAGGAGTAGATCTGCCGGTACATCCACAGATATCCGGCCTCAAGCTCCTCCGCCGTCATCTGCCGGGGCTGATAAACCACATTTGCCGTGTTGTACAGGGACAGATCATCCGTCAGGATGCGACCCTCCTGCTGCAGCTGCGCATAGAGCACCGTGCCGGGATAGGGCGTCATGATATGAGAGGTCACGGTCTCGATCCGGTTGCGGACGATCCATTCCAGCGTATCCCGGAAGACGGCAGGCGTATCGCCATCCAGGCCGAACACAAAGCTGGCATTGATCATGATGCCCCGGTCGTGGATGTTGCGGATGGCCTGTTCATACCGCGCGATGCTGTTCTGCCCCTTGTGCACAGCTCTGATGGACTCGGGGTTGATGCTCTCAAAGCCGATGAACAATCCCTGGCAGCCGCTATCCTTCATCATGTCCAGCAGCTCCATATCGAAGGCGGCATTGATGGACACCGCAGCGTTCCAGCGGATATTCAGCGGTATGATGGCCCGCAGCAGCTTCTTTGTCCATGCCGAGTCGCCTGCAAAATTGTCATCAATAAACATGATATGCTTTGAGTGGACAGCACGAATATCCCGCAGCACATCCTCTATCCGCCGGTGTACATAGCGGTGCTCACCGCTGCTGTTGTAGCAGAAATCGCACCGGAACGGGCATCCCCTGCTGGTATGCACCACGTTGCAATAGAGGTATTCTTTGCGGCTGATGAAATCGTAGGCAGGCGAAACGATATCCTCACCGCAAAAAGCCCCGTCGCATCGGTATATCCTTTTCAACGCGTCGTTGGCAAAATCCTCTACGATGGCAGGCCAGGTGCCTTCTGCCGGGCCGACGCAGAGGACGTCGAAGGCGTCCTCCGGGATGGTGGACAGGGCGGTGGTGATGTGAATCCCTCCCGCGACGACAGGAATGCCGCGCGCACGGAAGCGCCTCGCAATTTCCATCGCGCCTGGCAGCGTATCCACCGTGACGGAGATTCCCACCAGATCAGGCCCGTCATGATACTCGATCGGGCAGATATTTTCATTTTCGAGGGTCACATGGTGTTTGTCCCGCAAAAGGCTGACGATGGTCAGCAGCCCCAGCGGCGGCGCCATATGCGTTTTGATGTCCGTGTCCATGGGTCGCCTGCGCATTTTGGGCTGTATCAGCTTAATATACATGATTGCCTCCACAAAATTTCGTTTCAGATATCATCGTTATCGTTTTGCGATACAATCCTATCATAACATGCATTTTATCGTTTGTCAACAACATTCTGTCGTTTTTCACACTCCATTGCCATGACCGGCAATCTGTGCTACAATAGCCCTGTTTGAAAGAAAGGGGCATCTGTCATGGCCTGTGCATATACCTTCAACGATGTGACTATTTTTTACAGCGAGAAAGAACTCATGAACAACGTCAGCCTGACGATCTCCGATGGCGACAGAATCGGCGTAGTGGGCCGAAACGGCAGCGGCAAATCGACCTTCCTGCGGCTGCTGGCAGGGCGCGAGGAACCGGACAGGGGCAGCATTGCCGTACGCCGCAACCTGTCCGTCGCCTATCTTCCGCAGACGCCGGAGCTGCGCAGCGAGGATACCATCACCCAGGCAGCGCTGACCTACCTCCCTGCCCGCCCGGGCGAAGACACCTCCGCCGCGGCCTATGAGGCCCAGACGATCCTGACCCAGCTGGGCTTCTCCGATCTGAATCAGAAGGTCGGCGAGCTGTCCGGCGGGCAGAAGATGCGCGTGGCGCTGGCGGGCGTTCTGTGCCGGGAAAGCGATGTGCTGCTGCTGGACGAGCCCACCAACCACATCGACCTGGACATGGCCCAGTGGCTGGAGGATCGCCTCCTGGCCCGCAAAGGCACACTCATCGTCGTAACCCATGACCGGTATCTGCTGGAGCGCGCATTTGGCCGCATCTTCCACGTCGGCAGCGGCAAGGTGGATGTGTACAACTGCACCTATTCCGGCTACCTGGAGGAGCGTGCGCAGCGCGAAGAAATGCAGGCTGCCACCCTGCGCAAGAACAAATCCCTCTACCGCAAGGAGCTGGCGTGGATCCGGCGCGG
Organism: Clostridia bacterium; assembly: GCA_017481825.1. Lineage (GTDB taxonomy): Bacteria > Bacillota > Clostridia > Christensenellales > Aristaeellaceae > UBA11524. The sequence goes on from JAFUOR010000101.1 coordinate 8,600, forward strand.
CGCGCCCGCCCGCTCCACCAAGGCCAAGGGGCGCATCCAGCGCTTCGATGCCGTGGCAGAAGCCATCCGTGAGGCTCCGCCGGAGGCAGAGCTGGCCATGAAATCCGTCGCCAGCCGCCTGGGTAAAAAGATCGTTTCCTGGGATCATCTGGACGTGGCCATCGATGGTCATCAGCTGATTCAAGATTTCTCCTACACGCTCCTTCGTGATGACAGGATGGGCATCATCGGCGGAAACGGCGCAGGTAAGACAACGCTGCTGCGCACGCTCTGCGGCGAGCTTGCGCCTGCATCGGGCGTGATTGAAAAGGGCGATACCGTCAAAATCGGCTATTTTGCCCAGCACTGCCCTCCGCTTGATCCTGACACACGCATCATCGACGCCGTGCGGGATGTTGCCGTCCGGGTTTATACGCCCGACGGCGATCTGACCGCCTCGCAAATGGCGGAGACCTTCCTTTTCCCCTCGGGTATGCAGTATCAGAAGGTGTCCAGCCTCTCCGGCGGCGAAATGCGGCGGCTGTACCTGCTGCGCATCCTCATGGCGGCGCCGAATGTTCTCATCCTGGACGAGCCCACCAATGATCTTGATCTGGAAACCCTCAACGTGCTTGAGGATTATCTGGACAGCTTCCAGGGCGCGATCATCGCCGTCAGTCATGACCGCTATTTCCTTGACCGCATCACCACGCACCTCTTCGCCGTGGAGAACGGGCGGATGATTCCCTACATCGGCGGCTACCAGAGCTATCTGGATGCGAAGGAGGCGCGCGAGGAAGCCGCAGTGCCTGCCAAGGCCGAGCCTAAGGCTCCACAGCAGAGCCGCCGCCACAGCACCACGCTGAAGTTCTCCTACAAGGAGCAGCGCGACTTTGAGACCATCGAGAATACGGTGATGCAGCTGGAGGAGCAGCTCGAAGACCTCGCCGCCCAGATCAATCAGCATGCGGTTGATTACGTTAAAGTATCCGAGCTCATGGCCCAGCAGGAGGAAACCCAGCGCAGGCTGGACGAAGCCACGGAGCGCTGGCTGTTCCTGCAGGAGAAGTGGGAGCAGATTCAGGCGCAGAAGGGAGAATAAGATGCATCCATCGCCGGTAGACATGCTTTCGTCGCTGATCGATCTGACCGCCTGGTATGCTGCTGCGCATGAGAAACGCAAAGCCATGCTTCAACACATTCATGATCAGGCCTGCGCAGCCTTTGATCTGCCCATCAGGCTTTCCTTTACCATGCCGGAAGGGTACGAGCTGGCCAACGGTCTTTCGGATCCGGCAACGGGTGATATCCGAATCAACGAGGCTCTTTGGCAGCAATGTGATCCCATCGAGCCGCTGTTCTTCTTCGTTCACGAGCTGCGGCACAGCATGCAGTCCGTCCATCCTGAGGACTTTGCAGCGGCGTATGCCCTGAACAGCCGCTACGTCCTCCAGTTTGACGGAACGGCGTACAAATTCGGCGATCATGGAATGCAGACCGTTCAGCTATCCGGCAGTGCAGACTACTTTGTGGAACTGTATCTCGCCTCCCCCTGCGAGCGCGACGCCAACACCTTTGCCTATCAGGTGCTCAAAGCAGCCGGGGCCAAAGGATTCATTGACACCCTGTACGCAATATGGACGCCGAAATACACCCTGTTCGCCGAAAAGGACGCCCTGACGGAATACCTCAAGGCCGTCGCAGAAATTGACCGATTGATCGCTGAATAAGCAAAGGCAGTGCCGATCAAGCACTGCCTTTTCGCATATCAAAGGCGGCACAGCCTGCATGGCCATGCCGCCGGAAAAGCTTATGCCGCCACATCCCCCACCGCCGGACGGTACAGCCTGCTGCGCAGGTAGCATATCGTCAGCAGCAGCGATGCCATGATCCATCCCATCGGGAATGCAAGAGAGACCGCAAGGAAGTTCTGGCCCCAGATCAGGTCTGCAACGAAAAGATACAGCTGACGGAAGCCCACGAAGGAGCCGAGCATAATCAGCATGGGCGCCGTTGCACTGCCGATGCCACGCAGTGCGCCCGCAAACAGCTGATTGAAGCATATTGTGACATAGAACGGCGTGATGATGCGGATGAACCGTTCGCCAAAGTCCAGCACCGGCTCTTCCTGGGTGATCAGATGCAGGAGCGGACGGGCGAAGATGAGCATCAGCGCGCCGCAAAGCAGCATGCAGCCCAGGCTCATCAGCAGCCCGTAGCGCACACCGCGCCTGGCACGCTCCGGCTGCTTGGCGCCCCAGTTCTGCCCCACGAAGGTGGTTGACGCCTGGGCGATGGCCATCACCGGCACCATCAGGAACATATCCAGCTTGCTGTAAGCCGCCCAGCCCGCCGTGCAGGACGGGCCAAAGGCGTTGACATAGCGCATCACAAACACGTTGGAAAACGCCGTCAGGCCCTGCTGGACGCTGGAGGGCAGTCCGACCATGAAGATGCGCTTGAACTCCTCCCGGTCGATATGCAGCGCCCGCCAGCGGATGCCGTAGGACTGCTTTTCCCGGGTCAGCACATAAAGCACAAGAAGCCCCGAAACGCCTTGAGCGATGATGGTCGCCAGCGCCACGCCGAAGACGCCCATGTCAAACCAGATGACGAAGGCAAGGTCAAGGACGGTATTCATCAGCGCCGAGAAGATCAGGAAGTACAGCGGGCGCTTGGAATCACCCACCGCACGGAGGATGGCGCTGCCCATGTTGTAGATCAGCAATCCGCTGATACCGGCAAAATAGGTCGTCAGATACGTCGCCGCCTCATCGAACACTGCGGGATCGGTATTCATCAGGTACAGGGCCGGCCGGGTGATGGCCACGCCAATCACGGTGGCGATGACGCACATGATGAGCGTTGCAGTGATGGTGGTGTGCACCACACGGCGAATGCGCTCTTCATCATGGGCGCCGTAGGCCTGACTGAGCACCACGCCCGTACCCATCGACAGGCCATTGAAAATACCGATCAGCATATTGATGATGCTGCCCGTAGAGCCGACGGCGGCAAGGGCTGTTTCACCCTCAAACTGGCCGATGACCATCGTATCGACGGTGTTGTAGAGCTGCTGGAACAATAAGCCGAGCGCCAGGGGCGCAGCAAATGAGATGTAGTGCTTGAGGATATGACCATGGGTCATGTCCACATCCTTGCGTGCCAACAAAAAAGCCTCCCTTCATCAGTACTGTTTATGATAGCACTTTGAGAGAGGCATGTCAAAGGGTGGCAGGCGTTATTTGATCATCGGGAATTCAACCGTTGTTCATCTCCACCGTTACGTCAGCGCCAAGGGCGCCCAGCATGCCCGGCAAGTCCTCATACCCCCGGGCGATGTGACCCGCAGGATCGTCAAGGATGGTCTCGCCCTCCGCCGCAAGGCCGGAGAGCATCATCGCCGCACCGCCCCGCAGGTCTGTGCTGATGACGCTCGTCCCTGCCAGAACCCGTCCGCCGTTCACCAGTGCAATGCGGTCCTCAATACGGATATTGGCCCCCAAACGCGCCATTTCCCGCGCATGCATGAAGCGATTCTCAAAGACGGTCTCCAGGAAGACGGACGTCCCCCGGAGCTTGAGCGCCAGAGCCATCATGGGCGCCTGCATGTCGGTGGGAAAGCCGGGATATGCCAGCGTCCTGACCTGGATGGGCTGGCTGCCCCGGCCCGTGAGGCGCAGGCCAGCCGGGGATTCCCGCAGCGTCACGCCTGTTTCCGCCAGCTTGAACAGCACCGCCCGCATGTGATCCGGGCGAATCCCGCGAAGGAGCACGCTGCCCTCGGTCATAGCGGAGGCGCACAGGAGGGTTCCGGCTTCGATGCGGTCAGGAATCGGACGGTAGGTACAGCCGTGGAGCTCTCTTTGCCCGTCGATCACGATGGTGCCCGTGCCTCCGCCTGAAATGCGTGCACCCATAGCATTGAGAAACGCACACAGGTCGATGATCTCCGGCTCCTTGGCGGCATTCTCGATGCGCGTCGTTCCTCTGGCGATGCTGGCGGCAAGCAGGATATTCTCCGTCGCGCCGACGCTGGGAAAGTCAAGGTAAACATTCCCGCCATGCAGCGTCCCCTGCAGCGTCACGGACCCGGGCGTAAGCTGCACCTCCGCGCCCATGGCCTGCATGCCTTTGATATGAAGGTCGATGGGGCGCTGGCCGATGGCACAGCCGCCAGGCAGCGACACACGGGCGTATCCCGTGCGCGCCAGCAGCGGCCCCATGACCAGCACCGATGCCCGCATGCGGCTGAGCAGATCGCCGGAGGAGGGCGAATGCGGCTCCTCGGAACACAGGGACAGGGTTGCTTGATCTTCCTGGCGGATGACAGCGCCGCAGTCCGCCAGAATGTCTGTCAGCGTATGCACATCCGTCAGGTTGGGAACGCGCTCTATGACCACCGGATCGCGGGTGAGCAAGCCGGCGCACATGAGCGGCAGCACGGCATTCTTCGCCGCATGGATTGTGACTTCCCCTGACAGCCGCTCGCAATGACGGATGCGATACATCGCCATGACATTCACTCCTTTTGGATGATAGGCTGTCCAAATAAAGCCGCACCATGCCCCTTGACGGAAATTGTCAGCGCTGTAAATTACTTTGGGACATGAACAGATTTCTGCGCGCAAATTCCGATCCGGCCAGCTGATATTCTTGACTTTTGGGCGCGTTTTGCGCATAATAGAGGCGATACGTCATGGACGCATCGCTTGTTTGTGTTGTGCAACTATCACCTGACGGCAAGGAGGGAACCACGCTATGTCTACCGCCATCACCCATGTGCAGCCGGGTTCCATCGCCGACAGACTGGGGCTGCGCGAAGGCGACCTGCTGGAAGCCATCGCCGGTGAACCCATCATTGATCAGATCGATTATCAGGCGCTGACTGCCCAGGAACGCTTTGACATGGTCGTGACCCGCACTGACGGCACGCAGAAGATTTTCCATGTCCGCAAGGAGGACTGGGAGCCCCTGGGCGTGACGCTGGATCAGACCATCGTCTCCAAGCCGCGTCCCTGCCGCAATCACTGCATCTTCTGCTTCATCGATCAGATGCCCCCGGGCATGCGCAAAACGCTCTACGTCAAGGATGACGACTGGCGGCTCTCGCTGATGATGGGCAACTACATCACCATGACCAATATCGATGACAAGGAGCTGGACCGCATCATCCGGCGCAGGGTCAGCCCCCTGTTCATTTCCGTTCAGTGCACCGATCCGGACATGCGCGTCAAACTCCTTCGCAACCCCAGCGCCGCGCTGATCATGGACAGATTGAAGCTGCTGAAGAAGCACGGCATCCGCTACCACTGCCAGGTGGTGCTCTGCCCCGGCTGGAACGACGGTAACATCCTCATGAAAACGCTGGAGGATCTCGCTTCCCTTACCCCGGCGGCGCAAAGCGTGGCGCTGGTGCCCATCGGACTGACGAAATTCCGCGAGGGACTCCCCTGCATCAAGCCCTATGACAGGCAGATGGCCATCGACCTGATCGAATCCGTAAAGCCGCTGCAGGAGCGTTTCCTCAGGGAACTGGGCACTCGCTTCGTCTTCCCGGCGGACGAGTTCTACTGCCTCTCCGGGCTTCCGATCCCCGAGGATCACGAATATGAGGATTATCCGCAGATCGAAAACGGCGTGGGCATGCTGCGGATGTTCGAGACCGATCTGCAATATGCCGCGGAGGATTATCCGGTGGAGGAAACGCCCCCGCGCCATCTGTGCATCGCAACGGGCACGTCCATCGCGCCCTTCCTGCAATCCCTCGCTGACAAGTATGCCTCCCAAGGCACCACTGTCACCGTCAAGCCCATCATCAACCATTTCTTTGGCGAATCTGTCACGGTGGCCGGGCTGATCACGGGGCAGGATCTGGTGGCGCAATGCCGGGATGTGACAGCGGATGAGATTCTCATCGTCCGCAGCATGATCCGCGCCGAAGGCGATATGTTCCTGGATAACATGACCGTGGAGGAGGTACGCCAAGCGCTGCCCGCCCCCCTCCGCATCACCGAAAGCAGCGGTGAAGGCTTCTGGCGCGCAATTTCCGGATGGGAGGAATGTTTGAATGGCTAAGCCTCTTGTTGCCATCGTTGGCCGTCCCAACGTTGGTAAATCGACCTTTTTTAACCGAATCACCGGCAAGCGTATCTCCATTGTCGAGGATACTCCCGGCGTGACCCGTGACCGCATCTATGCCGATGTGGAATGGCAAAACCGCCGCTTCACCATGATTGACACGGGCGGCATCGACCCCCGCAGCGACGATGTGCTGCTCAGCCAGATGCGTCATCAGGCGCAGATCGCCATGGACACGGCGGATGTGATCTGCTTCTTTGCCGACGGGCGCGACGGTCTGACCGATGATGATCGCGAGGTGGCCAACCTCCTGCGCAAGACCAAAAAGCCCCTGCTGCTGGTGGTCAACAAGGTCGATCACATCAGCATGAACGACAATATCTACGAGTTCTACGAGCTGGGCATCGGCGATCCCATCGCCATCAGCGCGGCGAACATGATGGGTCTGGGCGATCTGCTGCAGGCCATCTGCGAGCAGCTGCCTCCACCGGACGAGGATGAGATGGACGAGGAAAACCATGTCCTCCAGCTGGCCGTGGTGGGCCGTCCGAACGTGGGCAAGTCCTCGCTGGTGAACAAGCTCCTGGGCCAGGAGCGCACCATGGTCTCCGACATTGCCGGCACCACCCGCGACGCCATCGACACGGTCTTCACCGTGAACGGCACAGATTACAACATCATCGATACCGCCGGCATCCGCCGCAAGTCCGTCATTGAGGATGAATCCCTTGAGCGTTACAGCGTGCTGCGCTCCATCGCTGCCATCCGCCGCTGCGACGTGGCGCTGCTGCTCATCGATGCGCAGGACGGCGTGACCGAGCAGGACACCAAGATTGCCGGGCTCATCCGCGAGGAGGGCAAGGCCGTCATCGTGGTGGTAAACAAGTGGGACGCCATCGAAAAGGAAACCGGCACCCTGGAGCACTATAAGAAGGAAGTCCTGGACGATTTGAAGTTCATGGATTACGCCCCGGTGCTCTTCCTCTCCGCCAAGACCGGCCAGCGCGTGAACACGGTGATCGACATGGTGGATCAGGTTTGGGCGCAGGCCAGCAAGCGCGTGCCCACGGGCGTGCTCAATGATGTGCTGTCCGATGCAACCGCTGACCTCCAGCCCCCGGCAACCAATGGCCGCCGCCTCAAGATCTACTACATCACCCAGCATGGCACCTGCCCGCCCACCTTCATTCTCTTCGTCAACGATATCACCCTCATGCACTTTGCCTATGAGCGGTATCTGGAGAATTACTTCCGCAAGACCTTCGACTTCACCGGTACCCCCATCCGCTTCATCCTGCGTGAAAAGAAGAAGGAGGACAAGTAAATGCATCCTACCCTTGCCTATATCATCATCGCTGTGATCGCCTATCTGCTGGGCTCCATCTCCTTTGGCATGATCGTGTCGAAGCTGGCGGGCGGCCCGAACCTGCGCGAGGTGGGCAGCAAGAACACCGGCGCGACAAACGTGCTGCGCGTGATGGGCCTCAAGGTTGGCCTGATCGTCTTTGTGATGGATATCCTCAAGGCGCTTGTGGCCTGCATCATCGGACGGGCGTGGATGGGCCTGAACGGCGCCATGCTGGCTGGCCTCATGGTCGTCATCGGCCACAACTGGCCGGTGTTCTTCCAGTTCAAGGGCGGCAAGGGCGTGGCATCGACCCTGGCGGTCATGCTGCTGACCTTCCCCATTCCTGCCACCATCTGCTACATTGTGGCGATTGCGCTCATTGCCATCACCAGGTATGTATCCCTGGGCAGCATCGTGCTGGCAGCGCTCTTTGCCCTGCAGGTGATCATCATCAGCTGGGGCAACTGGCTGGTGATCCTGTGGGTGCTGATCATCGCCGGACTGCTGATTGCGCGTCATCACGCCAACATCGGCAGGCTCCTGCGCGGCGAGGAGAACAAGCTTGGCTCCAAGAAAAAGTGATTTTGACCATGAGCGCACAAGGCCTTGCCTTTGTGCGCTTTTTGTTACCAAAAGGAGGTTTCACGATGCTGATGCACAAAGGTACACTGACACTCACCACGCCCCGCCTGGTGCTGCGCCCCTTCATGCTGGATGACGCAGATGACATGTACGCCAACTGGGCCTCCGATCCGGAGGTGACGAAGTTCCTCATGTGGCCAACCCATACGAGCATTGAGGTCAGCCGGGCGGTTCTGGCTGACTGGACGCCCCACTACGCCGAGCCGGATTATTACCACTGGGCGATCACGCTGGATGGCCATGCCATCGGCAGTATGGCGGCAGTTGACCACGATGACCGCGTCGGCAAGGCGCACATCGGTTACTGCATCGGCAGGTGTTGGTGGCATCAGGGCATCATGTCCGAGGCGCTGCAGGCGGTGATGGACTTCCTGTTTGACCAGGTCGGCTATCAGCGCATCGAATCCCGCCACGATCCGCGTAATCCCCACTCCGGCGGCGTGATGCGCAAATGCGGCATGAAATTCGAAGGGACGCTGCGGCAATCCGACTGGAACAACCAGGGCGTGTGCGACGCTTGTTGGTATGCGCTGCTGAAGAGTGAAAGATAATCACAGGCGTATCATGCGCTGCGACGATGACATCAAAAGAGGACTCCCATGCCACCCGGCAAGGGAGTCCTCCATTTTGTTCAGTTATCAAATTCGGAATTCAGCATTCCGAATCCACCTTACTGCGCAGCCTGCTCCAGGCACAGAGCAACAGCGTCCATGATGGCGTTGGAGGTGACGGTCGCACCAACAACAATGTCAACGTCGGGGGTGTTGCCAGCCACGATCGCAGCAGGAACGGACTCGATGGGAGCGGAAGCGACGGAGGGAGTCTCAGTGTGGGACACGACCTCGACACCAGTGATCTTGCCGTCGGTGATGGTGACCTTCACGGTCAGGTCGCCGCCGTTGTGGCCGACCACAGCAGCCGTGTACTCGCCATCCTTGAGCGCCTTGGTCATGTCGAAGCGAGGCTCGGCAGCCACAGTCTTCTCAAACAGGGACTCATCCAGCAGGTTGGCAGCAACCTTCACTTCATAGCCAGTAGCCATCTCGTTGGTCATGGCATGACGGGCAGCGATACGGCCGAAGACGATCGGACCCATGACGCCGGTGCCGCCGGAGACAAACTTGCCCCAGATACCGCCGACGCACTCGCCAGCCGCATACAGACCGGGAATCACGTTGCCAGCCTCATCCAGAACCTGCATGTTGGCATTGGCAGTCACGCCGCCCAGGGTCATGACGGTCAGCGCATGCAGACGGATGGCGTAGTACTTCTCGCCCTCGATCTTGTTCATGCCCAGGTTGTAGGAGTTCAGAGTGGTCAGATCGCGGCCGAATTCATCCACATAGGCCTCGCCCTCGGCAACGTTCATGGCCTTTTCAACATTGGCATTGTAGGCCTCAATGGTGGCCTTCAGGTTCTCAGCGGGAACGCCGATGGCCTCAGCCAGACCCTCGATGGAGTCAGCCTCGTACATCACATGGCCGCCCAGCGCTTCGGGACCGTTGAAGTAAGCGGTCATGAAGTAGGCAGAACCGGCAGCGGTCAGATCCGCCAGAATCTTGTCGGTGTAGATGTCGTACTGGACAGCATTGGTCTGCTCCTCCAGGGCGACCTCACGGGGCGCGGGATTGCTCTCGGTCTCGTTGGTAAAGCGCAGACCCTCCTGGTTGACGACGATGCCGCCGGTCTTCCAGGTGTAGGTGGAAGCGATCTGACCCTTGGTGGGATCGTTCTTGCTCACCAGACCCATGGGGAAGGTGGGGATCGCGTTCATAGCAGTGATACCAGCACCGACCTTCTGCATCATGTAGATGCCGTAGCCGTCAGCACCGGGAGCGCCGCCCTGCAGGTAGTACTCGCCATACTCGGCATACTCGCCCATCAGCTTGCCGTTGGCAGAATAGCCGCCGGTGCAGACGATGACGCCCTTGGTGGAGGTGTAGGTAACCTCGCCATTGGGGCCCTCAGCCTTCACGCCGGTGATCTGGCCATTCTCGTTGGCGATCAGCTCCTTGGCAGTGGTGCTGGTGATGATCTCGATGCGCTCATCGGCAGCCACCAGCTTGTCCAGCACCTCGTGGGCAGCGGACTTATACTTGGTGGTGTCAACGGGGCTGGGCTTGTAGGTACGCTGGATGGAGTACAGCGCATGCTCGGGAGCGAATACAGCCTTGGCAGTGCCGCGCCAGGTGGCGTCCTTCAGGCCATTCTCGTACAGCCAGTCGAACACCTCAGCAGCGTCGTTGGCGTACACGGTGATCAGCTCTTCGTTGGGCTGGCCGCCGAAGTCATCACCGTTGTTGATGATGTCGGCGATATAACTCTCAACAGTGTCCTCAATGCCTTCTTCCTTCTGGATGATGGTGCCGGCAGCGGACATGGAGCCGGAGGTGAAGTTCAGAGCGCCGCCGGTGGTGGCGGTCATCTCCAGAACGATGACCTTGCTGGCGCCAGCTTCGGCCGCATGGATGGCCGCAGACAGGCCAGCGCCGCCCGCGCCAACGATGATGATGTCGGCATCGGCGGTGGTCTCAGCGGTGGCGGGCATGACCATCATGGTCAGCAGCATCGCCAGGGAGAGCAGGGTTGCGATGATACGCTTCATCTTGGTTAAATCCCCTTTCGTTTTTCGCGGTTACGCAGCAGTTGCACAACCGCATCATTTGTATTATATCAGATGTCACGTCAAAAGGAAATACAGAAAAAGTACAGAATTCAATTTTTTTCTGATGATCTTTATCTAAATTTGTTGTTCTGGGCCTCTCCTTTGTATCTTTGAGACGCTCAAACGTATCTTTCAAACACCAAACCTTCACAAATTGCCCATTCTGTGATACACTGCCAATGTATCCAAGATACACCGAAAGGAGCTATCAAGCATGAAGAAATCCAAAGTGATCGCCCTGGCTGCCGCCGTGGTGATTGCCATCGCGGGCCTGACAGCATGGAGCGGCTTCTACCGCGTCGGTCAGGGCGAGGAAGCGCTGGTGCTCACCTTTGGCGAGGTGACGGGCAAAAACGGCCCCGGCCTGTACTGGCACATTCCCTTTGTGCAGTCCATCATCAGCGAGAGCGTCACCACCATTCACACCTGTGAATACGGCTTCCGCACCACCCATCAGGGCAGCGCCGGCAAGGCGGCAACCTACATGGATGAGGAGGACGAGGGCGTGATGCTGACCAGCGACAACAGCATCGTTTCGCTGGAGGCCATCTATCAGTACACCATCCGGGACGTGGAGCAGTACACCTTTGACGTGGATGACCCGGAGGGAACCCTCCAGCTGGCCTTTGAGGCCGTGATCCGCCGCAACATCCAGAACCGCACGCTGGATGATGCGCTGCTGAATAAGGAAGAAATCGAGCACGAGGTGCTGCCGGATTTCCAGGCGCTCATTGACAGCTATGAGATGGGCGTGAAGATCAACGATGTGCGCATCCAGAACATCACCGTGCCACAGGACGTCGCCAGCGCCTATGAGGACGTGAACAACGCAAAGAACGAGAAGACCAAGCGCCTTGACGAGGCAGAGCGCTACAAGAACAACATCCTGCCCACCGCGCGCTCCAACGCCTATCTGCTGACGGCGGAGGCCGAGGCCTACAAGGCCGAGACCATCGCTGCCGCCGAGGCTGACGTGGCTGTGTTCAATGCCATTCTGGAAAAGTATAAGGCTTCTCCTGAGATCATGCGCACCCGTCTGCTGATCGAGACCCTCGAGGACGTGCTGTCCTCCAGCGGCAAGCTGTATATCGTCGATGGCGGCGATACCACCAAGCTGCTGACCCTCAACGACATTCCTGCAGAAGACGCCGCTGCTGTGATCGGAGGTGACCAGTAATGGAATGGAATGCTCAGAATCCCAACCCCAACCCGCAGCGCTCCGACAACTTTCGCCCAGTGCAATCCCGCACCTTCTGGAAAGCTCACGGCGCTGTGACGGTCATCGTTACGCTGGTGCTTATCGCGGCGCTTGTGCTGCTGAGCGAAAGCGTGTTCATCGTGGGTGAATCCGACCAGGCGGTGGTCAGCCGCTTCGGCGTGATCAAGCGCCTCATCCTCAATGACGGCAACGAATTCCACACCGAATACGCAGACGCCCTCACCGGCGAAATCACCCTCTCGGAGGATGTGAAGAAGACCTACGGCAGCGGCCTGCACTTCAAGATGCCCTTTGTGGACAAGGTGGAGACCTATTCCGGGCGGCTTTTCACCTACGTCAGCAGCAGCGAGGTGGTCAATACCGCTGAAAAGAAGCAGTACTATATCACTACCTACGCCCAGTGGCGCATCGCCGACCCTGCCCTGTTCAGCCTGAAGCTTGGCAGCCTCAACGCTGCGGAAAACCAGCTGGACAACATCATCCACCCCGTGATCGTCCAGGCCATCAACCGCATGCTTGCAGATGACTTCATCAGCAACAAGGATAAGCTGAACGAGGCCCTCCAGGATGGCCTTGCCACCATCAACAAGGACATGTGCGTACGCGGCATCGAGGTTGTTGATATCCAGATCCACCGCACCATCCTGCCCACAGCCAATATCGAATCCACCTACGCCCGCATGCAGGCTGACCGCGCCAAGGTAGCCCAGCAGCTGCGAAGCGAGGGCAACGAGGAGTACAACAAGGCCGTTGCCGCCGCCGACCTGGAAGCGCGCCAGATCGAGGCCGCTGCCGTGAGTGAAGCCGGCGCCATCCGCGGTGCCGCGGACGCTGAGGCTGCTGAGATATACGCCCAGGCCTATGCCGCCGATCCCGAATTCTACGCTTACTGGCGCTCCCTGCAGGCGCTCAAGGAGGCTATCGGCGAGGACGCCACGCTGGTGCTCGATCCCACCAATCCCCTCTTTGCGAATCTGATGCAGTATATCACCGATTAAGCTTCTCCCCTGCCGGGCTGTTCTTTCTGGAGCAGTCCGGTTTTTTTGCATTTCATGGGGCATCCTACGCATGAGGTGATGACATGCTGCGAACCTTTCTGCTGGGAGCTGTCGGCTATCCGGCACTGGAGCTGCTGACGCGCGGACGGACACATTATTCCATGGCAATTGCAGGCGGCGCATCGACGCTGCTGATCCGGCATCTGAGCCGTCTGCCCATCGGGCGGGGAAAACGGGCAATCCTGTGCGGCTTGGGTATCACGGGCATCGAATACGCCTGCGGACGCCTCTGGAACCGCAGCTACCGCGTATGGGACTACCGCAGCATGCCGCTGAACTGGCGCGGGCAGATATGCCTGCCCTACACGCTGCTGTGGTGCGGACTGAGCGCAGGGCTGCTGACGGTGATCGATTTCCATAGACGCTGAAAAAATGCCGGGCAGTTCATATCGCTGCCCGGCTGACTTTATGAATGCTCGTGATCCTCGCCATCCTCCGGCCTTTTGCCGATGAGCCCCCCTGTCATCTCGCGCAGGTTCCGTCCAGCCTTGTGCATGCCGCCCTTTGCAGAGCCTGCGGAGAGGATTCCGTAGCCCACAAGGCCCACCACCAGAATCGCAATGACAAAGAACAGTCCGCTGCCCACACCGCCTTCGCCCGCCGGTTCGCTGGGCGGCACGTCGGTTGCACCCTGGGTGATGCCTCCGCGCTCCTGGGCGTCACTCTGCGTGTCCGAAACCGAGCCTGCCGAGCCCACGATACCGCCGTAGAGCGCCCGATTGAGCACATCGGCCATCATCGGCATGCTGGTGATAACCCGCTCTTTTTCAAGGGTGTAGGTACCGCATTCCAGGAGGATGCTGCGCGGCAGCAGATCCTGATTGAAGGTGCCCTTGCCCATGTAGATATCCTTGATGAGCCCGGGATAGAGCCGATCTCCCACAGCCTTGACCATCAGAGCAAATTCCTTGTTGACCGCTGCGTTCTGGTTGCCGCGCCCCACCAGAATGCGCACCTTGGAGGCTTCCTTGCCTCCAATGGTTGTGGCGTAGGAATCCGGATCGGGGATGCCATCACGATGAATGTCCAGGATGCAGTCCGGAGCGAGCTCCTTGAGCAGCTGCACGGCAGTCTGACGGGAACGCCGGTAGGCGCCTGCATCGTGAGGATGGTGAAGGGAATCTGCCACTGTGGCTTCCACGCCGCGCGATGCAAGGCCATCAGCCAATGCCTGCGCCACCTCGTAGATCGTCCCGCGCTCGTTGGTGGAATAGTAGCCGTCGGTGGGCTCGTAGGATTCGTCGCTGTGCGTGCAGTACAGGGCGATGCGCCGCGTCATGGCCATGACCGGCAGGGCGGCGTCCGCATCCATCCAGTCAAGGGAGGGCATATCGATCTCGCCCTGATCCCGGACAACCGCCGTGCTTCCTTCAATGCGAATGATCTCGTAGAGCCGGTTGTCGGCAGAGATGTATTCGTCCCCCGTGCTGGGTTCATCGGCAATGGTAGTCAGCGTCTGGCCGCTTTCGTTGACGAGCAGCCATACGTCGTATGCCTCAGCCTGCGCCCATGCGGGCGTCAGCACCAGGCAGAGAATCGTCACGGTCAGCAGCTTTTTCATCTGTGATTACCTCCTTTGACCGTTTGACGTTTGCGCACCATGCGCTCCACGGTTTCGCCCACCAGCTCGCAAAGCAGCACCGCCAGCACGCCGGAGACCACCACCGCATCCGCAAGACCCGCGCCGCCCAGAATCAGCTGCTGGTCGATGCCCTGCATCCAATTGACCACCGCAGTCGTGATATCCGCAATCATCACGCCTACCACGCCGCAGATGAACGCGCCTCGCCTGCTGCGCCCAAGCAGCCAGGCAATCGCACCAGCTGCGATGCCGTAGAGCAGCATCGGCTCAATGGGCAGCGCCTCCGCCTCCGCAGGCAGGAGGATGGACAGGCCATACACGGCAGCGCCGGTCAGCACGCTGCCAAGAAGGGTACGCCAGCGCTCCAGCGCCTCGTCTGCGCGGATGAAGAGATAGGCGCACACCCCCAGGGGGATCAGCGCGCCGCCAATATTGACGGACACCGGCCCCAGCGTCACATTGGGCAGCAGCGAACCGACGACCATCGCCGCAATCAGCAGCAGCGCTGCCCGGTCTGTCAGATACATGCGATCCAGCACGCGCTGAAGAAGACCGCAGAAGACAAGGACGGCTACCACCGTCAGGATCATCATGCCAAGGGACATATCGGCCTCCTGTTTGGACAAATTGTTCTCTCATGCACATTTTGTCCGCTTCAAGTCGCTGCCATACCGAAAAAAAGCCCGAATCAGGCGGGTTTTGGGGCTTGACGGAAAATCAATATTTTGATAAAATTTGTATTAGGTGGTACTTTATTTTGGTGGCCTTATGGATCATCTTATGTATGGAGGCATATTGATGAACTTCGACCGTAATTTATTGTTTGCTTATCTGGAAGAGGACAACATCCAGCGCGCTTATTTCCGCGTCAAGCCCCTGCTGACCGTGGAGGGCGATATCCGCGCGGAGGCCGAGAAGCAGTGGCCCAACGAGGGCGGTCTGCGCATCGTGCCGGATCGCAATGAACAGCATACCTTCAAGGTGCGCATGCGTACGCTGGGCGCTTATTGCGTTGTTGATCTGACCAGTGCCCCCGCGGATGCCGGAAAGATCCGCACCAACAAGAACTTCAAGCCTGAGCGCGGTGAGGTGAACCAGTACATCCTTTATTCCGATACGGTTCATGCGCTGCCGGAGCATACCTTCTACGAGATCGTTGAAGGTGCAGCAGATGACTTTGCCGCTGCCTGTGAAAAGGCAATCACTCCCCTGTTCTATATCCGCCAGGGCGATACGCTCTATGGCCCCGTGCGCAAGTCCGAGCCCGCTAAGCCGGAGGCCGCCGGTGAGGCCGCAGGAACGCTCTATGAGCTCCCCTGCCCGGACGGCGTAACCCGCATGATTCTGTGCATGAATGACGCGCCTGCCAGGCCGGAGCCCGAAGAGCCCGCCGCTCAGGAGGAGTCTGCCGCGCCCGCTGAGCAGGAGGTGAAGCAGGAAGCCGAGGAGACGGTGGAGGCTGCCCCTGTGCCGGAGGCCGCGCCTGCTGAAGTGCGCCAGGAGGAAGCTCCGGCGGAGGCACCCAAGGCTGAGGACGCCGCGCTGCCCATTGGCGAGACGCTCAACATCCTCGACCAGTCCAAGGGCTTTGAAGAGACGCTGCATTCCCTTGACCAGCAGCCCCTTTCCAAGAACGCGAATCTTCTGCGCCAGCGCGAGCCCCAGCAGAATGTTCAGCCCAAACCCGCTGCCTATGAAAAGCCCGGCGAGCTAAACGGCACGCCCCTCATTCGCACGCCCCTGCGCACCTCCACCCAGCAGCCCAAGAACCGTCTGCAGGAGGTTGTCGCCAACCAGTGGAGCGTGGGTAAGTATGAGCCCCCAGCCCAGAATCTTCCCGCCGGTACGGCCATGCGCGCGGTCAATAATCCCGTTGAAGCAGCCTGCAGCAGCCTGCGCGCTGCCTGGACGGACACCGATGCTCAGAACCAGCTGCTGGATTTCATTCTCTCCCTTGACGGCGTTCGCACCAAGCTTGAACCGAAGCTGTGCGAGGGCAGCCATGTTTCCATCATGCAGAAGGTTCTGCGCGACAAGCTGCAGGATCTGGAGGCGGAGCGCCTGACCGCCCTGTGCGAGCTGGACAAGGCCCGCCGAGACACGGACGCCTATCGCAGCGACGTGATCAGCCAGATCAAGAACCGCCTGGCCAAGGAAACCGGCGATCTGGAAAAGAGCAAGTCCGCCTGCGAAACCCAGGTTGCCAGCCTGAAAACTGAGGTCAACGCCCTCTCCGCCCAGCGTGACGCGCTGCTGGATAAGGTGGCTTCCCTGCAAAGCGAGGCGGTTCCCGCCGCTGCAGCCAAGCTGCTTGCCGACATGCAGATGGCTGCCCCTATCAACGGCACACCTCTGCGCATGACGCCCGTTTCCGGTGTGAAGGTGGACAGGGATGCGCTGATTGAGCGCCTGATGGCAGCCTGTGCGCAGTCCGGCGTGACCATTGAGCGCAATCACGCCATTGCGCTGCTGGTGCTTTTGGCACTGTGCCCGCGCATCGGTGTCAGCTGTGCAACCCCGGCCCCGGCATCGACGCTGACGAAGAACATCATGGCTGCCATGGGCTGGCAGAGCGCCTTTGCCCACCAGTTTGCACCGGAGCAAAAGCCCGTCGCCGCGCTCCGTCCCGTGGATACTACGCCTGCGGTGCTCATGACAAGCCTGCCGAATTATGCTCCCATCGCCGGCATCAGCAAGCTGCTGCTGAGCCGCAGCGCCGCCAATCTGACTCGAAATGTCGCCTACGACATGAGCCAGTGGCCCATCCTGCTGCTGCCGAACCTGCCCTTTGTGGCTGAACAGGACGCCGCCATCGCCGAGCCTGTGAGCGTCGCTTCCCTCGCCGCGATACTTGAGAAGACCGCCGCAAATGACGAGGAGATCACGAAGGTACTCTCCCCCGTGCTCAAGGCTGCTGTGCCGCTTTCCGGCGCGGCCCGCAAGGAAATGTTCCGCTTTGTAGCTGTCTGCGCAGGTCTGATGGAGGGCGGCCTCCCCGTGGCTGTGGACTGGGCCATCCTGCTCTGGATTATTCCGGCAATTGATCGCTCCAGCAAGAACCACAATGCCATCAAGGCACTGCTGGACGAGTATCCCCTCTCCCTGTCCAGGCTGTAAGCTGAATCATAATGATGTCCCCGGATGCAAAGTGCCATCCGGCCGGGGACATTTCTATTCCATCAGCGTATCGGCAATCGCCTGCGCCAGATACGGTACGCCGCTGAGCACCTCCTGCAGAGTGTTGGTGTTCATACCGCATTCGATCAGCACGCAGCAGGGGGCGATATGCTGGTTGAAGCGCCCGGTCTTGACCTTAATATCACGGGCAAGGCCCTCGCACTGGCTGTTCAGATGATCGGTAATAGCTTCGGCAATCACGTAATTGGCCTCCCAATCGGGTTTTTCAGCATAACCGCCGGTGGTTCCCTTGCCCACAAGCACCATGAAGCGCGCAACGTCGGTGCCGCCGATGTTTACCGTTTTGCGGATGGTGGAGCTGGAGGCAATGGCGTCCCGGTGGAGATCAATGTACAGATCGTATGCCTCGCCCCGGGCGGCGCGTTCCTCCAGCATATCCAGCGAACGGGCATAGGCGTCATCCAGATCGGGGGGCTCAAAGGCAGTCGTGTCGTGCACGACGTCGAAGCCAAGGCTCTCAAGGCTGGCCGCCAGCGCTCTTCCTACGGCGATGACATTGTGTGCATCGTCCTTCGTGCGCCATGTCTCCGTCTCCTGATAGGGGGTGTCCTCCACCTGGGCGTAGGCCTCCCAGGTATGCGTGTGATAAATCAGGATACGCTTCTCCACTTCCTGCGTCGGAATGGGCGATGCCAGGAGCACCTCCACCCGCAGCATGGTATCGATGCTGCCCGCATCAGGAGATGGCGTTTCGCTGGGCGCAGGCGTATCAGGATTAACCTCCACCGTGAAGATGTACGAATCCTCCGCAAAGGCCGCAATACTTCCCGGCTGGCAAAGCGTCCATTGTGCCGCCAGCACACACAGCGTCAACGTCGATTGCAGAATCACACAAAGGAGCGCTCTTTGCCGCAATGATGTCACCGTCCTTCACACATACAGCGTATGCAAAGGGGATGACAGATATGCCGTCAGTGCAGATAGTGGGACAGCTCGTCAATGGAGTAGGCCGTCTGCAGGGCGCTGTTGACAGCCAGAGCAAGCATATCCGCCAGGCCGGCCACCAGCTCGTCGATGTTGCGCGGCGTCACCACCAGATCGGTCTGCGCCTGGCTGGTCAGTGATTCCGCCATCTCATGGGCTGCTTCGTCATCGCGTTCGGAAGCGATGATGTTCTTCAATGCGTCGCGGACGATGGTGGAGGCATATACCACCATCGGTATGCCCATAGCGATTACCGGCACATGAAGCGTATCTGCCGTAATGCCCGCGCGGTGGTTTCCCACGCCGCTGCCGGGACGGATACCGGTGTCCGTCAGCTGAATGGTTGTGCCGATGTGGCTTGTCTCCATGGCAGCAAGGGCGTCCACCACCAGCACGGCGGCAGGCTTCAAGCGCTCCACGAGCCCCAACGCCAGCTCAGCGGTTTCCACGCCTGTGATGCCAAGCACCCCCGGGGACATGGCGCATACGCTGCGCAACAGGCTGTCCGGCCCCTTCATATCCTGCATATGCCTTGTGACCAGAATACCGCTGACCACGCGATCTCCCAGGGCGTCGGCAGTCATATGGCGATTCCCCAAGCCGAGCACCAGCACATCCCCCTGGGGTGGCAGCATGATGCGCAGCACCTGCGCTACCTGCTTGGCAACCTCCATCCGCTCCTCGGGAGAGAGACGGGGCAGCTCGGGATGCGTCATCGTCCAATAGGTGCCCTCTGCCTTGCCCAGTCGCTTGGCCGCCTCGGCAGAATGAATCCGAACCCAGGTGATTTCGGCGTCACCCTCCTGCTGGGTCTGAACCGCGACACCCGCACCCAGTCCGCCGGGATAGACCGTTCGCTCCATCGCCAGATCCGTTCTGTAATCCATCAATCTCACGCTCCTTTTGGAACGTAGGATGCCCGCACAAGCTAAATTGCATGCAGCAAAAAAGGAGAGCGATCTGCTCTCCTTCAATCTTACGCGAATCAACCGATGATCTCGCCCCTGGCGTTGAACAGCGGCAGCTTTTCCAGATAGATGATGTCCTCGCGCTCCTGCGCTTCGCCCTCGGCCAGGATGGCCATCTTACCGGCAATCTCGCCGCCTGCAACCTTGACCAGCTCCTCCAGCGCATGCAGGGACTCGCCGGTGGAGATCACGTCGTCAATGATCAGAATCTTCTTGCCCTTCATCAGTGCAACGTCATTCCCGTCCAGATAGAGCTTTTGCACGGCAGCAGTGGTGATGGACTTGACCTCCACATTCACCACGTCCTGCATGTAGAGCTTTGCCCCCTTGCGGGCCAGCAGCCACTTGGCGTCCCCCGCCTGGCGGGCCATTTCATAGGCCAGCGGGATGCCCTTGGACTCGGCAGTGATGATGTAATCGTATTCCGGGGCCTTCTTGAGCAGCTCCGCAGCGCAGGCAACGGTCAGCTCGCAATCGCCGAAGATCACGAACGCGCCGATATAGAGATCGTCCGTCACGCGGCAGATGGGCAGATCACGCTGGAGACCTGCAATGGTCATGGTATGCTTGAGCATTTCATCAACCTTCATTTCATTTGTTTTCTCGTATGCGCCAGCAAGCGCCTTACGATCTATTTTACCCTGTATTCCGCTATCTGTCAACGCCCTGGCGTCACTTATGATACAGCTTATGCGTCTGATACCGGGGATCGCAGGTCAGATTTACGCCAAGACGCTTGAAGGTGTTGTTGTCCACCGGAGAGAGGATCACGGTGGAATGCGCCTCGCAGTGCTTGAGCATGGGCAGCTGCTTCATCGCAATCGCAGCCCTTTCATCCGTTGCGGCGCAGATGGACAGCGCCAGCAGAACCTCGTCGGTATGGAGGCGTGGATTGCGATTGCCCAGATAGTCGCACTTCAAGGACTGGATGGGCTCAATCACATGAGGCGAAATCAGATGCGCGCTCTTTTCGATGCCGCCCAGCGCTTTGAGGACGTTGAGCAGCAGCGCCGCAGAGGGACCCAACAGATTGGTGGTCTTGCCGGTGATGATCCGGCCATCTGCCAGCTGCATGGCCAGGGCAGGAGCGCCGGTCTCCTCGGCACGGGTGCGGGCGGCGGCGATCACTGGACGGTCATCATCACTCAGGCCGGACTTCTGCAGCAGCAGCTCCAGCTTGTCCACCTCGCTCTGCTCCGCGTGGCCCTGACGCTGGGCGCAGCGGGCCGCGTAATAGCGGCGGATGATCTCCTGATGGGCGGCCTCGCAGCAAACAGCGTCGTCAATGATGCAGTTGCCCACCATGTTCACGCCCATATCCGTGGGGGACGCATAGGGAGAGCTGCCGTAGATCTGCTCAAACACGGCGCTGAGCACGGGGAATATCTCGATATCGCGGTTATAATTCACCGTCGTCTCGCCATAGGCGTCCAGGTGGAAGGGATCGATCATGTTGTGATCGTCCAGATCCACCGTCGCAGCCTCGTAGGCGACATTGACAGGGTGCTTGAGGGACAGGTTCCAGATGGGGAACGTCTCAAACTTGGCGTATCCTGCCTGCACGCCCCGCTTGTGCTCCTGATACAGCTGGCTCAGGCAGACTGCCATCTTGCCGGAGCCGGGGCCAGGCGCCGTGACCAGCACCAGTGGCCGGGTGGTTTCCACATATTCATTGGCGCCAAAGCCTTCATCGCTGACGATGTGCTTGACATTATAGGGATAGCCTTCAATATTATAGTGACGGAAAACGGCGATGCCCAGGGACTCCAGCCGCTGCTTGAACATCACCGCAGCGCGCTGCTCACGCCAGCGGGTCAGCACCACGCTGCCGACATAAAGGCCGATGGCGCGGAAAGCGTCGATCAGCCGCAGCACATCAGCGTCATAGGTAATGCCAAGGTCGCCGCGGATCTTGTTCTTCTCGATATCATCAGCATTGATAACAATCACCAGCTCGGCCTGTTCCCTCAGATTCAGGAGCATGGACACTTTGCTGTCGGGACGGAAGCCCGGAAGCACACGGGAAGCATGCGTATCATCAAACAGCTTGCCTCCCAATTCCAGGTAGAGCTTGCCGCCAAACTTTGCAATACGCTTGAGAATATGCTCCGACTGCATGGCCGTATATTTATCATGATCGAATCCAATGCGCATCCCTGATCCCTCCTGATTTTGATAAGCCCATACCTGAATATTATATCACGTGTGTCAGATTGAAACAAGAGATCAGGCAGTTTTTTTCTTGCACCGCTGATCGTGCAGAGCTCCCCCGCCGCTGAATATTGTGCTTGCAAGAACGGGTGTTATGGTTTAAAATAATCATCAAGGCAGACGGCTTTGAAACTGCCTTGATCATGAGACGAATCAACACAAAGGAGTGTTTCCCATGGCGCTGAAAAATTATGAATTCTGGTTTGTCGTCGGTTCTCAGTTCCTCTACGGCCCCGAGGTTCTCGAGACGGTAGCTGCCCGTGCCGCTGAGATGGTCGAGAAGATGAACGCATCCGGCAATCTGCCCTGCAAGCTAGTCTACAAGGTGACGGCGAAAACCAACCAGGAGATCACCGATGTGGTGCGCGAGGCCAATTACGCCAAGAACTGTGCGGGCATCATCACCTGGTGCCATACCTTCTCCCCCAGCAAGATGTGGATCAACGGCTTTGCCAATCTGCAAAAGCCCTACTGCCACTTCGCCACCCAGTACAACCGTGAGATCCCCAATGAGGAGATCGACATGGACTTCATGAACCTGAATCAGGCTGCCCATGGTGACCGTGAGCATGGCTTCATCGCAGCCCGTCTGCGGATGCCCCGCAAGGTCATCGCTGGCTACTGGCAGGATGAGGATGTGCAGGCCCGCATTGGCTCCTGGATGCGCGCTGCGGTGGGCGTGGCCGTCTCCAAGAGCCTGAAGGTCATGCGCTTTGGCGACAACATGCGCGAAGTGGCCGTGACCGAGGGCGACAAGGTCGAGGTGCAGACCAAGCTCGGCTGGCAGGTCAACACCTGGCCCGTGGGCAAGCTGGTGGCCACCATGAACGCCGTGACTGACGCTGAAATCGACGCAAAGATGGACGAATACAAGTCCCTGTACGATATCGCTACCGATGACATCGAGACCGTCCGTTATCAGGCCTGCGAGGAGATCGCAATGAAGAAGATGCTGGATGCCGAAGGCTGCCTGGCCTTCACCAACACCTTCCAGGATCTCTACGGCATGAAACAGCTGCCTGGCCTGGCCTCCCAGCATCTGATGGCGCAGGGCTATGGCTACGGCGGCGAGGGTGACTGGAAGGTCAGCGCCATGACTGCCATCATGAAGGCCATGGCCGAGGGCCAGAAGGGCGGCACCGCCTTCATGGAGGACTACACCTACCATCTGGTGAAGGGCCAGGAGTATAGCCTGGGCGCCCATATGCTGGAGGTCTGTCCCTCCGTGGCGGCCGAAAAACCCCGCATCGAGGTGCATCCCCTGGGCATCGGTGATCGCGAGCCCCCGGCCCGCCTGGTGTTCGAGGGCAAGGCTGGCAAGGCCATCGTCGTATCCCTTGTTGATATGGGCGGCCGCCTGCGCCTGATCTGCCAGGATATCGAGTGTGTCAAGCCCATCATGGACATGCCGAACCTGCCCGTTGCCCGCGTCATGTGGCGTGCCATGCCTGACCTGACCACCGGTGTGGAATGCTGGATTACCGCTGGCGGCGCACATCACACCGTGCTTTCCTACGATGTGACCGCTGAGCAGATGAAGGACTGGGCTACCATGATGGACATCGAGTTCGTCCACATTACGAAGGATACCACGGTTGAAGGTCTGGAGCAGCAGCTGTTCCTGAACGACCTGGCCTGGAAGCTCAAGTAAAATCAACATGGCCGGGTTGACACGCGCAGCCCGGCCCTTTCCCTATGATGGAGGTATCGCTATGGATATGCTTCAAGCCATCCTCAGCCGCCGTAGCGTTCGGTTGTATACGGATGATCCCATCCCCGAGGACACGCTGCACAGCATCCTCTGCGCCGGGCTCGCAGCGGCGTCAAGCAAGAACCGCAGACCCTGGGAATTCGTGGTCGTGCGTGACCGTCATGTGCTGGATCAGCTCTGCGACTGCCGCGTCGGCGCGGCGAATCTGCTGGGCAAGTGCAGCATCGCCATCGTGGTCTGCGCGGACGCCGATCTGGTGGACGTATGGGTCGAGGACTGCGGCTCTGCCATGACGCAGATGCACCTGATGGCAGATGCGCTTGGCGTGGGCAGCTGCTGGCTGCAGGTACGCCTGCGTCAGGCCGCCGATGGGCGGGACGCGCAGTCCGTCGTACGCGGGGTGCTGGGCATCCCGGAAAAGTATGGCGTGATGGCCATCCTCACCCTTGGCATGCCTGCAAGCCATCCCGAGCCCCATGCGCAGGAGACGCTCCCCTGGCACAAGGTTCACCATGATCGATTCAGCAAGGAGTAACGCATATGAAGCTGATGTTTGTCCGCCATGCGGAGCCGGATTACAAGCATGATTCCCTGACCGTGAAGGGGCACCGGGAGGCTGAGCTGCTCTCCCGCCGCCTGAGCAAGCTGGACGTGAAGGCCTTTTATACCTCCCCGCTTGGACGTGCGCGGGAGACGGGGCGCTATACCCTTGAAAAGGTCGGGCGCGAGGCGGAGGTGCTGCCCTGGCTGGCTGAATTCCGCGGACGCAGCATCGACCCGGAGAACGGTCATCACCGCATCCCGTGGGATTACAAGCCATCCATCTGGATGCCCCGCAAGAAGCTGCGCAACATGGACACCTGGCTTGACGACCCGCTGATGACACAGGGCAATGTGCAGGACATCTGGCGGGAGACTACCGAGGGCCTCGACGCTCTGTTGGCGCAGCATGGGTACATCCGCGACGGGCACATCTACCGCGTGGAGGATAACCGTCCTGACACGCTGGTGCTGTTCTGCCATTTTGGCATCATGATGGCCTGCCTGAGCCACCTTATCGGCATCACGCCCATGAACCTCTGGCATGGCTTTTCCACCCAGCCCTCCAGCGTGACCACGGTGATCACCGAGGAGCGCGTCAAGGGCGAGGTCGCATGGCGGTGTATGCAGCTGGGCGATCTGAGCCACCTGTATGCAGCGGACGAACGCTACTCCACGGCGGCGCTGTTCCCAGAGTGCTACACGGGCATCGACAGCACCAATCCGCCAGAGTGGAAGGAATTAGGTTACGAGTAATGAAAATCATCACATGGAACGTCAACGGCTTCCGCTCGCTGATGAACCGCAGCTTCCTGGATACCTTCAACGCCCTGGACGCCGATGTATACTGCCTGCAGGAAACCAAGCTGCAGGAGGGGCAGGGCGGCATTGATGTACCTGGCTTTCACCAGTATTGGAACTACGCTGAGCGCAAGGGATACTCCGGCACGGCCGTGCTGACGCTGCGGGAGCCTGCGGGCGCTTACTGCGGCATCGGCAGCGAGGCCTTCGATGCGGAGGGGCGCGTGATCACCGCAGATTACGGCAGCTTCTACCTCGTCAACTGCTATGCCCCCAACGTCGGACTTGATCTTTCCCGTCTGGAGGAGCGCACAGCATGGGATGCAGCGCTGCTGGCTTTCCTTAAAGCCCTTGACTGCGAGAAGCCCGTCATCCTCTGCGGTGATCTGAACGCCGCCTATAACGATGCCGACCTGAACGGCAAGGCGCAGGGCATGCAGGTAGCAGGCTACACCCAAACAGAGCGCAGCGGGCTGACAGCTATCCTTTCCAGCGGCTTTGTTGATGCATACAGGCACTTCCATCCCAACGAAAAGGCCGGCGCCTTTGCATACCGCAGAGGCATCCGGGCCGTGGGCATGGATTATTTCCTTGTTTCCGAGCGGCTGATGGAACGCATCGCCGATGTGCGTGTGCATAACCGCGTGCGCGGTTCGGATCACTGGCCGATGGAGCTGATCCTCCGTGAATAAGAAAGCCGGGCAGGAACTCCTGTCCGGTTTCGCTTGTCAGCACAATTCGTCAAGCAGCGAGTAATAGCGCAGCCTGTCCTCATCCGGCTGCACGCCCAGCGCATCAAAGAGCAGCCGCCGATCAAATCCGCGCTTTTTCCCACCAAAGACGCCCGTGGTGTTCGCCCACATGCTCCAAAGACCTTTTTCAATGTCGATCCACTTATCCGCCACGCCCGAAAGACCAATGTCGATAAAGCCCGTCAAGCCCTTGTCACTGGCGAAGATGTTCGGCAGACAGTAATCGCCATGGGAAAGGACGAGCTCCTCCACAGGGCGGTTTTTAACCAGCCAGTCAAAGAGATGCGCAGGAGACCGGAAGCCTTTCGGGCCATAGGTTTCCGGCTGAGCGGCCTGCTCCGGAGTGATCCAGCCGCCGCGCAGACCTTCTTCGATTTCGATGAACTTCCTGTCCAGCGTACGGTTGGTGGGACAACCGGCGATATCCACCGACCACAGGTGACGCAGACCTTCCGCCACAAGCTCCGCCAGGCGGTGCTGATCATTAAGGATGGCCTCATCGCACAGAACCTTGCCCGACATGCGGGTCATCAGCAGATAGCGCATGCCATCCACATGGTCGGCAGCGATGATTTCCGGCACAGGGAGCCTCCCCTGCAGCCAGGACAACATGTAGAATTCGTTGCCGGAAACGTTGCAATCGCCCTGAACCTTCAGCACGCGGTCAGGAAACATCATCACCTGGGCGTCAGAGCAGCCGATGCTGTCCAGGGAAAAGGCGCTGTCAGGCAGGTGCTTGCGGATAGATTCAGGGAGCAGCATGGCATGATCCTCCGTGGATTTCGTTGGGCTGATTATAGCACAGAGACGCCCACAGCGTCAAATCTCCCCTTGCGCTCCGCCTGCGCATGTGGTAATATAATAATGGCAGATATCCCAAATGATCACAAGGAGGAGCATTCCCATGACCGATATCAACAACACCCCTGAGCTGAACGAAGAAGAGTATGAAGACGTGGTCGTGATGACCGACGACGAAGGCAACGAGTATGTTTACGACATCGCCGCCCGCATTGAGAAGAACGACAATGAGTACGTCGTGCTGGTGCCTCAGGATGAGGAGGACGACGAGGTTGTGATCCTCAAATCCGTGCTGGTAGACGATGAGACCGAGGAGTTCGTCGCCGAAGAAGACGAGTCCGTCACCGATGAGGTTTTCGAAGAGTTCAAGCAACTCTTCGCTGAGGAGTACAACTTCACCGACGAGGACGAAGACGCGATGTTCACCGACGCGGAGTAATGTGCCGAGCATTGGAGGTAAACGCCCATGTACGAGCTGGATGAAGACAGCATCATCACCCTGACGGACGATCAGGGCAACGACATTGACTTCCTGCTGCTGGACGTTGTAGAATACAACGAAAAGGACTATATGGTGCTTCTTCCCCTGGCTGACGATGAAGGCAGCGAGGAGGACGAGGTGCTGATCCTGCAGGTGGATAAGGAAGAAGAGGGCGAAATCTACCAGAGCGTTGAAGATGAAACGACGCTCCAGGCGGTGCTCGACCTGTTTGAGAAGTCCCTGCCCGTTGAGGAAGACGAGGACGCCCCCGGGGAAAACTGACGCCACGCAGCGCCGGATCATGTGATCCGGCGCTTTTCCTATGCATGAAAAAGGCGGACATGCCCTCAACCGGGTATGTCCGCCGCTGTATGTCATGTTACTTCGCCATTTTCTGCTGCATCACTTCAAGGGCCCTGGCCAGCTGCGGATCGGCCAGATCGCCGAATTCGTACATGCCATTGTCGCCCTGGGGCAGCGGGATTTCCACATCGGGCGTGATGCCTACGTTGTGCACGGCATTGCCGTTGGGCGTGTAGTACTGCGCGATGGTCATCTGCATGCCAGCGCCGTCCTCCATGGGAACGACGGTCTGCACGATGCCCTTGCCGTAGCTCTGCACACCCACGATGGTGGCGTCCGCACGATCCTTAAGTGCGCCTGCGAGAATCTCGGAGGAGGAAGCACTGTTTTCGTTCATCAGGACCACCAGCGGAACCTCCAGCTTGCCCGCCGTCGTGCGGTAGTACTCGCGTGTTCCATCCTTGTACTCCAGATAGCAAAGCGTCCCCTTCTCCAGGAAGATATCCGCGATGGTCTCCGCATCCTCGACCCAGCCGCCGGGATTGTCGCGCAGGTCGATGATGAAGGACTTTGCGCCCTGCTCGGTAAGGGCCGCCACGGCCGCCTCAAACTTCTCGCCGCAGTCGCCTGCGAACTCGTAGAGGTAGATGTAGCCGATGTCCTCGGTCAGCATACCGTAATCCAGGCGGTTGACGGTAATCTGGGTGCGCACGAGGGTGTACTCCATCTCCTCCGTGCCTCGCAGGAAAACCACCTTGACCTCTGTGCCGGGCGTGCCGCGCATGATATCGACAGCGTCGTTGACGGTGGCGGAATTGACGTAGAGGTCTTCCACCTTGTAGAGGATATCGCCCTTCTGAACGCCAGCCTCACGGGCGGGGCCGTTGTCAAACACGCGGCTGATGGTGCACAGGCCCGTCAGGTAGGACGTGCTGATCTGGATACCGATGCCGGCATACTCACCCTCGTCCTCCTCCCACAGCGCTGCATATTCTTCAGGCGTGTAGTAAAAGGTATAGGGATCGCCAAGACCCAGCAGCAGGCCATTGGCTGCGCCGTCCAGCATGTCCTGAACCTCGTACTCCTCAAAGTAGCCCAGTTCCACCATGTCCATGAGTTCCAGGAGGGTATCGAACTGCTTGTAGCGCTCGTATTCCTCGCGGGAGATGGTCACGGTATCGCCGCTGTCACCACTGATGGTGCTTGCCGATGTATCGGCGGTGGGGAGCATGCTGCTCAGATTCAGATCCGGCAGATAGGCACAGCCTGTCAGCAGGCATGCTGTGAGCAGCAGACTCATAAGCAGCACAATCTTTTTCTTCATAGGCTTGACCTCCTCTACTGATCAGGACTTGCGATTGGGGCGCTCGCCGCTGACCTTTTTGAGTTCCATCAGAATCTTGAACGTCACCGCGTCCTCAAAGGAGCGCAGATCAAGGCCCGTCTGACGCTGCACCTTATCCAGGCGGTACACCAGCGTGTTGCGGTGGATGTACAGCTGACGCGCGGTATCGGACAGGTTCAGATCCTTCTTGAAGAACATGTCGATGGTGTAGAGCATCTCCTCATTGAACAGGCGCTGATTCTTGCGGTTGAAGAGCATGCTGTGATAGGACGCGCTGATATCCTGAGGCAGCTCCATCAGGAAGCGCTCGAGAATCAGGCGGGTATAAACGTAGATGCTCTCCTCGGGCTTGAAGATGCGGCCCACCTCAATTGCACGGCGCGCCTCGGTGTAGCTTTCCCTGAGATCCTCAATGCTATGACGGCTGCGGCCGATGCCCACCGTCATCTGATGCGCCGTCTCGCCCATCAGCGTCTCCTGCAGGGCCTGTGCAAACTGCATCAGCTCCTCGACCGCGTCATCCTCCGAGACATCCTTGAGCAGCACGACGCTGTGGCGGTCCATGTCAATGAGCACATCCTTGTCCTGCATGGGGGTAATATCCCGCAGCAGATCATAGGCACGCTCGTTATCCGTCTGCACGATGTGGAAGACCATCACGCAGCGCTTGAGATCATTGGGCAGCTGATGCTCATGGCTGAGGGCCTCCAGCTCGCTGCCGGTAAGCTCCCCGCGCAGCGCACGGCGATACACATCAAAGCTGTTCTCCGTGTGATTGTCCACCGCTGCATCCATGGATTTCACCAGCGCGGCCGCCAGTGTCAGCACATCGCGCGCGCCGGGATGATCCGCGTGGCAGGTCAGCACCAGACGGCTCTTGGGCACGGACAGGTACAGATCCCGCTCATGCTGATGCACCACGCCTTCCCTGAGCGTCGCCAGCGCGGCAGTCTGGCTCATGGTGAGGGCGTCATGATCGGCGTCCAGCACCGATACGGGCATGGAAAGCTGGGATAAGATATTCTCTACATGCTCCTGCAAATGCTTATCGTTCAAAAGAGGAACGCTCCTTTCCTGCTGCTTTTTTTGGGGGACGCCAGCAGCATGGACGAATGATATTGATTGCATATAGTATACCACAATTCAGGAGGCATGAAAAGCGTTTTTCGCTCCAAAATGCAAATTTTTTGTGAATACTTAACAAAAACAGGCGGATTCCGGGACAAAAAAGAGGCTGCCGTATCACTACGACAGCCTCTGAATCATCTCAGAAGATTCAATTAAGCCTTCTTGGGAGCGGGCACAGCCTCGGACTCGAGGATGGTGCGGGAGGTCTCCTTGTCGAAGAAGTGCAGGTGGTTGACGTCGAAGGCAACCTTGATCTGCGCGCCGGCGTTGGTGGTGGTGCGGGCATTCACGCGAGCGATGATGTTGCCCTCCTTGCCGGTGGTGGTCATGTACAGATAGGTCTCGGAGCCCATCTTCTCGGTAACTTCAACAGCCACGTCGATGGTAGCATCGGCAGCGTTGGCCAGGAACATCTCGTCGTCGTGGATGTTCTCGGGACGGATGCCCATAACGACCTCACGGCCAACATAGGACTCGTCGATGAACTTGTCAACCTTGCCCTGAGGCACAACGATCTTGTTGTCGCCGAACACGGCCACGACAGCGTTGTTCTCCTTGCGCAGACGAACATCGAAGAAGTTCATCTGGGGAGAGCCGATGAAGCCGGCAACGAACTCGTTGGCGGGATAGTCGTACAGGTTCTGGGGAGTATCCACCTGCTGCACAACGCCGTCCTTCATAACCACGATACGGGAAGCCATGGTCATAGCTTCGGTCTGGTCATGGGTAACGTAGATGAAGGTGGTCTGCAGGCGCTGATGGAGCTTGGTGATCTCGGTACGCATCTGCACACGCAGCTTGGCGTCCAGGTTGGACAGAGGCTCGTCGAACAGGAAGACCTTGGGCTCACGAACGATAGCACGGCCCAGAGCAACACGCTGACGCTGACCGCCGGACAGAGCCTTGGGCTTACGGTTCAGCAGGTGATCGATGCCCAGAATCTTCGCGGCTTCTTCCACGCGACGCTTGATCTCATCCTTGGGGGTCTTGCGCAGCTTCAGACCAAAGGCCATGTTGTCGAACACGGTCATGTGGGGATACAGGGCGTAGTTCTGGAACACCATGGCGATGTCGCGATCCTTGGGAGCGACGTCGTTGACCAGCTTCTCGCCGATGTACAGCTCGCCATCGGAGATCTCTTCCAGACCGGCGACCATACGCAGGGTGGTGGACTTACCGCAGCCGGAGGGACCGACCAGAACGATAAATTCCTTGTCCTTGATGTCCAGGTTGAAGTCGCTGACAGCGGTAACGCCGCCGGCGTACACCTTGTAAATGTGCTGCAGGGATACGCTTGCCATAATCCGTTTCCTCCTCTGAAATCTGATAGGCAGAATTGTGAATCAGCGCAGCACAGATGTGCAGGCTCATTTCAACTATGCATATTATAACGGAAAATCCTCAAATTGTGAATTGGCGGCATTGACAATTCTTTTCGGAATTCCTTGTGCAGAATGTATCGTCCGGGCGGGGGGATGCCAAATTTGCTATCTCCTCTTTGTACAATCTGTCAAATCACTCGCTGCGCAGCGCATCGACCGGCTCCATGGAGGCAGCCCGCACCGCAGGCGCCACGCCGAAGCCTGCGCCCAGTAATGCGGCCCCTGCCAGTACAGGCAGCGCCGTTGCCAGGGACAGATGCGCGTCCAGCCCGATCCAGCTGCCGAACAGGCGGATCATTCCGCTGCCCAGGGCGATTCCCAGCACGCCGCCAAGGGCCGCATAGGCCACGGCCTCCAGCAGGAAGATCCACGCCACCTGCGCCGAGGTACCGCCCACCGCCTTGATCAGGCCGATCTCGCGCCTGCGCTCTCTCACGGACACAAGCAGCACGTTCATCACGCCAATGGCGCCTGTCAGCACGCACACCGCTGCCACACAGGCCAGTACCATCACGAAGATTCGCACGACCTCCCGGGCGGCGTCAATTTCGTTTTCAAGGGTGCTGGCACGGTATCCGCCATCCGTCGAGAGGGCTGCAAGGGCTTCATCCGCAAGGAGCGCCGCGCTTTTGCCCCGGGGGACGGCCAGGGTGATCTCGCTGATGGATGCGCCGTAGGTATCCTGATAAGCCGCCATGGGCATCAGCAGCAGTCCGCTGCCCACCGTCATGGCCTGCATGGGCATCCCCTCGACAATGCCGATCACGCGAAAGCGCCGGTTGCCCACCGACACCCGCTTCCCGATCACATCGCCGCCCAGACTCTCCGCAAGAGCTTCATCCACCAGGCACACGCTGCTGCCCTCACTGTATTCCAGGTTTGTAAACAGCCTGCCCTCGCCCGCTGAGGGCTTGTGCACATCCGCAAGGCCTGCGTCGTACCCGGCAATCTGCGCCGCTGCGCTCTGACCGTCCAGAATAACTACCCCTGCCGTGTAGGTACCTGCGCAGACGGGTACGCCCGTCGCGGAGGCGATGCAAAGAGCGCATTCCTCCGTCAGGGCATGGGCCGCATCTGCGGAGGTGATCCACACCTTGTCCACGCCAAGGCGGGCGATTTCGTCCTCAACCCTGATCTGCCCGGCGCTGCCGAGAGTCATCACCGTGACCACTGCGCCCACGCCCACGCCAAGGCCGAGGATGGTCAAAAGCGTCCGAACAAAGCTGCCGCGGAGTCCCGATATGGCCAGTGCCGCTGCATCGCGCCAGGTCATGGCTGCACCTCGCTCATGGGGACGATGCGCTGTCCCTCCGACCATTCGCCAAGAGCCACGGTGATTCCTTCCGGCAGCGTAACCCACGCGCGGATTTCGTCGCTTAGCACGATTTCCGCCGGAATTTCTGTGCATCTTCCATCACTGACCCACCACACGGTTCCGCGCTCCGTGACCGCTTCCACCGGCAGGGTGGGCACATCCTCCTGCGATGCAAGGATGATCTCCGCATCCACGGATGCGCCAGCGGGGATGTCCAGCGTCAATTCCGGGGTGAGGATGACTGTGGAGACCATCAGCCCCGTCAGCGCATCGGCCTCAACCTCGCCAACGGAAGCAACCCACGCCAACCCTCTTGATTCGCCGGATACATACAGCCGCGCCCACATGCCCTCGCGGATGCGCTGCACATCCACCTCAGCCACGGTGCAGACGATCTCCTGCTGCGAGGAGGAGAGCAGCATCGCCGGCGCGCCCGCTGTAAGCAGCGCCTGCTCCTGCGTCATCAGCTGCCGGATATTGCCGGTCATTGGCGCGCGGAGCACCGTATCCTCAAGGGCAGATCGTACCTGCTCCGCATAGGCGCCCAGCGTTTCTCCGTTTGCGATGAAGGCGGAAAGCGCCTGCTCCTGCAGAGATGCATCCAGCCGCAGCAGCGCCTCTCCTTCCATCACGCGGTCACCGGGCTGCACATAAACCTCTGCCACAGTACCGGAGGACGGAGCATAGGCGATGGTTTCATCTGCATAGGATACGCGGCCTGAAATTGCCACGGCCTGCACCACATCGCCGCGCTCCACCTGAACCAGCTTTGCCTGCGCTGCCGTATCCCGGTCAGCGGTCACAAAGGCCATGCCGACGACCCATGCCATCGTCAGCAGGATCATCCACAATGACAGCTTTGCTCTTCGTCTCATCATCCTCGCCTCCGTCCGCTGCTTCTCCTGCCATGTTGCCCGGCAAGAGCGCTTTTCATGCAGCATCACAAAGGCCGCTGACGCTTTCACGCCTGCGGCCTTTGCTTGTATGGAGGATAGGGAGGTTTTGACATTCTTGCGGAATGTCAGGGAAAAAGGAGAGCAGCCAGGTCAGCTGGTGGCGTTCCTTCCCGACTGCATGTTTATCATAATACGGGTTTGTGAAGTCAGTTTGAAGTGACCGTGAACTTTCATGTCATATTCAAAAAATCCGCCGAAGCCCTTCCCTTTGGGACTTCGGCGGATACCTTTACCGTTGGCTGTCCAGCATCTGACGCTGCTGGCGAATGTCGGAGCACAGGGAGACCAGATAGCGATCCGTATCCGCCATCATGCCGTCAAGGTATTCGATGCACTGCTGGCGCAACATGGTCATGTCCTTATTGGTCTGGTCGCGCAGCTCCTCGGCCGCCACCACTGCCATGCGGTGCACGTTTTCCTGACTGACAGCATTGCGGGCGGCATTCTCTGCATTGGTCATGATGTTCTGGGCATCCTGCTGCGCCTTGGCGATGATCATCTGCGCATCCTGCTGGGCCTTTTGGCGAATGGCCTGAGCATCGCGCTCTGCCTGAGCGGTGAGGGCGGCAGCCTTCTGCTGGGCATCATCCAGCGCCTTGCGGGCCTCTGCCGTATCCTGATTCGCCTGGCGCTTGGCCTCATCAACGGTCTTCTGGGCGTCATTGCGGGCCTTCGAGGTCGTTTCGGCAGCCTCACGCTCCGCCGTGTCGCGGATGTTCTTCTCCTCTGCCACAATGGCGTTGGCCTGCTTGAGCGCATCGGGCATGCAGGCGGCAACCGTGTCCAGACGATCCGTCATGTACTTCTTGTTGACCATGCAGCGGTCGCCAAGCAGGCGCTGCGCCGTACGCAGAGCCTCGCGCAGCTCGTTCATCGCCATCGTCACCTGATCGATTGAACCATTCTCCCTTGTGATCATCGCCGTTGCCCTCCTGCTATTACTCCTGATTAAAATGTTCCTGAACGTCAGCTGCGATGCATGCAGGCACAAAGCCGCTCACATCCGCCTGAAACAGCGCCGCCTCCCGCACCACCGAGGACGAGATGCAGCTGTGCTCCGGCCTGGTCATCAAAAAGACGGTTTCCATCCCCGGCAGCAGATGGCTGTTCACCTGCGCCATGACCATTTCGTTTTCAAAATCACTCACCGCGCGCAGGCCTCGAACCACCGCCGCCGCATTGACTCTGCGCACATAATCCACCAGCAGGCCGTCCCAGGCGTCCACCGTCACGTTTGGCAGATCAGCCACGACCTTTTCCAGCAGCACCCTGCGCGCCTCGACGGAGAAGCAGCCGCGCTTGCTGGGGTTATGCATCACCGCGACAATGACGTGATCAAAGAGCCGCGCAGCACGACGAATGATATCCTCATGCCCCAGCGTGACCGGGTCAAAGCTGCCGGGATAGACACAGATTCTGTCCATTATACATCCTCCGTGGGCATCAGTCGGAAAAAGCTCACGCCTGCAATGCCATATTTGCGGCTGTCGTAGAGCTCGTAGCCATCACAGGTGCTGGGGAAGGTTTTTGCCTCATGCTCCAGCAGAACCACGGCATCCTCCTTCAGCACAGGCATCAAGGCCATCATCACGCCGGACATATCATGCATTTTGTAGGGCGGGTCAAGGAAAACCACGTCAAAGCGCATGCCCTGCTCCCGGAGGGAATTGACCGCCTGCAGCCAGTCGCAGTTGAGAAAACGGCAGCGTTCCGCCATGCGGAGCTTCTGGGCATTGGCCTTCTCCACCGCATGGGCTTTGCGGTCATGATCCACCAGCACAGCCGTCTCGGCCCCACGACTGACAGCCTCAAATGCCATCGCACCGGAGCCCGAAAACAGGTCAAGCACCGCGGCGCCCCGCACCTTCATCTGCAGGATGTTGAAGACGTTCTCCCGCACGCGATCCAGCGTGGGACGGGTATCCTGCCCCTGAGGGGCATCAAAGGTGCGGCCGCGGGCCATGCCTGCGATGATGCGCATGTGATTTCCTCGATTCGTCCATTAGTTGAGCTGCTCCGGTCCGCGATGGGTTTGCTGCTGGCGGGCGCGGCGCTCCTTCTGCTGCTTCTTCTTTGCCTTGCGCTTGCCGATGGCGATATTGGTATGCACATTGGCGCGGATGCTCACGCCGCCCATGTAGCCAAAGCCATAGGCAAGGGCCGGAATCAGGTTCAGGAGCGGGCTCACGCGCTCAAGGATCAGCATCGCATCCTTGTTGGTGGCACCGATCATGTTGACATAGGGCATGGTGGACATGCGCACGATCAGACGCATGAAGGCCTCCAGCGTCATCGCACCCGTTTCATGGTAGAAGGCCAGCGCATTACCGATCTCCGTGCGGGTCTCAAAGGGCGTGACCCAGGAGGGCAGCGTACCCAGGTTGGTCATCTGCCGCTGGGCAACCACTGCCAGGATGATGGAGCACACCAGCAGCGGAATAGAGCCGATCAGGCTGGAAATCAGGCCTTTGAGGGGATGATAGCACAGCTTCTCCTCCCATGCGGCCACCGGGCGCCCCTTCTCGCGGCGGGCATACATGATTTCGCCCTGATTCACCGCGTCCGCGCCGCTCACCGCACCGGTCTGGTAGAAGATAATCCATGCAGCCAGCAGGATCACGCTGTTGACCACGATGTTCAGCAGCATGCTGTCCCAGGTCATCATGACGCACAGCAGCATAAACGCCAGCGCCATCACCGCCGTGGACAGGAATATCTTCAGTGCGCCCGACCAGGTGGTCTTGTCGATCATCGCACCGGTCAGATAAGGCTTGGAGACTTTTTGGGGCTTGTGCTTCTTCTTCATTTCCATAAAGCATGTACCTTCCTTACATCATCGGTTTGAAAACAGATGGATACCATTCATATCCGCACAGGCAGACAGAGGTTTGTCCCACGCCTGGCAGGGCACCTGCACCGTCCATTGCCAGGAAAGCGCGCAGCCCAGCGTGGTGATGCTCCTGTCTGCCAGCAGACAGTCATAATAACCGCCGCCCTTGCCCAGCCGCATCCCCGAAGGGTCGATACCCTCCAGGGGCACCAGCAGCAATTCAAGCGCGTCCACCGGTATAATCTCCGTATCCTCCCGGGGCTCCAGCAGGCCATAGCTGCCCGGGGTGAGGTCGCCAAGGGCTGTCACGCGCCGCAGGGTCATCCGGGGCGCCTTTTCGCACAGGGGAAGCGCCAGCGTACGACCCGAATGCAGGATGTCAGCCAGCACGGGCGTGATATCCGCCTCATGCCGCAGGGGCATGTAAGCGCCGATTGTCCGTGCATCCCGATACAGGGCGCTTTGGAGGATGTGCCCGCACAGCATGCGGCTCTGCCGGTCACGCTCTTCCCTGCCCTGATGGCGCTCGCGCAGCGCGGCGCGAAGCAGCGCCTTCTCATTCACAGTCGTTCACCCACAGGCGGTGCACGCGTTCCGTAGCTGCCAGGAGCACCTCGTAGCTGATGGTGTTCGACCAGGAGGCCAACTCGTCCGCAGAAATGAACTCGCCGCCCTGAGCACCCATGAGGATGACCTCGTCACCGGGCTGAACGCCGCTGATATGCGACACATCCACCATCATCTGATCCATGCAGATGCGCCCCACCACCGGCGCGCGCATACCACGGATGATAACCTGTGCACTGCCGCTGGCCGCCCGGTGATAGCCGTCGCCATAGCCGATGGCTACCGTGGCCAGACGCATGGGCTTGTCCGCTGTGAAGGTACAGCCGTAGCTGACCTTATCGCCGGTGCTGACCTTCTTGACGAAGGTGACCGCGGTGCGCCAGTCCATCACAGGACGCAGGGGCATGCCACTTTCCACCGGCGGGCAGCCGTACATCGAGATGCCCGCGCGCACCATGTCCATCGCCGCCTCGGGGTAACGGTGGATGGAGGCGGAATTGGCGCAGTGTCGGACGACGCCGTCAGGCAGCAGGGCCAAAAGGCGCTGGAAACGCTCGAGCTGCTGGCGGGTGTAATCGGGCGTGTCGCCGTCCGCATCGGCAAAATGGGTAAACGCACCGGTCAGCTTCACCTGGGGACAGTGCTCCAGTGTGGAAAGAATGGAGCGCACCTCGTCCTCCGTGCGGGCTCCGATACGACCCATGCCCGTGTCCAGCTTGAGGTGAACCTCCGCCGTTTTGCCTTCACGCTCCGCATGACGCTGCAGGCATTTTGCCATATCAGGCGTGCAGAGCGCAAGGGTCAAGCCGCAGCGCACGCCCTCGGCCAACTCTTCCTCGGACGCAGCGCCCAGCACCAGCACAGGAGCGGTTATTCCGGCGCTGCGCAGCACGGCGCCCTCGCCCGTTCGGGCAACGGCCAGCCAATCAGCGCCTGCGGCAAGGGCATTGCGGGCCACCTGGGCAATGCCATGACCATAGGCGTCTGCCTTGACCACCGCCAGAAGCATCGTACCTGCCGGCAGCGACGCCTTGATCAGCGCCACATTCTGGCGCAGGGCCGACAGATCGATGTGCCTTACAGGATACTGCGATTGCACGCAGTTCACCTTCTTCATCCAAATTCAATGACTGGCAGACCAGCCGTATCTTATATTATAGCATATCGTCCCGTCGAATAAAAGTATTTCCGAAAAAAATACTCAATTTCGCAGCGATCAGCATGGCAAGGCATGCGCCGCCCAGGAGCGGATAGAGCACATCCACCGCGCCGGAGAAGCCCATCGCCGCCGTCAGGGCCATCCCTGCGATGGCCCACCGCATACCCTGTATGCCCCGCAGGCAGGCCGTCATGGTGGACAGCACCGCCAGGTACAGGCAGACGCCGCTGAGCACATACCCGGTTTGACCATGATAAGCCATCATCCGGATGAAGGGCAGTTCCTCCGTCAGCAGCGCAGGATGGCGCAGCAGCACGGCGTTGCCCAGCAGGATCAGGACGGTCAGCATGGTGCAGGCCACGCCGATGCAGCGCCGCTGCGTCCTGCCGCAGGCTCCCGACGCCCGGAGAATGGGAATGAGCAGCACCGCATTGAAGCCTCCATAGCTGACGCCGCGCAGAATTGCCTCCCATGACCTGGCAGCATCAAGGGGGACTGCCTGCAGGGGCGGCAGCGCCCATCCGGCAGCGATAATCATCGCCATCGCGCAGGCAAGCAGCCGGCTGACCCACGCAAGGCCCGCGCCTGTGCGATACGCCAGATACCATGCCGACAGCAGCGTCGCCGCCATACCCACCCAGTACGCGCCATGCACGGGCAGCATAAGCGAAACGACCTCCCCCGCGCCCGAAAGCATTGCGCCGCCGGTGATGGTCAGCATGAGCGTCAAAAGCAGCTGCCACAACCGATCCATCCAGCGCCCCCGCCATGCATCGGGGATGCGCACCTGCGCGGCAAACACCATGGTAATCATGGCCGCAGCGATGGCAGCCCAGCTCCACACGCCGTATCGGGCAAAGAAGGACGCCAGCTCCCGCCCCGATGCAAGGCCCGCACCCACCACAGCCCCCAGCAGCTCCCAGGACAGCATATCCCCACCTCCTTCCATGGAGCATATGCCATCCGGCGAAAAAAAGAACGCAGGGACAAGGCCGCTGCGTTCCATGTGTCACTTATTCTTTTCCAGCTCGTGGCGGTGAATCTGCTCGTTGAGCATGTTCACGTCGCCGCAGCCCATGGTGATCGCCAGATCGCCGGGCTTGAGGTGCGCGCGGAGGTAAGCCTCCGTGTCATCAAAGGAGGGGGTCCAGACGGCGTTGACGCCATGGGCCTTCATGCCCTCCACCAGCATACCGCTGTTTAGATCACCGGGATCCTTCTCGCGGGCGGCACAGATGTCCATCACGACGGTCACATCGGCAGCCTGCGTGCAGGTCAGGTATTCATTGAACAGGGTGCGCACGCGGCTGAAGGTGTGGGGCTGCATCACCGCGTAAAGCGTGCCCTTGCAGCGCTTGCGGGCCACCGCGACGGCATTGCGCATCTCGGTGGGATTGTGACCGTAGTCGTGGAATATCTCCGCGCCGTCGATGGTATCGGTCAATTCAAATCGGCGGTGCGCGCCGATGAAC
>JAFUOR010000010.1 GCA_017481825.1 Clostridia bacterium
ATGCCCAGCGCCGCGCCGCCATAGGCGATCAGATCCATGATGGTGATGGAGTTGAGCTGCATGGTCAGCACCTTCATGGTGATGCGGCGGAAATGCTCGCTTTCCTCGTTCATGCGCTCATGCTGGCGGCCGTCGGTCTGGTAGATTTTCAGGGTCGTCAGGCCCTGCAGGTTCTCCAGGAAGGTATCGCCGAGCTGGGTATACTGCCCCCAATATTTGCTCAGCAGCTTCTTCGCCCAGGTCTGCACAGCGGCGATGGCTACGGGGATCATCGGCACGCACACCAGCAGCACGATGGCCGCCGGGACGCTGATGAAGCACAGGATGACGAAGAGCGTCAGCGGGGCCAGCATGGCATAGAAGAACTGGGGCAGATACGCGCCGAAGTAGGTCTCCAGCTGGTCAACGCCCTCCACTGCTACCTGCACCACCTCGGAGGTGCGCACCTTCTCGGAGTAGGACGCGCCCAGCCGCAGCAGTTTGCGGTAGATCATTTCCCGCAGGGTGGCTTTCACCGTCTTGGAGGACAGGTAGCCCATCCGGCTGGCAGCTAGCGCGCACACGAAGCGCACCGCCAGGGCGATCAGGCCGATCACCACCGTCACGACGATGGCAGCGGTGGTCGCTGTGTTGTCGAACAGCCGCTGCAAAAGGCTGGCGATGGCTCCCATCATGCACACGTTGGCGATCAGCGACGCCCACTGCACGACGACGTTGCCGGCGATGTATTTCTTGCTTTCCGGAACTGCGCCGATGAGGCGCTTGTTGATCATCATGACATTCATTCCCGTTAGTGCTTTCTAATTAGCTGCAACTAACTCTTATTTACAAAAACGGCCGCAGCTATTGCTGCAGCCATTTGTTAGACGCAACTAACGATTAAAATATAGCATAACAGATGATATCTGTCAAGCGCAAATCGTTATGGATATTGACTTTGTTCCACCGCGCGACATACTTTCTGCACCTGCTTTTTCGCCTGGCACACCAGCAGCTCTTCGTGCAGCAGATCATGCGTCACAATGTGCGGCTGTGCAAAATGCTGCTGGTGCTGCTGCAGGTACACATCGCCCATCTTTTTCGCATAGAAGCAGTGCACAGTGGTTCCTGCTTTGCGACCCCTTTTCCAGCGGTGTGACCAGGTCAGAAAAAAACGGGTTGCGAAGGCTCACACGCTTCACAAACGCCATGGAGCGATCCCACGGGGCAATATGCTCCTCACACTTTGGGGAACCATGGGATGCAGCGATTCACCCGGGCGCAGTAATCCACATACTGCTGCCCGTACAGCTCTCGCAGCCACTTTTCTTCCGTAGCGGACACCATGATGGTCATCAGCCCCCAGTAAAACAACGGCAGAAGCAACAGCCACAGATTGCAGGAAAAGAGCAGCACACCTGTGCAGGCGAACATAAATGCAGAGTAGATGGGGTTGCGCACCCATGCATACACACCGGTGGTTACCAGCGTGTTGCTGATGATGTTGCTGTCCAGCCTGGAATGGAAGTTCGCCAGTGTCCACATGATAACACCTGCAATAATCAGAGCAATACCAAGGGACCAGAAGATCCACTTCAGCTGCATCACCCTGCCGCTGCTGAGCAGGGATTGACCCCCTGCGATGGCGCCCAGCACAGTCAACGTGATGATGATCGCACCATATGCCGGCCCGCAGCCGAAAAAAGACAGATGTTCTTTCTTCTTCATATTCATTCTTCCTTCGTGTAGATGAAGCAGGCAATGCCCTTCACCATTTCGATTCTGACTTGTCTTCAGACAAACGAAAGCGGAAGTTGCACAGGTCATGTCCGCGTCCAAGTGTTTTTGTGCGTTCCCACCGAATTTTCGGATGGATATTCCCGTAGAATACGTCGTCACATTCACAAAACACGGGGGTAAGTTCTTGGCAGTCATACAAACTGCAATAAGCTACATAGGGGCAGCGCAACACATGGAACTCTACTGCTGAAACTGTATTCTCTACCGTGCGGTATTCGAAACCTGCTCGGATTCCCTCTTTATTTGCAACCATCATTTGCAGAAATTGCTCACGATAAGCAGCATCCTCTGCCTTTTTGCCAATACTCGCTGCCGCTTGGTAAGCTGCAGTAAAATATATGTCTTTAAAGAGTGACAGAGCCTCACTTTGCTCAAGCTGTGTTTTCAATGTCTTGTAGATGGCGATAGATGGTAATATATACCCATGACTTTCACTGCGCAAGTCGGGTGCATCGTCGCTGTGTGCAGACAACAGGCGTACCAATTCACTATGAATGCGCTCCAGCAACTGCTGTCCTTTCGTATGACCAAAGCGTCCAATCAGCTTTTCTTCAAGCGGTTTGAAGTGAGGATTACTGAGAATTTGTTCAGTCATTCTTAACCTTTCTTTACACAGGCGAAGCACGCAATGGCTTTCACCGCGTCCATATGCACCTGCGCATACATACCCTCCAGCCGGTTACGCAGGCTTTCCAGCGTTTCAAAGGGCGGGGTGAAGTAGCCCT
Organism: Clostridia bacterium; assembly: GCA_017481825.1. Lineage (GTDB taxonomy): Bacteria > Bacillota > Clostridia > Christensenellales > Aristaeellaceae > UBA11524. The sequence goes on from JAFUOR010000010.1 coordinate 2,505, forward strand.
TGGGCACATACAGGTGGTTCACAAACCAGTCGGTTCGTTTGTGCTCGCCTGCAATATAGAAGCAGCCGCAGAAGATGCCGCCGGGCTTCAGCACCCGGAAGGTCTCCTGCCAGGCGGCCTCCTTATCCGGGAAGGCGTGGAAGCCGTTCAGCGACAGCACCGCATCAAAACTGCCGTTCTCATAGGGCAGCGCGCCCACGTCCCCCTGCTGGAAATGCACATTGCGCAGTCCCATGCGCTCTGCGCGTCGCTGCGCCCGGGCCATCATGTCGGCAGAGTAGTCCAGACAGGTGATATCTGCGTCCGGCAGAGTTTTGTGCAGGGGCATGGACAGGATGCCCGTACCCACCGGAACTTCCAGCAGCCTTCCGGAGAAGCCCTCCGGGATACCCTGCATGGCCTTGGCGATGTAATTGTGATTTTCTTCCTCGCTCATGGCCCAGATCGCTCTTGTCACCAACCTGCCGGACAGGGTGGAGCAGGTGATCATGCCGTCGTAGAAATCGTGGTCGCCGCCCATGTGGCGGTATGCGTTGCGGATCTCATCTTTGCGGGACATATTTCTTCCTCCTTGGATGCTTCGGGTGCATTACCAGCGGCGAATGGCCTCCGTAAGTCGACTGTCAATCTCGATTCGGGTCTGCTTGCATTCCTTCGGGTGTTGCCGTGCAGCCTTAAAGGCCGCCCAGGGTAACAGACCGGAGATGATCGGCAGCATCATCTTCAGCATGGACTGTGGAAACACGAAATGGGTGCCATGCTCGAACAGCAACGACTCGTATATGCAGCTGTGCGGCATTTCAGCCAGACGCTGCTCCATGCGGCGAATGTACTTGCACGTATCCCACAGCGCGTCGTCCTCCGCGCCCACGAAGATGATCTTCCCGCAGATATTCTCCACCCTGATCTTCTCATCCTCCTGCACAGGATGTCGACGCTCTGATTCAACGAACATCTCACGCGAGGCGATCAGGTTACCGCTTGCCTTCGATTCTTGCTGGATACGCTGCCAGTATTCCGGGTGGCGGTAGGCATAGGGCAGGTACGGCAGCGGCTTGCCCTGCCAGGAGACGGAGGATTCGTTGTCACCAGGACGCTCGTGAGCGCCATCCTTACCATCCTGATAGAAGCCCTCCATCACGAAATCGGAAGGCGCCATGGCGATCGTCAGCGTGATGTCTGGGTAGTACGATGCAGCCAGCAGCGCCAGCATGCCTGTGGTGGATGCGCCGGCTATACCGATCTTCTTGTTGCCCTGGGCCTTCAGGTATGCAATGGCCTTACAAAAGCGCTCCAGTGGGTAGTTGTGATGACCGTAATCCTTCTTGTCCGGGGACATGGCCAGCGCATTCACGCCCTGCTGGTGCAGCCACTTCACGCCGGACACCGCCATGCGGTCATCCGAGGAATCACCCAGCATGACAATCACGGCGCGGTCAGTTCGCTGCGCGTTGGGATAGTAAACGCCGTAGAAGCCATCCTTCTCCAGAGAGAAATATACCTTATCCAAGATGAGTCGCCTCCTGTTTTGCAAGGGACAGCTGATGAGTCGCTTTGACCTCCTCAATAAAACGGGCAGTGTGTTCCCCTGCGAGGCCGCCGTGACCTACGTCATGAAAAGGCTTGTAGGTAAAGGCGTGCCCTGCCTCCTGCCAGCTCTGTATGTCTCTGGCCAGTTTCTTTTCCACGCTGCTGTTCACGCCGTGCCAGATGTGCATGTCAGTACGCTCGAATACGCTGAAATCAAAGGGCCTGTTGATCAAGCAGTAGTCCTGATTCTTCCAGCTGCGCCAAGTTGCCTGCTGATAGAGCAGACGCTCCGCATCCTCAACGGAACGCCCGGTGATCCGGGCAAGGAACCTCTTGCGCAGCGGACCTGCTTTGCCCATCATGATGTAAAACAGCCCGGTGAAAAAGAAACAGTAGATGTCCTTGCCCAGCTTGCTTTTGATGCGGGGATATTCCCTTGTGCTCATCCCATCGGCAATAGCGGTGGTGATGGTCAGCCGCTCATCCGCCAACACCTCCAGCAGCACCCGGCAGCCATAGGAAAGGGCGTAGAGGATATCGATCTTCCCGCCATGCTTGCTGATGATGTAGTCGCCCAGCCGCTTCGCCTCATCCATCACAGAGGTAAACTCTGTTTCCGGCTCGGAGGGGTTGAAACCGTCATAGGCTACTACGATTACATGAAAGTCCTTTGCCAGCTTCTCCGCCACCGGCAAAACACCTTTGTAACATACGCCGCCTCCATGAAGCATTACCATCAGCTTTTCATTTTGCGGACCCAATTCGAAGTACTTCATTGCACGATTCCTTTCCATGCCCTTATGCTTCTACTTCGATTCCATACAAGGAACGCTGCAAACCAAACGAGCATGCTTTCGCTCATCAGCCCGTTGGTGAAGCCGATGCGGAATGCACCCTCTGGCAAAACGACTTTGCCCACGGACAAAACAGCATAGATCGTCAGTGGATTGACCGCCGCCATCCAGCGGGGCAAAACGCTTTTCCCTGTTACCGTAAGCCATGCCCAGTACACAAAGGGAGGCAGCATCAGCGCTTCGCTGGCGATTACCACCCACGACAGGTGGCCGAACAGCGCCTCTGCTGCTGGTAATGCAGCTGCTGCATAGCCGTTTTCATTCATCCATGCAAACAGGTACAGGATCATGACATAGAACAGATGCAGAGCCAGCCATGGCGTCAGGCCAAAGATGGTCAGGTAATGGAAAACGCGGCGGCTCTTTTGCTCCGTGATCCAGCTTTCAATGGAAAACAGTGCGATCCCGTACAGAATGACTGCCGGGAAGGACAATGCCATAGACAACGTGTTGCGCCATGGCGCGATCCGTGTCACGCCCTCGGTGAGCCAGTACAGGCTGCCAGAATGCGCCGTGTCGCCGTAGATCATCAGCCAGTCGCCGCTGCCCATGCACAGGCAGCCCAGCATACCGCAGAGCAGGGCAAGAGTCATTCGTTTGTGCAGCTTCATGCCTGCGCCTCCCTGTCCCATTGTGAACCCTTTTTGCAGATATGGAAATCGCAGCAGTCGCCGCCGTTTGCAAGCGTCTTCGTGCGATACAGCACACCGCCCATCCAGTCGATGGACATGGTGTCCAGCACGCACATGTGCTTCACCAGATGCAGAAGTCCTTCCTGCCGCCCCAGCGCACACAGGCCGCACTGGCGGTAGTTGATGCGGTACTCATCTGCGTCCCGGCCGAGGATCACCTCCGCATTCCACTGGAAGGAGTTATCCTTGCTGAGCTGGTTGGTACGCTCGCTGGTATCCTTGCGGAATTGCTGTGCCTTCAGAGTAAATGCGGTTTTCTTCTTCATTTTAAAGGCAGTACGGATCAGCGGCGAATCCATGCTCCCGCTGACCATATCGGCAAAGGTATTTTCGGCCATACTGCCATCCGCCGCCTTATAGATGCTCAGCCACACCATACCGCCGGAGAGGCAGATACGCAGCGGATTCTCCTTGAGACCGCCGATATCAGGCGTCCGGGCGACCATTTCATCGAAGATGGCCTTGGCTTTCCGGCGAAAAATCGGTGTATTCCATTGAGGCTGCTCTTGCTCCACCTGCCGGAACGACGGCCTGCCCAGCGCGAACCACATCAGCTTCTCACAAAACGTGTACTGCACAGAAAAGCCTCCTTACTTTCTACCCACCAGTAACGTGGAGCCGGACAGATCCATCAGCACAGCCTCCTTGCGGGACATGAACATGCCATTGGTGGTATCGATCAGCTCCACACGCTCATAGCCTTCAGCCCTCAGCTGCGCTGCGAAGGCTTCCATATCCCCGTAGCGGCTCTTGCTCATGATGTCGTGCAGCGCGAAGGCGCCGCCCTTCTTCAGCACACGCAGGGTTTCCCGCAGGCAATCCTGCTTGTCTGCGCCGGTGATGTTGTGGTAGACATAGTTGCTGGTCACCGCGTCAAAGCTTTCGTCCGGGAAATCGAGGTGCAGTGCATTACCCTGCTGGAAGCTGGTGTTGCTTACGTTCTCGGCACGGGCGTTCTGTTCGCACAGGGACTTGTTGAAGGAGGCGTACTCCTTGCCCCAGCGGTCGATGCCGATCATCCTTGCACGGGGATTTCGCTTGGCGCAGGCAATGGTCAGCGCACCGCTGCCGCAGCCCACATCCAGGCCTGTGCCGCCGTCGGGAATGCTGATATAGGCTGCCGTACCCTCCACAATGGCCTTCGCCAACTGACGCTTGCCATTGTAGGAAAAGGCCCGGTGCATCATGGTCAGCCAGAGGGTCGCCGCCAGCAGGATCACCGCCGCCACGGCGGACATCGCCAGCAGGATCGTATGCAGCAGCCCCTCTGGCAGCACAAACAGGCTAATCAGCAGCAGCGCCAGCGCTGCAGCAAGACCCGCTGCAAATCCGGCGAGCATTCCCTTGGGCACCCAGTTCTTGTAATCAGGCTTCATATTATTCGCTCCTTAATCTTCACAGGATCAGCGACATGACCCCAGCCAGAGCAGCCGCCATGGCCGGGTAGACCACCAGCGTCAGCAGCCATTTCTGCAGATGTACCTTTGCCGGGATGTAGGGCCGCAAGTCCTCCGTGCCGGGGATGAGCCAGCCATCGGTATGATCGACCCACCAGAAGTCGATCACGATGCGGTCGTACACACCCATAATCAGCAAAATAACCAGCATCTGCAAAAAACCGTCGGCAAAGGTGTGGGCGCCGTTAACGGCATAGGCAAAAACCAGCAGGCAAGCGATGTACAGCACCATGCCGCCCCATCTGAACAGACACATATTGCGCCGGATTCGATCGGGCGTGATCAGCCCCAGCGACACAGCGCGTTCCTGCACATCTTTCTCGTAGAGATGCACCAGCTGCACTGCGCCATTGCGCTTGCCAAAAAGGCAGAACAACGTCAGGAACAGGCACATCAGCAGGCCTTCAAGCAAAAGCATCATGCAAGCATCCTCCTTACAGCAGCGTCACCAGAAGTCCAGCAACCACCGCTACCGGCAGCCCTAGCACCATGCCGTAGACACTATGGAGGAAATGAAACCTGACCGCAGAGGGATCAAAGGCGCTGACCCCGGAAAGCCGGTAGAACTTGTCGAATGGAGCCAGCAGCACATCCACCACGGCAAAGTCATACCAGTCCACCACCAGCCACAGGCCGTAGGCTGTCAGCGCTGCAGGCAGGAAGTCGTCCAGTGCGTTCACATGGCGCAGCAGCAGAGCAAACAGGAGTGCAAATACGACCATGGCCACAGCTTTGCGGATGTAATCCTTCGTGCGCGCCGGTGGCTTCTGGGCGATCAGGCCCTTGTCCCGCAGCTTGTCGGTCACGACAGGGGGATAATCATTCGTGAAAGCAACCTGCTGCTTCCACGTCGCCAGCTTGATCATCAGGGTAAAGAGGATGCAGGCGACAATGCATTCAATGAGAAAAATCATGTTCATTCCCTCCTCAGAACAGGCCGCCTGCCCATGCGCAAAGCAGGCTGACCAGCGGACAAACCAGCAGCGGCCACATCACGAAATGCTCTGGAACCGCCAGCTTCAGCATCCAGTTGCGGCGGCTGTACAGCTCGCTGCCCTCTGTTCCGGGCAGTTCCAGACGGCAGCCCATTTTCTCCCGGAAATACCAGTCCAGCCCGAAAAAGTCGCCCAGATTGATGAGCATCATCTGAATGTACGCCGTCCAGAACAGCGGCCAGAAGCCCTCGATTCCCGCTTCATGCGCGCTGAGGATCATCCAGACCAGCAGCGCAGGATAAAGGATCAAGAGCAGGAGACACTCAAAGCGCCGATCCGCCTTTGTCATCTTTGGTGCGATGCGCTGGATCGCGCGGGGATACATCCCCGTATAAGCAGTGGGGCGGATCAGCCAGCCCAGCGCGATGGTGATGTTGAATACCGCACTGAGCGCTATGCCGTCCAGCAGGATCCGAAACCAGTTCATTTGTGCACGCTCCCTTCAGGGTTCCACCGCATATCGTAGAGAACCGCTGTATCCGTGCAGCGCCGCTCCTTCTCGCAGGTCATACCAACACTGATATACTTGTCCCGTTTGAGTTTCGCATCGGTCTCCAGCACTACGGGACACTGCCGCCTGCGGCCTTCTTCATAGGCGATGCCGATTGCCTTTCGCATGTACCCCTGTCCCTGATATGACTTGGTCACGGCCAGCATCGCTACATAGATGTGTGGCTTTTTTGCTTTCGCCAATTCCTCGTGATAGGGTGTTCCAGAGCGGCCAGTCAGCTGCATATACCGCATGGCACCGCCGAATCCCATAGTGCGGATGATTACCGGCACAAGAGACAGCAGAAACTTCAGCCGGTGCTTATCCTGTGTGTGCTTGAAGGCAACATAGGCCTCGTGCCTTTCGCTGGTGGTATACAGGCAGCCGCACTTCAGCGCCGCCCGGACATAGCCGCATATGTACGCCTTGATGCTCTCCCTGTCAGGAAACAGCACGGCCATTCCCTGATCATCCTCGGGATAGGGGTGATCGGCAAAGGCTTCGCCGATGGCTTCGATCTCTTTATCAGTCAGGGCAGCGACTTTCATTCCATTGCTTCCTCCAATCGCCGGTTAGTTTTGACTAACTCATTGTATCCCTATTGGGACGCATTGTCAAGAAGTTGTCAAACAAAAACAGGGACAAAACAAAAGACCGTCTTCTGTAGACGGTCAAATCAGCGTTACAGCACCATGAACAGCGTCCCGGCAGCGATCAGCACCGCGCCGATCAGGGATTTTGCCGTGAACTGCTCATGCAGAAACACGAAGGCTAACACCAGCGTGATGACGACACTCATTTTGTCGATGGGCACGACCTTGCTGGCTTCGCCCAGCTGTAACGCCTTGTAGTAGCACAGCCACGATGCACCCGTCGCCAGTCCGGAAAGGATCAGGAAAAGCCAGCTTTTCCGGCTGATCTCCGTGACGCCACCCTGGGCGCCGGTGATGAACACCATACCCCAGGACATCAGCACGACGACCAGCGTGCGGATAGCCGTGGCCAGATTGGAGTTGACGCCGCTGATGCCGATCTTTGCAAGGATGGACGTCAGCGCTGCAAATACGGCAGAACCAATGGCAAACACTGCCCACATAGTACTCTCCTCCTTTATCGGCGGTGCTGGCTGAGGCGCACCTTCTCCAGCAGCATCAGCAGCGCAGCGCGGTCATCCTCCCGCAGGCAGGTGAATACTTCGCTGCCGCCGGCTCCGTTCAGCATCTCCGCCAGTTCCCGGATGCTCCAGACAAGCTTGCCGTTTTGGTCAAGGGCGCGGTACTGCATCTTGCGCTCGTTGGGCTTCCTGTCGCCGTGGTCTGCGGCAGGACGCGGCTTACGGGGAGGAAGAACACCGGTGGCGGCAAACTCAGCGCCCCGCTCGCAGCGGGTCTCGTCAAGGTAACAGTGATGCGGGCAGCCTGGACAAAGATCCTTCAGCATGGATAGTCACCCCTCCCTCATCAGCCGAATGCAATGGCTTCGTCCATAAACTTGCGTATCGTGTCTGTTAGAACGGCGGAAATCACATGCTCAATCCGGCAGGCATTCTCCTCCGCCACGACGGGGTCTGCACCCATATGGATCAGCAGCCGCGTGATCAGATGATGCCGCTCGTAGATCGATGCGGCTTTGCTGCGGCCTTTGGATGTCAGGCGGATGTGATTGCGCTCATTTTCGATAATATATCCCTTATCCTTGAGCAGCCTGATGGCGCAGGTCACGCTGGGCTTGGAGAAGCCAAGCTCTTCGGCGATTTCCACCCGGCGGGCATAACCGCGCTGGTTTTCAAGCAGCAGGATCGTTTCAAGGTACATTTCCTGTGACTCGCTGTACTGCATGGAGCCTCCTTCAAAATGACAGGGCAGATGGAAGTCGCCTCCCACCTGCCCTTGTTTTTCTGTATGGAATTACTTCAGCAGAGCCGTCTCAAGGTCGGCCAGCATGGTATCCAGCGCCTGAATGCCGCCGGTGGAGGTGTACCACACGTTGGCATGCTGGATGAAGTACACGATGTTGCCGTTCTTGTACACGTCCAGCTGCTTGATCAGCTCGTTCTCGATCACCTCAGCCGCGCCCAGCACGCCCTCGCCGGCAGCGCCGGTGGCGGTGGAGCGATCCAGCACGAAGATGTACTCAGGATTCAGGCTGATGATGGTCTCCCAGGAGGCGTCTTCACCGTGGGTAGCCTTCTGCGCATTGCCGACGGTCTCACCCAGGTTCTTGCCGCCCAGCTCAGCAGCCATGATGTTCAGCTGGCTCTGGGTATCCATGATGGACATGGCATTGTTGTTGTACATGGCCAGCAGGATGTTCTTGCCTTCCAGCACAGGACGCAGCGCGTCAATGCGAGCCTGGAAGCCAGCCATCATCGCATCGACTTCCGCTTCCTTGCCGAAGATCGTGGCGATGGTCATGGCGTTGTTGCGGGTGGAGTTCACCACGCCCACTTCGTAGTCCACACCCAGGTAGACCACCGGAGCAATAGCGCTCAGATCGTCATACATCTTGCTCAGGCGGCCGCCGATGAAGATGATGTCCGGCTCGCACAGGGCCACCTGCTCCAGATCGCAGGTCTTGACGGAGCCAAGGTTCAGGATGCGGCCCTCGCTGTCATCGGGGTTATAGTCGGTCAGGTACTCGATGGTCACCTTGGCGCTGCCGACGATGCGGTCGCCCAGGCCCAGGGCATCAATAATGTCCAGCGCGGGCATATCAAGGATGGCAATGCGCTGCGGATTGTAGGGAATTTCGACTTCGACCAGTTCCTTGTTGCCGTTGTAGGACATGATGGTCACGGTCTCGGGGGCAGTCTCCGCGAAAGCGGTGGCAGACAGCAGGCACACAAGGGCCAGCAGCAGGGAAATGAGCTTCTTCATGTTTTCATTCTCCTTTACACAAAGTACTGAAAGATTTATTATCAGGCAGATCATGCTGCAGACATGACCCGCTGGATAATCAGTAATAGATGGTCAGGGGCTTGCCCTGCACGTTCATGATCTCAAAGTCCACGTTGTAGATGTGGTTCAGCGTTTCCTTGGTCATGACCTCGTTCACCGGGCCGAACTTGGCGATCCGCCCGTCCTTGAAGGCGCAGATGTAGTCGGAGTAGAAGGCGGCATAGTTGATCTCATGCAGGACGAGGATCACCGTCTTGCCCAATTCGTCACACAGACGGCGGGCAATGCGCATGAGGTTGGAAGCATGGTAGATGTCCAGATTGTTGGTAGGTTCGTCCAGCAGGACGTAATCCGTGTCCTGCGCGATGACCATGCCGATGTAGGCTCTTTGGCGCTGGCCGCCGGAAAGCTCGTCGATATACTGATCCTCGAACTCCTCCAACTCCATGTAGGCGATGGCTTTGTCGATGATGGCGTTGTCCTCCTCTGTGAGGCGGCTGCCGGAGTACGGGAAGCGCCCGAAGGCCACCAGCTCGCGGACGGTGAGTTTCATCTGGATATTGTTGTGCTGGGTCAGGATGGCCAGGTGCTTGGCCAGCTCCTTGCTCTTCCACCTGGTCAGGTCTTCGCCCTCAAACTGGATCACGCCCGCATCCTTGGCGATCAGGCGGGAGATCATCCCCATCACAGTGGATTTGCCAGCGCCGTTGGGGCCAATGAGCGAGGTCACCTTCCCCTTGGGGATCTCGAAGCTGACCTCCTTGACGACGCGCTTGCCGCCGTATTGCTTCACCAGATCGACGATATTCATCAGTAGGCCCCCTTCCTTGAAAGAAGTAAGTAGAGGAAATACACGCCGCCCGCGATGGTCACGAAGGTACTCACAGGCACGGTGAAGTGGAACACATGCTGGGAAACCAGCTGTCCGCCGATGAGGGCGAGCATGCCCAGCAGGGATGCGCCTGCAATCAGGTGCGAATGACGATAGGTACGGAAAATCTGCCGGGAGAGGTTGGCCACGATGAGGCCGAGGAAGGACACCGGACCGATGGTCGCCGTGGCCACCGCCATGCACAGCACTACGCCGAAGAGCAGCCTGCGGATGGTGTTGTCGTAGTCCACGCCAAGATTGATGGCCTGGTCGCGCCCCATGGTGATCACGTCCAGCAGCTTCAAATCCTTGCGCAGCACGAAGGCGATGGCTGCCAGCGCGATGATCGCAAAGAGGATGATCTCGCCGCCCACGTTGTTGAAATCCGCCACCAGTGTCGTCAGCAGCGCATCGTATTCATCAGGATTCATGACACGCACCATGGCCGTCTGCACGCTGCCAAAGAAGGAGGACAGCACCGTGCCGATGAGCATAATGTAGAGGATGTTGTGCCCGGTCTTTTTGAACAGATACCAGTAGACCAGCGTGCCGACCACGCCCATGGAGATCAGGTCAACCGCGAAGGAGAGGTTGGCATTGAGGTACAGCGCGCTGCCCGTGCCGAAGATGAACACTGCTGCCGTATGCAGGAAGGAGTAGATCGAGTTCATGCCCAGCAGCGCAGGCGTGACGATCCGGTTGTTTACGATGGACTGGAAGATCAGCGTCGCCACACCGATGGCCACCGAAGCGATGACCATGCACAGAAGCGTCGGCAGACGCCAGCCAATGAACATTTTGAACAGCTTCGGCTTGTGAATCGGGTTATTGATCAGCAGAAAGGCAGCGCAGGCGACAAGCACCGCTGCCATCAGCACAACCAGAAGAATGGCGTTGCGCCGGTGGATCTGACGGGTTTTTGCCATTTATGCCACCTTCTTTCTGCCGAAGCGGATGGCCTTCTTCCCGTGACGCAGCTTATACATCAGCATCACAATGAAAACGATGCTGCCTACAATACCCACCACCAGCTCAATGGGAATCTCGTAGGGCGCAATGACCACGCGGGAGACCATGTCGCACAGCAGCACGAACAGCGCACCAAAGAGCGCCGTGTCGATCAGCGTGCCGCGAATCTTATCGCCCTTGAATAGCGTCACGATGTTGGGAACGATCAGACCGATGTAGGAGATCTGCCCCACGATGACGATCACGCTGGCCGTGATGACGGCGGCGATGGACAGACCAAGGATCAGTACGAGATTGTAGTTTACACCCAGATTCTTCGAAAATTCCTGTCCCATGCCCACGATGTTGAAGTGATTGGCATAAATAAACGCCAGCACCACCAGCGGAGCGACAAGGAACACCAGCTCATAATTACCCTTGATGATCAGCGCGAAGGAGCCGGAGAAGTAGGTGGAAAGCTGCTGGTTGATTTCCGCCTGCCAGGAGATGAAGTTCGTAACGCCGCCGATGATGTTGCCGAACATGATGCCCACCAGCGGCACCAGCACCGTGTCCTTCACCTTGATCCGCTGTACGAAAAAGACGAACAGCAGCGTACCTGCAATGGCCATGACGAAGGCAAAGACTGTGCGCATGGGCAGCCCCATGGCGGGGAACATCACCATCGCCAGCGCAATGCCCAGCTGGGCGGACTGAATGGTTGCGCCCGTGGTGGGCGATACGAATTTGTTCTGGCACAGCTGTTGCATGATCAGCCCTGCCACGCTCATCCCCACGCCGGTGCACAGAATTGCCAGCAGCCTCGGGATACGTCCCAGCAGGAAGATGTTCAGCTCCATGCCATCCTTGAGCAGGGAGGCAACGTCAATGTCGACCGCGCCGATGAACAGGGACGCTGCCGACAGGACAATCAGCAGAAGCAGCAAGATCAGCGTCGTCAGATGACCACTGCTGGAGATTCTCTTCATCATCGTTTCGGGAATACTCCTTCATTTGATGCGTTAGCCATGACTAACCAATCGTCTAAAAAATAGTTGGATTCGACCAACGTGCTTGATTATAGCAGAGGGAATCCCCGGTTCACAACGCCCAATCGGACGGAAAAATGCTCCAAATGGACTTATTTTCGCTGCTGCGTATGGGCTTGCCTGAATTCTCGGGGTGTTTCGCCCATAATTGCCTGAAATGCCGAGGCAAATTTGCTGGCGTTCGTATATCCGCTCATTTCGGCAATCTCACCGATTGGCCGGTCAGTATGGATCAACAGCTGTGCCGCTTCCTGCATGCGCTGCGTCCGCATGTAGGTGAATACCGGCTGACCATACACACCCCGGAAGATCGCTTTCAACTGCGTGGGCGATATTCCCATCTGTCGGGACAATTCCTGCACAGTTACATGACGCTTCCGGTTTTCTGCAAGGTATGCCGCTGCCTGATGTGCCAGCAACACCTGAGACTGGGGAAGCGCACAGGCAGAAGAATGGTCGCGGGTAATCTCCGTGTGGCTGAGTATCAGCAGCAGCTCCAGTATCTTCAGCTTAATGTAGCCTTCCCGCAGCGCCTCCGGAGCCGTGTACAGCTCCGACAGAATGTGCTCAATATTCGTTTCCGCGCGGACGATGAAGCAGCTGCGGTCGCCGCACAGCTTGCAGGCAATCTGCGCAGGATCCACACCAATCTCCGACAGCATTTTCCGAAAATCCTCAGAAAGGTGCATCAGATCAATACCGACGGTAATCCCATGATAATGTCTGAGCGGAAAGCGGTAGGCCTTCACCATGGATTGCCGCTTTGCCACAGACAAATCGCCAGGCATCAGGTAGAAGAACGTATCGTCAAAGGCCTGCTCGATTCGCCCTTCCCGGCAATGATGGATCTCTAACAGATGCGATTGTTCCTTCGGCAAAGCAGCCGCACGCCCGTCGCTTGCTTCATCCTCCCATGACAGTTCATCCATATGGATGCTGTGAAAAGTGATCTCTGCTCCTGGAAACACACTGTACACGGTCAGCTGTGCATCTCCGGTATTGTTTGAAAATCTGAGGATATGTTTTTTCATATCCACCTCCCGCTGATTCCAGAAACGTCTGGTTAGTCGCTTCTAACAATCATACATTGCCCGATTTTTTCTGTCAAGCAGAAATTGGGGTTGGGAGCTCATCGTTTTCTTGATAAGTAAAGAACCGCCTGATGCAAATGCTGCACCAGACGGTTGCTTGTTTTTTAGGGAACGATATAGAAGATTTGTTGTTTTGAAATGATGGTTACCATTTCTCTTCATGCACGCAGGAAGCTTCAAAGGGCAGCGTCTCCCTGATCACCGGCTCCTTGGGATAGCCAAAGGCGATGATGGAATGCGGCACCTGCGTTTCCGGCAGCTGGAACAGTTCCGACTGCGCCTGCACCCGGCTCACCTGAGGCCATGTACCCAGCCATACGCTGCCGATGCCCATTGCATGAGCGCATAGAATCATGTTCTGCGCCGCGATGGCGCCATCAATAACCCAATACTCCGGCGCGTGGCGGAAGGCTCGCTCCAGATCGCCGCAGACGAGAATGCCCAGTTTGGCCGTACGCAGGGGCTCGGCAGGGCGGCCGTTTGCGTCCGCCATTTTGGCAAGCGTCTCCGGGTTGCGTATGACGATGAACGACCAGTCCCGCGCGTTGACACAACTGGGGCCGCTCATGCCTGCCTCGAGGATTGTCCGAACCGCTTCGTCGGAAATGGGTCGATCACTGTATTCGCGCACGCTGCATCGGGTCATGATTGCCTGAATCGCATCCATGATGATGTCCTCCTTTATCCAATGTAGGCCTTGAAGAAAGCTGCAACATACGCCAGCATCTCCTCTGACCACATGCCTGTGCCGTGTTCACCGCCTGCGACCTTGACAAATTCCGCCCGTCCGCCGCACTCGCGCAGTCGGTCGCAGAAACGCAGGCCCTGCGCCATGGGGATGATCGCATCCTCATCGCCCTGCACAAACAGGAAAGGCGGCAGGGACTTGTTCTCCGCAATGTAGTAATAGGGGCTGGCAGCTCGCAGGCAACCCTCCGGATCATCCTTATAGGTCTCCTGCCAGATTTCCATCGCCTCAAAGGGCATGCCCTCCGGGAAGGGGGCTTCCTCCGGGCGCAGACGCTTGCGCTCGTTGATGCGGTCCTGCACCAGATTGATCAGATCCACCGGGCCATAGACATTGCAACAGGCCTTCACAGCGGCAGATTGATCCAGATGTTCACCGATGTTGAAACGCTCATCGGCGTCGTCGGTCAAGGCTGCCAGTGAAACCGTGTTGCCGCCGGAGGAATCTCCGAGCAGGCCCACGCGCTCCGGGTCGATATGGAACATGTCTGCATTCGCACGCAGGAAACGGATGGCTTCCTTCAGATCCTGCACAGCAGCCGGGAACACCACATTGCTGCGGTAGGTGCCGCGATAGGAAATGCTCGCCGCCACAAATCCCTGTTTTGCCAGGTACACCATGAAGGGTACATGGCCATGACCATCCGCACCGCTCCAGCCCGAACCAGGGCAGTCCACGATCAGCGGAAAACGGCGGGTTTCCGGCTTGTGTACAAACGTCGGACGTTTCTCTGGATGTTCCCGGTGCCAACGTGCAAATTTTTCTCGGATGGGGTTATAGAAATTCTCCTCCTTATGGGGAAGATCGGGCGAAACAGGCGACACGATTTGCAGCGTCAGGTCGCCGCAATCCCTGTGGGCAAAGACCACGTCAGGGGTGTAAACTACACTGTATTCAGTATTCTTACAGGAGTAGATTGTCTTGCTGATATTCATGGATGACCTTCCTTTCGATCACATAACACGTATCGGGTCAGCCTGCACACCCGCCAAAAAACTCAAAATGGTCGCCATCCGGATGCCATAAACAATGCCAATGTGGAATGTGATTTGTCAAGGGTGAATTTATCCTATCACTTTTCGACATATCACGTATAAAGAACGCACTTGCTACCGCCACAGGGGTGGTGAGTAAGTGCGCTCTTATTCTTTATGCCAAACGTTGATTTGAAAAATGATTTTGTTTGAACGTGTGAGTTGCCACCTCATCCGTCTTCGCCTTCGGCGAAGCCACCTTCCCCTCAAGGGGAAGGCTTTACGGCAGCCATTCCTCGGCTTCCCCTCGAGGGGAAGCTGTCGCCGCAGCGAATGATGAGGTGGAAACGCGCACACTCGACAACCAGACAAATTGGAATTTACCTCTTTGCCTTTATTATATTGAGCATATCTTTATAAGAAATGCCGTTTATTGCAAGCACTCTGTTTTGCATAATCGCAAAACTTGCAAACATACAAGCAATACCCAACAAACAGTCTTTTCCCGTTATCATTTCGTTTGCTGTTAAATAGCAAATACTGAAGACCGACACAGCCAGCATCATATATGCCGTAACCATTCCTGGAGTGTAGAATTTTTCTGCTTTAGACAGTTTGACACCCATGGTATGTACGAAGCCTTCAAAAACGCCAAGAAAGACAGGAATCAAAGTTAAATAAACTACTGAGTCAAAAAGATACGGAATGACATGAATCAGCAGAAGCAAAATGATTACTGGAATATGCGATAGTTCTTTTGCATCTTCACTGAATTTCTTGCCAATCATTCCTTCCATAATTTTAACAAATCCGCCTGGAAATCTGTTTTCTTCCCACTCATGCAGTGTGAAAAGAAACACATATACTACAAGCATTTTCTGCACAATTGATGGAGTTGCGTTAAGGATTGCAACCATTGTAACGAAGGCAAACATCAATGTGGTCAATATTTCAAGATTGTATTTTATGAGAAATTTTTTCATATCGATCATTCCTTCCTGGTGGTTAATTTCAAATACAAAACCTCGTCAAATTCAAGTTTGTCGCATTCATTCTATCACAGCCTTGAAAAAACAGCAAGCCATACACTCAGGCATGGCTTGCTGCAATTGCTGACTGCTTCCATTCACCACAAACGAACCACAGCCATGATGTATTAGAAGGATAAATCCTTCCTCTACATCATACATACTGCCGTTTAGGCTTTTTTATTTTATCATGATGATTCCTTGCTTGTCAAAACTGCCGGATCCCAATCAGGCAAAGAAAATTTCAAATACCCGCTTGCTTTTTCGAGAGCCTGTATGCTAAAATACCGATGTCGAGCAGCTGCTGCGTAAGTCCGGACCAACCGGATTTGCGCAGTTTTTTTGTGCTCATGAACAGGAGGATTTTGAAACATGGAAACCACGGGGCAGAACTTTCTTGGCACCGGGCATGTCGGAAAGCTGATGGGCAAGTACGCTGTGCCCTGCATTATTTCGCTGCTGGTGGGCGCGCTGTACAACATCGTCGACCAGATATTCATCGCCAACGCGACCTATCTGGGCTCCTATGGCAACGCAGCCAACACGGTTGTATTCCCGCTGACGGTCATTGCGCTGGCCATTGCCGTCATGATCGGCGATGGCTGCTGCGCCTTCGTCAGCCTGAGCCTTGGCAAGCGGGAGTCCGAGCAGGCCAGCCGCTCCATCGGCAGCGCCATCGGGATGACAATCGCGTCCAACCTTGTGCTGACGCTGATCTACCTCGTCTTCAGCGACCAGATCATCGCGGCCTTCGGCGGTACGGTGAACGCCGAGACTTTCCAGCACTCCAAAGAGTATTTCTTCTGGATCACGCTGGGCATTCCGTTCTACATGTTCGGACAGGCAATGAACCCCGTCATCCGTGCAGACGGCAGCCCCAAATTTGCCATGATCTCCACCCTCGCAGGCGCGGTGGCGAACATCATCCTTGACCCGATCTTCATCTTTACCTTCCGCTGGGGCATGATGGGCGCTGCGGTGGCGACGGTGATCGGCCAGATGATCACGGCAGCGCTGGCAGTTTGGTATCTGCTGCACATGAAGACAGTGAAGCTTCACAAGGAAGATTTTGCACCGCACGTGCGCATCGCCGGGCGGACGCTGCTGCTGGGCCTGTGCAGCTTCCTGAGCCAGATCTCCCTCGTGGCGGCGATGGCGGCCATCAACAACATGATCCGCAAGTACGGTGCGCTGGATGCGATCTTCTCGCAGGAGCAGTACGCCCAGATTCCCATGGCGGTGGTGGGCATCGTGATGAAGTTCTTCCAGATCGTCATCTCCATTGTGGTCGGCATGGCTGCGGGCTGCATCCCGATTGTAGGCTACAACATGGGCGCGCAGCTCTTTGGGCGCGTGAAGCAGCTGTTCACCAGACTCCTCATTGCCGAAGCGCTGGTGGGCGCGGTGGCGCTGATCATTGTCGAGTTATTCCCGCAGCAGCTCATCGGAATCTTCGGCGCTGCCAACGAAAGCGCCTACTATACGGAATTCGCCATCAAAGCCTTCCGCATCTACCTGTGCATGATGATTTTTGCCTGCGTGAACAAGGCTGCATTCATCTTCCTGCAGGCGATGGGCAAGGCTGTGGCATCCACGATGTTGTCCATGGTACGTGAGATCGTCTTCGGCGTGGGCTTCGCGCTAATCCTGCCGCGATTCTTCGGGCTGGACGGCGTGCTGTTCTCCATGCCCGTATCCGACGTGATGACAGCGGTGCTTTCTGCCATCGTGATTATCTCCACCTACCGCCAGCTTGACCGGAAGATGCAGTAACGCGCAGAAATCAACAACATGAAGCCGCCATGATTTGTGTCCTGGCGGCTTTGCCATTTTCATTGCGTGCGCAGGTGCATTGACTTTTCTTCCGACGCTCGCTATAATAGTTAAGCGTTTAATTATTACTTGTCTATCGGAGGCGTCTATGAGTCATCCTATCAGCCTGATGCGCAGCGTCGGCAAAACCAGACGCGCGTGGCAGCAATACGTCCGGGCCTGTGCATTGGCAGCCGGAATCCCCGATTCCTACCGCACGGTGATCATGTATCTGTACCACCATCCCGGCGCGGGACAACGGGATATTGCCGAATATGCCGAGATCACCACATCGGCTGTCAATCAGGCGGTCAAGAGCATGCAAGCGGAGGGCTACCTGTGCAAGGAAACCGATCCGTCCGACAAGCGCAGCTCCCGGTTGTACCTGACCGACAGGAGTCTGGCCATCGCTGAGAAGCTGCATGAGCAGTTAGCTGCTGCCGATCAGGGCATCACCGCCCTCATCGGCGCGAAAAGGGAAGCAGAGATGATCGCGCTGCTGGAGAAAGTGGCGGACTACATCAGAAAGGACATGACCTCATGCTGAAATACGTGAAGAAGTATTGGATCTTCTGCCTGTTGGCACCCCTGTTCATGGTGGGCGAGGTGGCGATGGATCTGATCCAGCCGGACATGATGGCGGACATTGTTGACAACGGCGTGCTAAAAAGCGATATTTCCCTGATCATTTCCGTAGGTGTGAAAATGATTCTGACAGTGCTGGCGGGCGGCTTCTGCGGCGTGATGTGCGGCGTGTTCGCCAACATCGCGGCGCAGGGCTTCGGCAATGACCTGCGCAAGGATCTGTTCAGCCGCATTATGAACCTGTCCTTCCAGCAGACGGACAAATTCTCCACCGGTTCGCTGGTGACCCGCCTGACCAACGATGTCACCCAGGTGCAGAACATGGTCATGATGATGGTGCGCTCACTGGTGCGCAACGGCGTGATGTTCCTGGGCGGCATCTTCATGCTGTATCAGCAGTCGCCCAAGTTCGCGCTGGTGGCGGCCTGTGGTCTGCCCTTTGTGGTGTTCTTCGCCGTATTCTTTTTGAAAAAGACGGCTCCGCTGTTCTCCATCGTGCAGAAGAAGCTGGACGGCATCAACCACATCATGCAGGAGACCGTGGCGGGCGCACGGGTGGTGAAGGCCTATGTGAAGGAGGAGTACGAGCTGGGCCGCTTTGACGAGGCCAACGACGCTCTCTGCGCCGAGAACCTGCGGGTGCAGAGCCTGCTGGCCTTCATGAGCCCCTGCATGAACATCGTGCTGAACCTGTGCGTGGTGGCGGTGATCATCGTGGGCGGATACACCGTGCAAAACGGCGGCAGCATCACCCCCGGCAACACCATGGCAGCCATCACCTATCTGGCGCAGATCCTCCACGGTGTGACCTTCATGGCGAATATCTTCCAGACCTTCAGCCGCGCCAAGGCATCCGCCGAGCGCATCAACGAGGTGCTGCACAGCCCGGAGGTCATCACCAGTGGAAATCACGACGGCAAGACCTCCGCCAGGGGTGCGATCGAGTTCCGCAATGTGAGCTTCGCTTATCCCGGCAGCGAGGCCGAGAACGTGTTGGAGAATATCTCCTTCCGCGTCGAGCCCGGCGAAACGCTGGGCATCATCGGCGCAACCGCCAGCGGCAAGAGCAGCCTTGTGCACCTGATCCCCCGCTTCTACGATGCCACTGAGGGCGAGGTGCTGGTGGACGGCGTGAACGTGAAGGACTACGACCTCACCGCACTGCGGGAGAAGATCGCCATTGTGCTGCAAAAGGCTGAGTTGTATTCCCGCAGCATCGCGGATAACATCAGCTGGGCAAAGAACGAGGCCACCCCATGGGAGATCAAGAAGGCGGCGGAGATCGCCCAGGCGGACGACTTCATCTGCGGCAAGTCCGGCGGCTACTACACGCCCGTCACCGAGAGCGGACACTCCCTCTCCGGCGGACAAAAGCAGCGCATTTCCATCGCCCGCGCGCTGCTCATGGAGCATGAGATCCTCATCTTCGACGACTCCACCAGCGCGCTGGACCTCAAGACCGAAGCCGCGCTGTACCAGGCGCTCCGGGAGGAATGCCCGGACGTGACCAAGATCATCATCGCCCAGCGCATTGCCTCCATCAAGGGCGCGGATCGCATTGCCGTGCTGGACAACGGCGGTCTGTCCGCCATCGGCACCCATGAGGAACTAATGCGGCATTGCGAAATCTATCAGGACATCTACCGCTCCCAGCTACAGGAAGGAGGCGAGGCGTAATGATGCAGAATCGTCCGCTTCCCAAGGGCTTTGAGGGTGCACCCGACAAGCAGTCGCCCCTGTTCAAGGCCGCCTCTGCCACGAACAACAACCCGCCCATGGTCAACTTCCGCGGCAGACCCGGCGGCCCCGGACGCGGCATGGGGCAGACCGTCGAGCACGCCGAGAACGTGCGCGGAACGCTGGCCCGGCTGATGACTTACTTCGCCAAATCTCGCCGTCTGCTGGTGCTGCTGCTGCTCTCCGTAATCTGCGTGACCATTGCCGGATTGCTGGCGCCTGCCCTGCAGGGCAGCGCCATCGACCACATTGCCGACAGCGCGTGGGACGCCCTGCGCACCGGCGTGATCGTGCTGCTGATCGTGTATGCGGTCAATGTACTGTTCACCCTGGCACAATCGCTGCTGGCCGCCCGGCTCAGCCAGAGCATCACAAGGCAGATGCGCCACGACCTTTTCCGCAAGATGGACCACCTGTCCATCCGCTACCTGGACTCCCACTCCAACGGCGACGTGATGAGCCGCATGACCAACGATGTGGAGAACGTGTCCTCTACCGTCTCCCAAAGCCTGGGGTCTTTGGTGTCCGGTCTTTTGACGGTGATCGGCACTGTGGCGATCATGTTCGCCTACTGCTGGCAGCTGACGCTGATCACCATGGTGACGGTGATCCTCACGGTGATCGTCACGAAAAAGATGTCGAAGATGATGCGCAAGGTCTACCGCAAGCGCTCCGCCATTCTGGGGCAGCTGAACGGCCACTCCGAGGAGATGATCACCGGCTATAAGTCCATCGTTGCCTACAACAAGCAGCAGGACGTGATCGATGAGTTCTGCCAGACCTCCAACGAGCTGCGCAAGGTGAGCATCAAGGCGGAGATCCTCGGCGGCTCCATGGGGCCGATCATGAACTGCATTTCCAACATCAGCTTCGTGATCGTGGCGGCCTTCGGCGGATATTTCGCCTACACGGGGCTGATCACCATCGGCACGGTGTCCGCCTTCATCATCTATGCCAAGCAGTTTTCCCGCCCCATCAACGAGATCGCCCAGCTTTACGGCACCATCCAGACCGCCGTGGCCGGCGCTGAGCGCGTCTTTGCCCTGCTGGACGAGCCGGACGAGGACAATTCCGGCGATAAGGTGCTGCCGGACATCACCGGCCGCATCTCCTTCCGGAACGTGGACTTCTCCTATGTGCCGGGCAAGCAGGTGCTTTTCGACTTTGACCTGGACGTGGAGCCCGGGCAGAAGATCGCACTGGTGGGCTCCACCGGCAGCGGCAAGACCACGGTGGTCAACCTGCTGATGCGCTTCTATCCCGTGGATAAGGGCGAGATCCTTGTGGACGGCGTGAACATCCAGGACATCAACCGTGACTTCCTGCGGGATAACATTGCCATCGTGTTGCAGGATACGGTGCTGTTCTCCAACACGATTGAGAACAACATCAAGTACGCCGATCTGGACGCCTCCGATGCAGAGATGGTCAAAGCAGCTGATATGAGCCACATCCGCCACTACATCGAACGCCTGCCTAAGAAATATAAAACATACCTGAAGCAAGCGGGGGCAAGCCTGTCCCATGGTCAGCGCCAGCTGATGTCCATCGCCCGGGCGGTGCTGGCCAATCCCAAGATCCTCATTCTGGATGAAGCTACCTCCTCTGTGGATACCCGTACCGAAAAGAAAATCCAGGACGCCATGGTGCGGCTGATGAAAAACCGCACCAGCCTGATTATTGCCCACCGCCTGTCCACCATCCGCGATGCGGACAAAATCGTCGTGATGGATCAGGGACGGGTGGTGGAGATCGGCAATCACGAGGAACTGATCACCAAACAAGGTAAGTACTACGAGCTGTACATGACCCAGTTTGCCGGGAATAAGATCTGAGTTAACGTGCCACATTGCGAGTGAAACAGGCAACCGCGCTTGTTCATCGTGCATAACGATTCGGTCTTGTCCGCTTATACTCCCGCCTCTGGTAGGTTGCAGCAGTTATGGGAAAGGCGGCAGAATGTAGTGTAACTGATGGGTGAGGCAGATGGATCGGAATCCATTCGTGAAAGACTTTGCACATATCACCAGAGTAAAAAACCACGCCTGGCTGAGCTGATTCAGTCAGGCGTGTGTTTGTTAACGGATATTTTGTCAACAATCAGGCAGCTGTTTGATGCTGCGCAGCAATCTGCTTGATGAACAGATTCTTGAACAAGACCCGCACGATGGGTTGGATGAAGAGCAACTGGCTGAACCAGGCGAAGGGAAAGTTATAGCACATCAGTTCCAGCCAGTTGGCCAGCAGGGTGAAGATGCTGAATCCATTCATGTATGGGTAGTACATCCACGCCGCGATGAAGGACATTGCCGGGCACATGATACCCACAGTGGCAGAAACAACGGCTGTCTCAAACAGCACAGGATGGGTGCTGCGGGGGTCAAACTTGCGGCAAGCCAGCTTGAAGGACAACGGACTGCCGACAGTCATCTCCAGCGTGTAAGCCAGCACAAACTCCACTGCTACCAGTGTCCAGATTGGCAGATTGGTGCCAAACATCATCACGCCACCCATCTTGTTGATGGCAGCCAGAACACTGCTTTCGCCTGTCCACTGCATGAAATCCGGGCCATGCAGGACGTATAGACTGTAAAAGACATAGGCATGAACGGTGATGATCACCGTCAGCAGGGCATAAATCGCCCTCTGGAACTTGGACTGAGGCATATTGCACTCTCCTCTTCTGAATTTGCACACAAAAAAGACACACGCCATACCGCTACGCCTGATACGGACGATAACTCGTGCCGTGATCAGATTTACGTACCTGAGTACTACATGTGTCTGCGAGTGTGTTATTTTGTTGCCTGCGTATTATGTCACAATCTCACGAAAAAGTCAAGCTGACAAAGCGTGTAAAGCTGCGATTTTCCAGCCTGTCACAGGCTATGCATGATGGAAAAAGTAAACTGTCAAATCCCATGATATTAACAAATCGCGCATGGTTTACCCGTGTTTTTTTGTTTTGACAGACACATGAAAAATAGGCAAAAGTGTGATATAATTTAACGTGTGTATGACACCACGAGAGTGCATTTCAGCAGGAAAATGACGGCAGTTATTTCCCACTTCTATAGTTTGCGAAAACATCTCTGTGCATTTTTAGAATCGCTCGATTCTGCCGAATGTAGTGAATCTGAAAGGAGGTGTTTTTGTGAAGCGTGTAAAAGCCGCATGCATTATGCAAACCTTAGTATTTGCTCAGAAACCGGAAATGGGCTATAGCAAAGAACGTGCTTTGAACATCAATCGCGATGAACTCGAGCATTACAAGGAAACTCTTGAGAAGTCACGCACTCGCTATCAGATTGTTGACTCGACTGAACAGGAAGATGGCTCCATCGTTGTTCATGTGCGGAAAGCTTACAATGCAAAAGCGGACGTAGAAGAATACTTCATTTGACCAGGTAGGAGTTGTTCGAATATTCGGACAACTCCTGCTTTTTTAGAAAGGAAGGATCAGTGCGGCAAACGCATTAACATATGAAGTTATCAAGCAGAGGATGTTCTGTTGATTTTCCTTTAGCACCTGTGGAGCATAGCGATCACCACAGGTTTGCTTTTCCAGCTTGCGCCGCTTTTCTTTCAGCTCAGCTTCGGTCCGCTCAATGTTGCGCTGAAGCTGCTTGCTCGGCGGTCCGTTTGGTTTCGTTGTTCACGATCATACATATTCCTTTCAAGTCAATAGAAGAGCGGCCTGTGATCGCTCACAAGCCGCCATCAGATTCTTATGCGGTTTCGTTTTCTTTCCTGGCAGTCCATTGTTCTGCCTTTCTGGCTGTTTCTGCCCTGCATTCATCACAGCGGTATTTCACATCCGACTCTTGTTGCCGTACCTGAAGATTTTCCCTTCAGGCCATAACTGCTTGAATTTACTATATGTCCCGCAACTCATGACGAAGAGGGGCAAACCTTCCTCTACTGTAATGATTCCCATGGCTGACCGCGTTCCTTTTTTGTGTACGACAATTGAGGCGGAACTTTGGGCTGCTCAGTCCTCGATCCCGTCGTTATTCCAGTCACAATCGCGGCAAAGGGTGTCCTCCGCGCTGCGGGTGATGTAGGGGCATGTGCCGCCCTTGCCCTGGCAGGGATAGACGTCGCCTGCGGGTGCATCGGTGGGTGCGGGCGCCGGAGCAGCGGTGGCCTCGGCGGGGATTTCGGTAGCCTCGGGTGCGGCAGTCACATCGGCAGCAGGTGCCTCTGTGGGCTGGGGAGTCGGTTCGGCAGTGGGTTCCGGGGTGGGCTCGGCGGTCGGCTCAGCCGTGGGGGTTGCGGTGGGGGCAGGCTCGTCGCCGGGCACCCAGGGCATCAGGAAGCAATGTACATAGTACATGTACTTGCTGCTGGCGGAGCTGCTGGGCTTGGCGGAAACTACGTCATAGTCTACATGGTCGCTCTCGGGCAGGGTGCGATCAGCCTCGGGAATCTCGCTGAGGTTGGTGGACTTCCGGTTGTTGGTGTCGATTTCAACGTTCATGTCATAATCGCGGATGTACATTTTCACGCGGTTGGACATGTTGCCCTCCAGGGTGGTGATGCGGTACTTGCCGCCGCCCAGGTCGATCACGTCATACACCAGACCCACGTGGATGGTTCTGTTGTAGGAGCAGCCGTAGACCAGAATGAAGCCCGGCTGGGGCACCATGGTGGTACGGTTCATACGCTGATAGCCCTGAAGCAGGTTGCCGACGCCGGCCTCCTTGACATGGATAACACCCTCGGCAGGATAGAAGCCCTCCTCGGTGTCGTTGTCCGTCTCCAGGAAATGTTCTTTCTCGTACATCTCGATACCGGCTTCGATCATGCACCAGGTCACATAGCCTGCGCACCAGCCGAAGCTCACGCCCTTGCCGCGCCACTCGGTGTACTTGTTGGTGCGCTTGAGGGTCTTGCCGGCGAGGGTCTCCCACTCGGTGTAGGCGATGTCAAGCACCTTCTGGATGCTTTCAGGCGGAGTGACGGGAGAGGTATTGATCTCCACTGGCGGAGGCGTTGGCGTGGAGGCCGCCAGTGCGGCAGGGATCAGCAGGATGAAAACAAGCAGCATGGCAATGATGCGGCGAAGATGCTTCATAACGGAATGGCTCCTTTCGTATGTTCCAATAAATATTGTATCATGGAATGATGAAATTGGGAAGAGGCTGGGCGAGGTTTTACAGAGTGGGATTGTAGGGGGAGCGAGGGGGCCTCTTGCTGCTGCAAAGGTATGGACAAGTGTCGGGCGACGCGAGATGACCGTAGGGGAGGCGAGCCAAAGCGTGACCGACAAGGAACATGTAGCTTTCGTCCCCACCAATCAACACGCATGCACAACATCGACCGAAGGCAGCCGTTGGAGCGAAGCCCCTTCGCAGGGTGCAGGGGCAGCACCCTTGAGCCCTTGTCCACGAATGTTCATTAGTCAATGATGTGAGACCAAGAAAAAGAACGAAAGAGCAAGGGGAAGGGAGGGCGAAGTGAAGGCGGGAGGGCGTAGCCCGAGCGGCTTCACTTCGCGACGGCGCCGAGGAGGCTGCGCATCTGGACCGGAGAATGCCAACCGAGGACAGCCATGGGGATGCGATTGGCGCGATAGAGATAGCGTTTCATCTGAATCAGCAGATCGTCGTAAGAATAGAAGCTGAGGAAGTTGTAGAAGCGCTCCTGATCAAAGCGATGACTTCGTTCC
>JAFUOR010000102.1 GCA_017481825.1 Clostridia bacterium
GATGGAATCAATATCAATAAGATTAAAAAGGCAGACCTGCGCCATTCCCTCGGGATGGTGCTGCAGGATACCCATCTGTTCACCGGCACGGTGCTGGACAACATCCGCTACGGCAAGCTGGACGCCACGGACGAAGAGTGCATCGCCGCCGCCAAGCTGGCCAACGCCGACGGCTTCATCCGCAAGCTGCCCGAGGGCTACAACACCATGCTGACCGGCGATGGCGCGAACCTCTCCCAGGGACAGCGTCAGCTGCTGGCCATCGCCCGCGCAGCCGTGGCCGATCCGCCCGCCCTCATCCTGGACGAGGCGACCTCCTCCATCGACACCCGTACCGAGACGCAGGTCTCCCGCGGCATGGACGCCCTCATGAAGGGCCGCACGACCTTCGTCATCGCCCACCGCCTGTCCACCGTCAAGAATTCCGACTGCATCATGGTGCTTGAACAGGGCCGCATCATCGAGCGCGGCACCCATGACGATTTGATTGAACAAAAGGGCAAGTACTACCAGCTCTACACAGGCAATGCCATCCAGGCATAAGCACGCCAAAAGGCGCTCCCGACGGAGGCTCCGACCATGGAGCCTCCGTTATTGGATTTTCTCTCACATTTTTAGTAACATTTCCCCATCCCGCGCGTTATATAGGTGAACGGAGGTGCGAGAATGAACTTTGAGGCACTGTACACGCTGGACGAGTCCTGCAAGGAAGAATCGTACTGGGTGCCCAACGCGCCGCTGGATATGTATTCTGCCAGCCTGTACCGCCATGACGCGATGTTCGGCCTGCTCATCAGCGGCATCATCAGCCGCAGTGAATATGAACAATATCATCACCTCATCAATTAAAAACAAGCGCCGACTCCCCATACAAGGAGAGCCGGCGCTGTTTCACACTCCGAATTCCTAATTCATCATTCTTCCCCAATCCATTCACCATCAAAGACAAACTTCGCCGGGCCCTCCTGATACACATGGCCGTCATCGGCGTTCCACTCCAGTTGGAGGGTGCCGCCCAGCAACTCCATGGACACGCGGCGGTCAGCGCGGCCCGTCAGCACGGCAGCCACCAGGGACGCACACGCGCCCGTTCCGCAGGCGAGGGTCTCGCCGGAGCCGCGCTCCCACACGCGCATGCGCAGATGCTCGCGGTCAACCACCTGCACAAACTCGATGTTGGCACGCTTGGGGAAGATGGCATGATTCTCCAGCAGGGATCCCACCTGCTCCACATCCACCACATCGGGATCCTTCACGAAGATGATGCAGTGCGGATTGCCCATGGAGACGCAGTGGATCTCGTAGGTGTTCGCGCCCACATTCAGGCGATGGCCCATGACCATCTCACCAGGCAGGTCAACCGGAATCTGCTTAGGAGCCAGCTCAGGCATGCCCATGTCCACGCGCACGGACTTCACCCTGCCCTCCTCCACGTTCAGATGCAGCTCCTTGAGGCCGCCGCCGGTCATCAGGTTCACAGTGGTCTTGTCCGTCAGGCCCTTATCGTACACGTACTTGCCGATGCAGCGCACACCATTGCCACACATTTCGCTCTCGCTGCCGTCAGCGTTGTACATCTTCATGGCAAAGTCCGCCACGTCGCTGGGGCAGATCAGGATCAATCCATCGCTGCCCACACCGTAATGCAGACGGCTCATTTTCACCGCCAGCGCCGCCGGATCGTCAATCTGCTCCTCAAAGCAGTTCACATACACATAATCGTTGCCGATGCCATGCATCTTGGTAAAGCGCATGCGCTCATCCTCCACAAAGAAAAATCAGTTTCCATTATACTGAATTCTTTGTCATTTCACAACAGCTTATACACAAAAAAAGCAACGAGACGGAGGTGCTGCACCTGTCTGGACGCCGGCAGGGACGCTGTCCCTACACCCCGCGAAGGGCTTTCAGCCCTCTTGACGCCCTTTTCGCGATCTGGGTTGCGTACCTTCGGTTGGAGTTGAGCACGCGTGCTCATTGAGGGAACGAAAGCTGCATGGACTTTGTTGGTCTCGCATCGCCCGCGACCTGCGCGTATCTTTGTTACACCAAGAGGCCGCCCCCTCCTGCGGAGGGGTACGGAAGTCGCTGGTAACTAAAACCTTCCTCATCTGGGGAAGGTGGCACTCCGCTTGCAGCTGACGGATGAGGCCCTCCCCAACCAAAAGAATCGCGCCGCACATCAAGCACGGCGCAACTCGCTCTATCAATTCGGAATAACGGCCAACACCTCCGGCTCGGGCAGCGTTACGCCATCCTCCACCGTGAATTCCGCCTGTGCCTCGCGCAGCTGGCGGTCCAGCTCCTGCAATCGGGTGATGCGCCCCTGCACACGCATGCCGGTGAGCGCCTTTGACCTGTAACGGTCAAAGAGAGCCCGCACGCCCATGGTCACGGGGATGGCCGCCCAGAAGCCCGCACTGGCGGCGACCATGCCGCCCACGCCCAGCGCTGCGCCGGTCTTGACCATGCGGTACGCACCATCCTGCACGCCATTGGCCGTGGGCTTGATGCCGAGGATCACCTTCGACCCTTCCTGCACCGCGATGATGGCAAAGGGCAGCGCGCCGCACACAGAGCTGGTCAGCTCCGTCATCAGCCCGGCCTCCTCCAGAAGGCCGCTGTCCACCACAAGCTCGTCCATAAAGGTGAGGCCGGTGGCGATGGCGTCTACCACCGTGTCCCGCTGACGCTTGCGGTAGGCGTCCAGTATTTCGCGATAGCTCTTCATGGGTACCTCCATGCTTACATAAACAGATTGAGGATCGTAACGATCAGCCAGGTGCCGCAGATGATGCCTGCCAACACGGTGATGCGGCTGATCACATCGCCGTTCATCAGGCGGAGCTTTCCCTTGGGGGCGGGCTTGTTCTGCTGGGCCTCCAGCGCGTCCAGGCGGCGTGAGAGCTCCTTGAGCTGCCTGCCCGTTTCAGCGGACTGCGCATCGATCATTTGCGTAAGCTCGGCATAATCCTGCGCCGACTTCTCATGCTCGCCCTCGGCCTGACGGATGAGGCCATCCACCGCCTTGCGCAGACGAGCCTGATCCTCGCACAGGCCCTCGGCCACCAGCGTCATCTCCTGGGTGAACTGCTCCACCAGCTCGGTGGTATTATCGCCCTTGACCACCTTCAGCGCCTGATTCCACAGGCTTGGCTTGGTCGTGGTCTTCTCTTCCAGCATGTTTTGATCACCTCTTGTGGTCATTATAGCATATCTTGCCCTCTTTGCAAAGCCGCACGGTCAATTCTTAATGGAACTCTCATGATCCTATGCAGTACAGACGATCGTTATTGTCCTCTTCTCCACCAACCCGGAGAGCCTCTCAGTTGCCTCGCGGCGACAGCTCCCCGCTTTGGCTAAAACATGCCACTGACATGTTTCAGGGTATCAAAAAGTAGCCATAGGGCACTTTTTGAGTTTTGCACTCCGTCACTGGCCGGGCCAAAAGGCCCTCCCGGGCGTTCCTTTTGAGTATACTTGGTCTGCTGCGGACGACGTGAGGCGACCGCGGGGAAGCCGAACCAAAGCGTGCTCAACAAGGTACCACAAGATTTCGTCTCCCATCAACACGCGTGCGCAACTCCACCCGGAGGCCATCAACCGAATCGCAGAAAGGGGGTCTTAGAGGTCGAATGACCCCTAAGCAGGGTGCAGGGACAGCGCCCCGGGCCTCGCGTGCGCGAGCTTTTTAATTTATCCCGAGTGATTGACAGAATCCAGCGGATATGATATCATCATTGTGTTGACTGGTAACGTTTCCGACCAACCACTACCCATGGAGAAGGAGCAGGTAAGGGCCATGAAGATCTACACCATCAAGGACATCGCGCGCAAGGCTGGGGTGAGCGTCACAACGGTATCCCGCGTGCTGAACCACCGTCCGGACGTGAATCCGGCGACCCGTGAGAAGGTGGAGAAGGTCATGGCGGAATGCCATTTTGTAGGCAACGCCAACGCCCGCGGCCTCAAACAGCCGGATGGCGAGCTGGTGGCCATCATCCTGCGCGGACGGGAAAATCCCTTTCTCTCCTCCCTGGCCGAGGCCATGCTCCAGTACACCCACGGTCTCAAGGCTTCCTTCCTGACCGAATTTGTGGATGAAAAGGCTGATGAATTCCAGACTGCGGTGCGTCTGTCCCACGAAAAGCGGGTCACGGGCTTCATCTTCGTCGGTGGCCGCATCGACGAGCGTGCCGAGGTGCTCTCAGGCATGGACACCCCCATGGTCTTCACCACCATCAGCGCGGAAAAGACAGCCCTGCCCCGTGCTGGCAGCGTCTTCATCGACGACCGTGCCATGGGATATCAGGCCATGAAAACCCTCCTTGACGCCGGGCACCGGAAGATCGCCATCTTCGGCGGCATCCGCCAGGGCGATGACGGCTTTGCCAAGCGCTA
>JAFUOR010000103.1 GCA_017481825.1 Clostridia bacterium
CTTCTCTGCCGGCAAGATCCACTCATTCGGAATTACTGTCTCTTGTTTGCGTTTCTTTGTTCTGTATCGTTTTCAAGGTTCAGGCCGCCCCGCTTGGCTTCAGGCCGCGCGAGTCAGCTTGTGTATCTTATCAAACTTCCGTAAATAAGTCAACACTTTTTTTGAGGATTTTTGAGTTTTTTTCACTCTTTTTCAGAATGACGAACATTGCTTCCCAAAAGCAAAGGTGATCGTTCCGCTTTTGGGCAGGATATTCGCCATGGGTTTCCCAAAATCATTCGGCTCTCCACAGAAGGGGATGCAGGTGGTTTTGGGCGGTGGTCGGCGTCACACAATCCACATACGCCGCCAATTGCGCATCGACCTGCCGGTACAGCGTTTCTTCTATATCAACAGGCGGCGCGGCGGACAGCGCCCGAGCGCAGCTCAGGGACACATAGCAGACCGCCGCAACCTGCTCAGCATAGAGCGGCTGAAAGCGGCGGGCCAAACGCGCGATGGCAGGGCGCGGGCACAGCAGATGACTGGCGAACATATCCGCCTCCCTTTCCTCCTCCGGGGATGCGCCGGTGTGGTGGAGCAGCCGGTGCGCCAGCTCATGCGCCAGGGTGAAATTGCGTCGGGCGGGATGGCCATCCTCCCGGTAGGCGATGATGTACTGCGATCCCCGGCGGAGGGTGAAGGCGTCCGCGTCGCCAAAGCGGCACAGGAAATCAGCCGCTGAGAGCCCCATGCTCTCGGCAGCCTCCGTATAGGTGCACACAGCGGTATCACGGCACAGGCGCAGCACGTGCAGCGGATCCACCGGCAGATCCGTCGCCTGCAGCCGCACCAGCACGCGGTAAGCCATGTTAGCCGCGCGGCGGAGGTTCACTTGCGCGCCTCCGGCTCAAAAGCGTGGGCGAACAGCGCGCGGCCCACGGCGATGTACTTCTCCTGCTCATCGGGCGTGAGCTGGCGGAAGGCGCGGGTCATGACCTGGATGTTCGCCTCGGCGGCGGTGGCGTCACGCGCGGGGGCCGTGTAGCCGCACAGGTCGTCGATGGTGGTGCCGAAAATCTCCGCCAGGCGCGTCAGGGTGCCGATATCGGGCTGCGTCTGGCCGCGTTCCCACTTGCCCACTGACACCGCCGACAGCCCCAGCATATCCGCCAGGGCCTGCTGCGACATGCCGCGCTGATTGCGCAGCTTCTTGATGCGTTGTGCGTACATAAGTTTCCCTCCCCTTCCATTATATAACCTCCGGTTCTTTTTTGCAATAACTTTTGGTTTCATTTTTTCTCTTGACAATAACCTGAAGTTGCATTATAATAACCCCAGGTTATGACGCGAATAAATGTTCGCTTGTTGAAGGAGGTATAGAACATGACGAAGCAGGAATTATTGACGACCTATCGCAGCGCACTGCTGGAACTGGAGGAGATCGAAGCGCAGCTATCGCGCATCGGCACGGACGGGCGGCCGGCGGGACTGCGCGGGGGGACAGCGGGCATGCGTCTGCCCGGGACGAACCACCCTGCCGCAGCCGCCTGGCAGACGGCGGACGGCCTGGAGAAGATGGTGGAGCACAAGCGCGCCGAGCTGACCGCCCTCTCCGCCCAGCTTGGCGAGGTCATGGGCAGCATCGGCAACGCCCGCACCTTCATGATCGTTCAGCACTACTACCTCATGGCCGAAACCGACGAAACCATCGGTCAGCTCCTCCACCTGAGCACCAGCCGCATCAATCAGCTGCGCAGAAGTTTTATGCAGGCTGCGTGACCAGGGGCCAAGGGCGCTGCCTTTCACCCGCCAGAGGCGCTGCCTCTGGACTCCGGCAGGGCGCTGCCCTGCACCCGCGAAGGGCTTCAGCCCTCTCGACACCCTTTTCGCGGTGCGCTTGCGGGCCTTCGGCTGGGGTTGCGCGCGCGGGCTGATTGAGGGAACGAAAGTTACAGGGACTTTGTTGGGCGCGCTTTGGCTCGACTCCCCTACGGTCGTCTCGCGTCGCCCCAGCCTGCGCGTACCTTTGTTGCAGCAGGAGGCGGCCCCCTCCTGCGGAGGGGTACGGGAGTTACTGGATACCAAAAGGCTCTCCCCTGGTGGGAGCTGTCAGTGTAAGCTGACTGAGAGGGGCGCTGGGCGTCCGCAGACGCCCCCCTGCAGCAATTTCCCTACACTAAAAGGCAAACACCTCTACCTTCCGGGAAAGCCATCTCCACCAGGCGACTGGCACACCCTCTCATCCGCTATTACGGACTATCTTGCATTATCGCCTCCCCCATGCTATGATGGTAGCGTGGAAAAGAGAAACAAACGTTCTCTTCCGCAAAAGGTGATTCCGACTGGAGGAATCGCCTTTTTCATTGCCACGGAAAGGAGGTAACCTATGGAATCACCCAAGCCTGCGCCGGACATCGCCACGCCGGACGAGGTGCTGGAGACCTTCACCCAGCTGATGCGCGGCGAGAAGACCAGCGAGCAGCTCAAGGCCGCCGAGCAGCTGGCAAAGTATCACGGGCTGATGACGCCCCGGGAGGATACGCCAGCGCTCCGGGCCGAGGTAGCCGACGCCATCGATGCGGCGGTGGCGCAGATCCGCTGCCGGGAGGCCGTCGATGGATAGGGCAGCCCTGGAGCTGCTGCTGACCCGCCCGGCGCAGGTGGCCCGCTGGTGCGGCCTGACGCGCCTGACCGATGAACTCCACGGGTCATGGCTGCGGGAGATGCTCCTGGGCACGCAGGATATGACGCTGCTGGCCCATCGCGGCAGCTTCAAGACCACCTGCCTCTCCTTCGCCATGGCGGCGATGCTGACGGCCTATCCCCGCCGCAACCTGATCTTCATGCGCAAGACGGAGGAGGATGTGGTGGAGATCATCCGCCAGGTGAAGCTCCTTTTGGGCACAGACGCCATGCGTCACCTGACCGCGCGCATCTATGGCGTACCGCTGACCCTGCGCAAGAGCGATATGTACACCGTATCGACCGACGGCTATGCGGCCATGCGCGGCGCGCCCCAGCTTCTGGGCCTCGGCACGGGCGGCTCGATCACAGGCAAACACGCGGATATCGTGCCGACAGACGATATCGTCAACCTGTCCGACCGGCTGTCCGGCGCTGAAAGGCAGCGCACCCGCAGCGTGTATCAGGAGCTGCAGAACATCCGCAATCCCGGCGGGCGGATCATCAACACCGGCACGCCCTGGCATCCGCAGGACGCCATCTCGCTCATGCCCAACATCCGCAGGTGTGACTGCTATCATTCGGGGCTGCTGAGCGAGGAGAGCATCCTGCGGCTGCGAAGGACGATGTCCCCTTCCCTGTTTGCAGCCAACTACGAGCTGCGACACATCGCCGCAGAGGACGCGCTGTTTGACACACCCCCGCAGGAGGGCGCCAGCCCGGCGCTGATCCGCGACGGCTTTGCCCATGTGGACGCGGCCTACGGCGGCGGGGACTGCACGGCGCTGACCTGCGGAAAGCTTGTCGGGGACAGGGTCTATCTCTATGGCCGGCTTTGGCCCCGGCATGTGGATGCTGTGATGGAGGAGATCATCGCCGAGTGCGACCGGCTCCTGTGTGGGCCGATCTTCTGCGAGACCAACGGCGACAAGGGGTACGTCGCCCGGGAGCTGCGCAAGCGCGGCGCGCAGACCCGCACCTACGCCGAGCACACCGCCAAGCAGGTCAAAATCGCCACCCACCTCAAAAAATGGTGGGACAGCGTCGCCTTCATCGAAGGTACCGACCGCGCCTACATCGACCAGTGCCTGGATTACACCCCGCACGCCGAGCACGACGACGCACCCGACAGCGCCGCCAGCCTGCTGCGGATATTGGACAGGCGCGGGTGAGGCACCGGACGGATCTCCCCACACCCTATTCCCAATTTCCCTGAAAGGAGCTTGCATGTTCACATCCATCACCTACCAGGACTACCTCGCCGCACAGGACCGTCAGGCACTGCTGGTGGACGCGGTGAAGCGCTACAAGGCCTCCCCTGCTTTCCAGCGGGCGCTGGAGGCCAACTGCTACTTCCGCGGCGAGAACACCCGCGTCGCCCGCAAGACCATCCTGCGGGCCCGCAAGATTGAGACCCGCGACGCCCAGGGTCGCCGCCGCGTCCGCTCCGGCACAGAGGACGTGGTGGGCAACCGCATCGCCAGCGCGTTCCTCTTCCGCTTTGTGACCCAGCAGAACCAGTTCCTTCTCTCCGAGGGCGTATCGCTGCCGGAGGACGTGAAGCGCCGCCTGGGCGCGGACTTCGACCGTCAGCTGGAGCATCTGGGCGAGAAGGCGCTGCTCCACGGCTGCGCCTGGGGCTACTGGAACGCTGATCATCTGGAGGTGATCGAGGCGGCCCGGAATGCCTGGAGCGGCTTCTTCCCCCTGCTGGACGAGATGAGCGGCGAGGCCCGGATCGGCGTGCAGTTCTGGCAGATCGCCTCCAACCGCCCGATGTACCTGCGCGTCTTTGATGAGGAGGGCGTGACGGTGTTCATCCAGCGGGGCAAGGGGCTCGACATTGCCATTCCCCGCGAGCGCTACCGCCGCAGCCTGCGCGTGGATGCGCTGGGAGAGGTGCTCACCGAGCAGGGCAATTGGGGGCGCCTGCCGCTGATTCCCCTGATGGCCAATGCCGACGGCATCAGCGAGCTCACGCCCGCCATCAAGGCCAAGATCGACGCCTACGACAGCATCCTCTCCGATTTCGCCGACAACCTTGATCGCGCCAACGACGTGTACTGGGTGCTGAACAACTTCGGCGGCACGATGGACGATATCGCCGTGCTGCTGGAGGAGATCAACCGCGTCAAGGCCGTGGCGAATCTCTCCGACGGCACGGGCAGCACCGCCTCCGCCGAACCCCACACCATCGAGGTGCCCTACAACGCGCGCCGCACCGCCCTCGACCTGCTGGAGAAGTCCCTCTATCAGGACTACATGGCCCTCGATATGGACGCGCTGACCGGCTCCAGCCTGACCAACGTCGCCATCCGCGTCTCCGCAGCGAACCTGAACCTGAAGGCCGATCGCTACGAATGGCAGGTGCGC
Organism: Clostridia bacterium; assembly: GCA_017481825.1. GTDB lineage: Bacteria > Bacillota > Clostridia > Christensenellales > Aristaeellaceae > UBA11524. The sequence continues at coordinate 5,038 of JAFUOR010000103.1, forward strand.
CGCTTCATGGAGGCGCTGCTGACCCTCCTGGGCTGCCCGACGGAGGATATCCGCTTCAAGCGCCAGTCCATCGCCAATGAGAGCGAGACGGTGGCGGATATCGCCGTGATGCGTCAGGATATCGACCAGAAGACGGCGCTGCGGCTGAATCCGTATATTCAGGATGAGGAGATCGCAGCGCTGGTGGAGGGATAAGCGGCAGTGCAGCCCCCCCTTTCCCCAGAGGAGAAGGTTTGGGACACGCACCTGGCAGATGCAAAGCACCGCATCTGCCTTTTGTATTGCCGGACATGGAGGTCGGACGAAAGTCCGACTAGCGACAGCCAATGCTTGCATTGGCCGAGCGTAGCCAGCGCCGGGGCCTGTCCCCGGTGATGGCCGAACATGGAAAGGAGCTTCTATCATGTCATTGACCCGCAAGCTGCTCAGGGAACTGCAGCTGACCGATGATGCAGCGGAACGCATCATCGCCGCCCATGTTGAGACCGTGGACGCTATCCGTCAGGAGCGCGATGCGCTCTCTGCCGAGTCCGCCGGTCATCAGGAGGAAAGCGCCCGCCTGCGCAGCGAGTACGACAGCTACCGCCGCCAGGTGGAACAGGAGCGCCTCGCCCAGGCCCGCGCCGACGCCATCGCCCAGGCGCTGCGCCATGCAGGCGCGAATGAGCAGGCCATCCCCCTGCTCGCAGCTACCCTCCAAACCACCGATGAAGACTGGGAGGGCGCTGCGCTGCGGGATGCGGCGGCGACGCTCTTTCCCGTGAAAACCCGGTACGGGGCGTTTTTCGCTCAGCCCGTACCCATCCCTACCTCCCGCGTCAGCCCGCCCCTGAGCACCGGCTCCGCTCTCACCCGCGAGGATGTGAGCGGCATGTCCGCCAGGGAGATCAACGATAACTGGAGCATGGTGCGCCAGGCGCTGAGCCGGGGGTAACGACATGCTATAACAGGAGGAAACACATCATATGGCGATCACCAGCTTTATTCCCCAGGTCTGGTCTGCCCGTCTGCAGGAGAACCTTCACAAGGCCATGGTCTTTGGCCAGCTGTGCAACCGCAACTACGAGGGCGATATCGCCCAGTGGGGCGACACGGTGCACATCAACAACCTGACCGATATCACCGTCAAGGCCTACGACCCCACCGTCGATATCGACGATCCCGAGCAGCTCTCCGGCGGTGACACCACCCTGACCATCGATCATGGCGCGTATTACAACTTCTACATCAACGATGTGGACGCCGCGCAGGCCCGCGTGGATCTGATGGACGCCGCCATGCGCAGCGCCGCCTACCGCCTGGCGGATGATACGGAACAGTACATCCTCAGCGTGATCCGCAAGGGTGCAGGCTCCCTGCTCACCGGCGCGATCCCCAGCGAGAGCGCGGGCGGCATCTACGGCCTGATCGTATCCGTCAAGACGCTGCTGGACAACAAGAACGTTCCCCGCATTGGCCGCAAGCTGATCCTGCCTGCCGCCGTGGAGGGCATGCTGCTGATGGACAGCCGCTTCGTGACCGGCAGCGCCGCGGCAGCCGACCGCCTGGCCGAGGGCAGCGTGGCACGCGCTGCAGGCTTTGACATCTACATCAGCCCCTACCTGACCACCGAGATTGTCGCCATGACCAGCGAGGCGGTCACCTTCGCCAACCAGATCACCAAGGTTGACGCCTACCGCCCTGAGAAGGGCTTCCGCGACGGCGTGAAGGGCCTGAGCCTGTGCGGCGCCAAGGTCATCATGCCTGACAGCGTGTGCGTCTACACCCTGACCGAATAACATCCCCGGCTCCGGACGGTTCTACACCGCCCGGAGCCTCTTTGTGCAGCAGAACAGGAGGTAACCATCATGACGATATCCCCCGCCGATGTGATGCGCCATGTTCGCCATCATTTCGTATCGGGCTATGCCGACGGCGCCTGGACGCTCCAGGACGGCACGCTGACCCCCTCGGCAATGTTTTCCCCCGGCGAGTGGATCGCCATTGCCGAATCCGGCGTGGCGGACGGCGTGTATCAGCTGGACGAGCATGGCCGTATCCCCGCTGCGCCGGGCGGCGCCTGGCAGGGCCGCATCTGGCATTTGACGCCCCCGGCGGACTTCCTGCGCCTGTGCGATGACATCCGCCAGTGGGTGCAATCGCATCCCGACCCGACGGTGACCAGCGAGCGCTTTGGCGAATACAGCCGCAGCCAGCACTCCGGCGCGTGGCAGAGCGTCTTCCGTGAGCGCCTGGCCCCTTACATGCGCATGTATGCGGAGGTGAAGCTTTGATGCTCAGGGACTATTTCGAGCCCTTCGCGCTGCTGGAAAGGCAGTCCGAGCCCGATGGCCTGGGCGGCGAAAGCATCCGCTTCGCCTACGTCGCGCCCTTTGCCGGCGCGCTGACACAGATGGCTGACGCCCAGGCCGATATCGGCGGCAGCCTGGCGCTGCGCAGTGAACCGGTGCTCCTGCACGACTTTGAGGTGACGCTGCGCTGCGGCGATTATGTGCGCCGGGAGCACGACGGGGCCATCTACCGTGTCTGCGGACAGGATGCGCGCCCGCCCCGGGTATCGGCGCTGGCCTTTGCCCAGGCGCCGGTGGAAAGGCTGGTGATCCCATGCTGACAAAGCTGCAGAAGGCCATCATGGCACACTTTTCGCCGGGCTTTGAACGCGTTTACCAGCCGGATTGCGTGCCCTCCACCGTTGCCTTTCCCTTCCTGACCGTGCACGTGGAGCCGCCCTGCACGCCCTATGGCTCCGGACAGGTGACCTGCACGGCCTTCTACCCCTGCACAGCCCATACCGAGCGCATGGCGGCGCTGGATGCGCTGCTGTCCCGGGTGCCGGTGGGCGGGCTGATTTTGCCGCTGGAGGAGGGGGCGGCCGTTTTGTACCGCCACCAGGGCGGACAGGCGGCTTTCCCCGCCGTGGAGCGGGGCGCGCTGGCGGCTCAGGTGTGCTTCAGCCTGAAAATCTACGCACAGGAGGTGACCGCCCTATGCTGACGGGCGAACATGCCGCCACCATGCAGCATCTCCAGCTGGGCGAGGGTGTGCTGCTGGCGGATATCGACCTGGATGCAGTGCTGGCCGCCGCCTCGCCCCGTGCCGCCATTGCCGCGCTGATCGAGGCCGGGCATACCCTGGGGGCCACGCCGGAGGGCAGCGTTTTCCGGTGCGTGCCTGAGGTGACGGACGCCGAAAAGGGCGCGCACCGCACTCCGGTAAAGGGCGCTTCCCTGCTGAGCGGATATCGCGTCACCCTGACGGGCGTGCTGCTGGAGGTGACGGGCGCCAATGCCTCGCGTCTGCTTGGCGGCGGTGATTGTGCCTCTGGCATGCTGACCGCCCCCGCCGCCTCCGCCGCAGGAATGGACAGCCTGTGCTGGGTGGGCTGCACCGCCGCAGGGCTGCTGGCCATCGAGCTGTACCATCCCCTCTCCACGGGCGGACTGTCCCTGCACACCCGCCGTCAGGGCGAGGGTACGATGCCCTTTGCCTTCCTGGCGCAAAACGAGGACCCGGAGGACACCTCGCTGCCCTTCCGCATGGTCTGGCTGGGAGGTGCCGCATGACGTTGCAGGAGCTTTGCGCCCTCGCGCCCTGGCTTTGCTGCCATCAGGCCGCTGAGGATGATACACTGCGGGGCTATCAGCAGGTATGCCGCCAGTGCACCGCCGAGGAGGTGCTCCTGGTGCTGACGCGCTGCACAGCCGTCCCCACACCGGATGCGCTGGCTCTGCTCATCGGAGCGCACCGCCGGGAGCAGGCTCAGCGGCTCTATGCCCTGCAGCTTTTGTGGCGGCTGCTGGGGGATGGGGATATTCCCGACGCCGTGAGCCTCTTTGGGCAGGATGCGCCCGCTCCCTCGGGCGAGGCCATCGCCGGGAGACTCCTTGACCAGCTGAAAGGAGACGCACCATGACCGAGCCCATCGTTCCCGTGATCCAGCTGCCCCTGACCGCGCTGACGGCGCCCCTCCCCCAAAGGCCTGCGCCTGAGGAAACCGTCCCCTCTGACCCCAACGCCCTGTGCGAATGGCTGGAGCCCCTCATCTCCGCCGCCATCGCCCGCAAGGCACGACAAAGGAGGTATACCTGATGAAGCACCGCATCGACTGCGCGCTGGAGGGCGTGGCGCTGTCCTCGCTGGATGCGCGCATCCGCCCCATTGACGTGCAGACCCTCGCGCCTGCGCAGCGCCTCGTCACGGTGGATCGCCCCTTTGGCGGACAGTTTCTGCTGGGCCGCACCCGCCGCCATCTCACTGTGCGCGTGCTGCTGCGCATTGAAGAATACAGCGTCACCACCCGCCGGGATATCTGGCAGCGCATCAGCGCCTGGGCAGCCCGGGGCGGCATCTTCACCGCAACGGATCGTCCGGGGCAGCAGCTGCAGGTAACCTGCACAGCCCTGCCCGCCCTCAGCGCCCTGATGTGGCTGGATACCCTCGCGCTGGAATTCACCGCCCACGCCATCCCCTACTGGGAGGATGCGCAGCCCTCCAGCATCACCATCACCGGCGCGGGCGTGCTGACCCTGCCCGGCACCGCGGAGGGCTGCCCCGTATCCTGCACGGTGACCAACACCGGCGATGCACCCCTGACCACCCTGAGCCTGCGTGCGGGCGAAACCGCCATGACCTTTGACAAGCTGAGCATCCCTGCTGGCGGCGCCTTCTGCCTCACGGACGGCGGCACGCTCCTCAGCGCCGCAGCGGAGGGCGAAAGCGTGCTCCTGCGCCGCCTGGAGGAAAGCGACGACCAGCTGCTGGCCTCCCCCGGGGAGAACGCCGTATCCGTGGAAGCGGACGGGACGGTCAGCGCCGTCTTCACGGCAAGGGGGCGGTATCTGTGAGCATCCGCCTTCCGCGCCTTCTGGACGCCAATCTCAAGGAGCGCGCCCGGCTCCAGCCCTTGAAGCTCGCCCTGGATCTGATGCTGCAGCCCATCTCCACCGCCGAGCTGCGCCTCCCCCCGGATGCGCCCCAGGCCGCTGTGCGGGACTTCATCGAGCTCTACGACGAAAACGGCAGCGCGGGCGTCTTCCGCGTCGCCGGGCTGGAGCAGGAAAGCGGCGGGGCGGCTGAGCTCCATCTGGAGCACGGCATCGCCACCCTGTCCGACAGCATCGTGCCGGCCATGAGCTTCACCGGCACGGTGCGGGACGCGCTCAACATGCTGCTGGGCTATCAAAACGACGTCCGCTGGATGCTGGGCGATGTGGAGGTGGATGAAAGCGCCGCCGTGCTCTTCACCTGCGGATGCGAAAACCTGCTCACCGCCCTGCGCGCGCTGATGGATCTGCTGCCCGCGGGGCTCTGTTGGGAATACGATCAGTCCGGCCCGGTGTGGGTGCTGCATGTGCGCCGCCTCTGCGACGAGGACGCCTGCGAGGGGCGTTTGAGCCGCAACCTCTCCAGCGTGCGCATCGTCATGGACGGCAGCGACCTGTGCACCCGCGTATACCCGTATGGCGCAGGTCAGGGAACGGATCGCATCGACCTGACCGGACTGACGGGCGAAAAGTACCTGCAATCGGAGGCGGCCTCCACCTGGGGCGTGATCAGCCGCACCTTCACTGCCGGGAACATCTTCGACGCGCCGACCCTGCGGGAGGTGGCGCTGAAATACCTGGAGCGCCACGGCGAACCGACGGTGTCCGTGACCGCGCAGGCCATCGACCTGTCCCGCATCACCGGGGAGAGCGCAGACAGCTTCCGCCTGGGGCGCATGTGCCGCCTGGCCCTGCCTGAGGAGGGCGTCACGCTGCACGAGCGGGTGGTGGGCATCCGCAAGCCGGACGTGTTTGGCACCCCCGGCTATGCGGTGCTGACGCTGTGCAACCGCCTGCAGGATGCATCGGACGAAATCGCCGGAATGCTGCGGGAGGTCACCGCCGACAGACTCATGGGCGGCCAGCTCAGCGAGGTCACGACCCATAGCCGCGCCAATGGCACCGCCACCTCCCGCATCGAGCATTACTTCCGCGTGGAGAGCGTCGCCGCCGTGCTCAGCTGCATGGTCAGCTTCGACGCAGATGACGGCGTGCAGGTTGTGGGCATCGCCATGGACAACAATGACATCCCCGCCAGCGTGTATCAGTCCGGACATTTTGACGCCATCGCCTACCTCAAGCGCGACGAAAACGGCGTAATCACCACCGGACGTCATACCCTGGCCATCTACCCTGACAGCGGCGCGGTGAACTCCACCGTGACCCTGAAGGTCATCCAGGGAGTATAAGGAGAAGCACTTATGGTAAGCGTTGAAAAGCTGATTTCTGATTTCGAGGACTGCCTGGGCTGGCCCTATGCCTCCCCGGGCTCCAACGATGAGCGGGGCATCGACTGCTCCGGCATGTTCGTGCGCGCCTTCCGCTTGCAGGGCGAGAGCATCTACCACGGCAGCAACACCATCTGGCGCAAGCATCTGGCCGACAAGGGACGCATCAGCAGCATATCCGACCTGCAGCCGGGCATGGCCGTGTTCAAGTGGAAGGAGGAAACCCCCGCCAAATTTGACGATGGCGAGGGCGACTTCTGCCACATCGGGCTGGTGACCAGCGTAACGCCCCTGCGCATCGTACACGCCTCCACCCAGGGCATGCAGGTGCGGTCCGACAGCAAGCTGGGCAAATGGCAGTTCTGGGGCGTGCTTGCCGCCGCCAGCATGCCGGAGGCCGCGCCGGAGACCAAGCAGCCTCAGTGCGTCATCCGCCGCGGTGACCGGGGCAGCGATGTCAAGGCGCTGCAAAAGGCGCTGCGCAGCGTTGGATATGACCTGGAGATCGACGGCATCTTCGGGCGGATCACGGAATTCTGCGTCAAGAGCTATCAGGGCACGCGGGGCCTTGAGCGCGACGGCATCGTGGGGCCCCTCACCTGGGCCATGCTGGGAGGTGAGGAGCATGAGTGAGGCCATCATGGTGGCGGTGATCTCCGGCGCATGCACGCTCCTGGGCTCCTTCGGCGGCGTGATCGCCTCCTCACGGCTGACGCAGTACCGCCTGTCCCAGCTGGAAAAGCAGGTAAGCCGCCACAATCAGGTGATCGAGCGCACCTTCCGCCTGGAGGGCCGCATGGACGAGGTAGAGCACGACGTGCGCGACCTCAAAGCCTATCGCTAACCATAAGGAGGATATCATCATGAACATCAACTGGAAGGTACGCCTTCGCAACCGTCCCTGGCTGGCAGCGATGCTCTCGCTCCTGGTGACCTTCGTCTACGACGTGCTGGCGATGGCCGATATCGTGCCGCCCATGACGGAGGATTGGGTTATGAGCCTGTGCCAGACTGTGCTGACCTTGCTGACTGGTCTGGGGGTGGTGATTGACCCCACCACTGAGGGCGCGGGAGATTCGCAGCGGGCGATGGAGTATGAGTGATGACGCAATGGGGCGTCAGGGCTGACCGTTGTGCATTTCCGATTGCGCGAAAGAGGGATTGTGTATATAATAGAAGCAATCCCCTGTATGTAAGGAAGTGACACGATGCGCACTTTGATTCTATCGGATATCCATGGCAATCTTGCGGCGTTGGAGGCAGTTCTGGACACGCGCGAGGCGCGCAGCTGCGAGCGCATTATTTCTCTGGGCGATCATGTGAACTTCTGCCCGCAGAGCCGGGAGGTGCATGATCGGCTGGTTTCCCTTGGGGCGGTGATGCTTCTTGGCAACCATGAAGAGCGCCTCACCCGTCCGTCGGATGCGGAATTCAACGGCTACAACTGGTCACTGCTGCGCTGGACGGCAGAGCGCATGCAGGGTGCTGATCTGTCCCTGCCGACGGATCTGATCGAGGGCCCCATCCTCTACACCCACGGCACCGCCGGTGATCCCTACCATCTGGTGCAGGTGGATGAGCTGCCCGGCGTGCTGTCCGCCCTGCCCGAGGGCGTGACGCTCATGCTCTCGGGGCACAACCATCACCGCTGGGATGTGGAAAGCGGCGGCCATCGGGCCTTCAACCCCGGCAGCGTGGGCATGGCGGAGGACGGCATGGGCGGCATGGCATCCTTTGCGGTGCTGGAGGGGGAGCGCGCGGTGCATCATCAGGTTCCCTACGATGTGGAGGCGACCATCCGCGCGTATCTGACCACGGGCGCTTACCGCGCTGCACCGGAGATGTGCCGCGCCTGCGTGCGTGTGCTGCAGACGGCGGAATATCAGGGTGTGCTCAACGTCGTGCGCCATGTGATCGCCACGGGCAGGACCATGGGCCTTACCCTGGCAGACCACGCCGCGTGGCAGTCTGCCGACCGCACCTACCCCTGGGCCGAGGAGATGAGCAGCACCGAATACTGGAAGCACATGGAGGACGTCTACCTGTGAACGACACGACCATCGCAGCCATCGCCACCGCCCCCGGACAGGGCGGCGTGGCTATCGTACGCCTGAGCGGCCCCGAGGCGGAGAGCATCCTGCTGCGGGTATTCCGCCCTGCCCGGAATGCGCCGCTGACAAGCCACATGCTGACCTACGGGCATGTTTTTGATGGCGAAACCCTGCTTGACGAGTGCATGGCCGTCATCATGCGAGCGCCGCGCTCCTACACCCGGGAGGACGTGGCGGAGCTCCAGCTGCACGGCGGTGTGTACATCTGCCAGCGGGTGCTGGCGCTGTGTCTGGAGAACGGCGCGCGCCTGGCGGAGCCGGGAGAATTCACCCGGCGTGCTTTCCTGAACGGGCGCATCGATCTGAGCCAGGCCGAGGCCGTGATGGGCCTCATCGCCGCCCAGGGCGCGCAGAGCCACCGGGCTGCCATGCGCCAGCTCCAGGGCGGAGCGTCGTCCTTCATCCGCAGGGCGGCGGACGCCCTCTACGACATTCAGGCGGGCGTGGCGGCCTGTATTGACTACCCCGAGGAGATCGAGGAATCTGAAGCCGCCGCTGACCTCCTGCCCCGCATCGAGGCCCTCGCTCATCAAATCGACGCAGCCTGCGACGAGCGCGCCGCCCGCATCCTGCAATCGGGTCTGCGCGTGGCCCTGTGCGGCCAGCCGAACGTAGGCAAATCGAGCCTGCTCAACGCCCTGCTGGGCGAGGAGCGCGCCATCGTGACCCCCATCCCCGGTACCACCCGCGATATGGTCACGGGGGATATGCTTCTGGGGGGCAGTATCATCCACCTGACGGACACAGCGGGGCTCCATGCCACGGATGATCCCGTGGAGCAGCTGGGTGTGCAGCGCGCCCGACGCGCCATGGAGGAGGCCGACCTCGTGCTGGCCGTGCTGGACGCAAGCCGCCCGCTGGATGGGGACGACCGCCAGCTGCTGCAAGCCCTTGCCGGACGAACATGCGCCGTGGTGCTGAATAAATCCGACCTGCCCGCCGCCATCACCGCGCAGGATGTGCCTGCCCCCGTGAACGCACCGGTGCTGACCGTCAGCGCTGGCGACGAGGCGACCCTCAACCCCCTCAAGGATTGCCTGGCCCAGGCGGCTGCCGTGAGCGACAGCATCATCCTTGCCCAGCCGCGCCATGTGGAAGCGGCAAGGCGGGCGGCACGCCATCTGCGTCAGGCGGCGGAGGCCGCGCGCATGCTGAGCGTCGATATGGCCTCCATCGATCTGCAAGCCGCCCAGCTGGCCCTGGCGGAGATCACCGGCGACGAGGTTGAGGAGCGGCTGCTGGACCGGGTGTTCGGACTGTTCTGCGTGGGCAAGTAAAGAAGGAAACGATCAACCCTGCAGCCATCGCCGGCTGCGATTTTCGCGGCTGCGTTTCTTTCAGGCAGGCGGGGGAGCTTATCTTGGTGCACACACCTTTTGCGATTGGCGAAACTGCTGCTCAGGCCGCATCTGAGGATACGGGGGAACCTCATCCGTCAGTCCGCCAGCGGACTGATACCTTCTCCAGAGCCGGAAGCCACGGCAGCGGGAAGGCTTTCGCTACTGTACACACTAACCAGAGCCTTCCCCTCTGGAGACGGTAGCTCGTGGAGTGGGGCAAAGACCCTGGTAGCGAGGTCGGATGAGTTTCTCCCCACAGCAGGCTTGCCCATTCAGCAAAACCGCACACCGATAGAACCAGCAACATAAAAGCGAGGGAGCCCCTGCTGTGTGGGCTCCCTCAGCATCGCCTGTGCGCTGTCAGGCTCCCTCCCCGGAGGGAGCCGTTTTTTTATTTCTCCACCCTCTGCACCTCAAACCAGAAGGCCGTGCCCTCCCCTTCGGTGCTGTCCACGCCATAGCGGGCGCCGTGCTTTTCCAGGATGCTCTGCACGATGGACAGGCCCAGGCCGCTGCCGATCACGGCGCGCTTGTGGCTCTCCTGAGCACGGTAGTAGCGATTCCAGATGAGGGGCAGTTCCTCCGGCGGGATGCCCTTGCCGCTGTCGCGGATGGACAGGCGCACGCCACCATCCCGGATTTCCTGCGTCACGGTGACAGTGCGGTCAGCGCCGGTGTAGGTCAGCGCGTTGCCCAGGAGGTTGTACACCACCTGGCCGATGCGCTTTTCGTCCGCCAGGGCCATGATGCGCTCCTGGGGTTCAAATCGCAGGATGTAGCCATCCTTCTCCGTCAGCTTGGCGACGCGCTGCACGATGGCCTCCACGCTGTCCGTCAGGGCGAAGGGGGCGATCTCCATGGGCGCGTGATCGGTCTGCAGACGGGAAAAATCCAGCAGCTCGCTGACCAGGCTGGTCAGGCGATTCGTTTCGTCGATGATGATCTGCATGTTCTCCGGGTTGGCCTCGCCGGGGATATCCCGCATGGCCTCGGCATAGCCGCCGATCATCGTCAGCGGCGTGCGCAGATCATGGCTGATGTTGGCAATCAGCTCATGCTGCAGCCTGTCCACCTGGCTCAGCTCCCCGGCAGCCCGGCTCAGCGTTGCGTTGAGCTCCGCCATCTCCCGGTAGGCGCCGCCGTTGCTGGGAGATTCATACTGCCCCCTGGACAGGGCGCGGGCAGCCTCATTGGTTTCGATGATGGGCCGCGTCACCTTGCGGGCAATGAACCACGCCAGCCCCACAGCCCCCAGCAGCACTACGCAGGTGATGAGAATCAGCTGCAAGCGCAGCGTGGACACCGTGGTATCCAGCGGCGTGATGATGGAATTGAGCAGCAGATAGCCCGTGCTGCCGCCAGCAAGCGTGACGCGCCTGGCGCAAAGCAGGCTCTGGCGGTGATCCTCCTCCACCACATGCACATTGCCGCGGAAGGTGTGGGGCGCCACCGGCAGCGCCGTATCCGGCTGCACGTTGAACAGCTCCGTCAGCACGCTGCCATCCTCCGGGGCGATATCACACCAGAAGGCCAGGTTGCGGCTGGACATGCGGTGAATGAGGCAGAAGCGGATATCGTCGCTGGAGAGCACCGCGCGTCCGTATTCGTCAATGAGCAATATGCACACGTCGTTCTGGCTGGCCAGATGCTCCACCAGGCGATCAAGCTGCTCGTTATCGAGGTTCTGGGTCACAGCGTCCGAGGCGGCCTTGATCTGGCGCGTCTTGTCCCAGCGGTAGAAATCATCCAGCCACACGATCTGGAACAGCCATAAAAGCGCGATCACGAACGCGACAAAAGCCACCAGGTACTGCATGACCCGGCGGCGAATGCCCGGCTTGGGCGCGCCCTGCCGCCTCTGTCGGAGGGAAAGCGCCGTATCATTCCTTTTCAAAGCGGTAGCCAACTCCCCTCAGGGTCGTGATGCGGTCAGCATAGGCCCCCAGGCTCTTTCGCAAAAGCTTGATGTGCGTATCCAGCGTGCGGTCGTCGCCGAAGAAATCATACCCCCACACCTCGCTGATGAGGCGTTCACGGGTCAGGGCGATGCCGCGGTTGCGCACCATGTAAAACAGCAGATCATACTCCTTGGGCGACAGGGACAATTCCTCCCCGCCGATGGTGACCCGGCGGGCGGTGAAATCCACCGTCATGTCGGCAATCTGCACGCACTCGCCCTGCTCCGCCGTGCCGGTGCGCTTGAGGATGGCCGCCACACGCATCATCAGCTCCCGGGGCGAGAAGGGCTTGACCACATAATCGTCTACCCCCAGCTCAAAGCCGTGGATACGGTCGTATTCCTCCCCGCGCGCGGACAGCATCAGCATCGGAACATCGCTCGTCTTGCGGATCTCCCGGCACGCGGAAAAGCCGTCCAGCTCCGGCATCATCACGTCCATGATGATCAAATCAAAATGCTGCTCCCGGCACTTGTCGATGGCCTCCATGCCATTGGCAGCCTCCACCACTGTGTATCCTTCAAAGATGGCGTATTTCCGGATCAGCTCGCGGATGCGCGCCTCGTCATCAACAATCAAAATGGTCATGGTACGCCTCCTTTCATAAATAGTATACAGGGCTTTGAAGAAGATTGCAAGCGGCAGGGACTCTGCCCCTGCACCCTGGCAAGGGCTTTCAGCCCTCTCGACACCCTTTTCGCGATCTTGCTTGCGCTCCTTCGGTTGGGGTTGCTCGCGCGTGAGGAGCGGAGGGCGAATGCTACATGGACTTGGTAGGTCATGCTTTGGCTCGGAGCCGTGAACAAGTTCACGGAGTTCTCGCGTCGCCCATACCTGTCTTTTCCCTTGGAGTCGTGAGAGGCGGCCTACACCTGCGGTGAGGTGCGGGAGTAACCAGGGACTATGACCTTCCCCTTTAAAGAAGGAGGCCGAACGCAGCGAGGTCGGATGAGGCCGACCCCCATCTACCGCGCACTCAGCGTCACCTGCAGCCCTTCTCCATCCCTCAGCAGCTTAAGCCGGAGCGAATGATATCCCTGGCTCATCATTTCATCCAGCTGAACCACATCCTCCAAGGCGACACCCTCGGCCTCCAGGATATAATCCCCCGGCTCGATGCCAGCCCAATAGGCAGGGCTCTGATCCATGATGGCCAGAACGTACACGCCCTGCGCATCATCCAGCAGCATCAGCCCGGCGGCGGCGCTGGAGTCCGTCAGGGGAAGGGTCTCCTCCCGGCGCAAGCCATGGTACAGCCCTGTAACCACCAGCACAGCCGCCAGCAAAAGCATCCCATACCTGAGCCCTCTGCGCACGGTCATCTCCTCCCTCCCTGAAAGCTGCCTTCATCATAAGCCGTGCATGTGAAGGATAGGTGAAATCGCCTTGATTCTACACTGAAATTGCGTTATACTGTCTCTATCCAAAGGAGGGAATCCCATGCCTATTGCTTCTGACCGCCGGATCGCAGGCAATTCCGCCACGGGTGTGCTCAAGATTCTGGCCCTGGTATTCATGTTCATCGACCATGCAGGCAAGATGTGCTTTCCCGGCATCTTTGAATTGCGCCTGATTGGGCGCATCGCCTTCCCGCTGTACTGCTGGTGCATGGTGGTGGGCGCATGCCACACCCGCTCCATGCCCAAATATCTGCTGCGCATCGCCCTGATCGGCCTGGCCTCCCAGCCGCTGTACATGGTGGCGCTCAACCACACCTGGAATCAGCCCAACATCTTCCTGACGCTGGCCATCGCTCTGTGCGGATTGTGGGGACTGCGGGAAAAGCGCTTCCTGAGCCACATCTGGGCGCCGGTGCTGGCCCTTGCCGCGGCGGAGCTCACCGGCTGCGACTACGGCTGGCGCGGCGTGATGCTGACGCTCCTGCTTTACGGCGCGCGGAAATCCACCGCCGGCATCGCTACAACGATGATCGCCTTCTGCCTCTACTGGGGCTCGACCTCCTCGGGCGTGAACGACCTTTTTGGGCTGTCCTTCGTGCCGCTTCTGCGCAGCGAGGTTGGCAGCGTGTTCTCGCCCTGGTTCAAGGTGCAGTCCTTTGCCATCCTGGCGCTGCCGCTGATGCTCCTGCCCATGAAGAAGTCCCTCAAAATGCCGCGCTGGCTGGGATATGCGCTGTATCCGGCGCACCTGGCGGCGCTGATCGCCATGGAAGCCGCCATGGGCAAAACCATCCATACCGAGCATCTGCTGAACGCCTGGAATGCCTTCATCGCACTGTTCTGACATGCCGGGAGCCATCGCTCCCGGCTTTTGTATCTCTTCATTTTTTCTCATGCCACAATGCTGTACAATTTCGCGCAAAGCATGTATAATGAATGCATTATCTGCTGGGAGGTGACGCGGTGCAGCTGAATATCGACGATGCCCTGCGCTATCTGGGCGTCCGCAGCGACCCGAACGGTTCTCTCCGGGCACAGATGGATGCGCTGTCCGGCGAGGTGATGGCGCAGCATCCCCCGCGCTCCCTCTGGCGGCTGATGGATGTATCCGCCCTTGCCCTCCCCGGACGCACGGCGGAGAAAATACTGGCGGAGTGCCGCCAGGCCGCCGTCATGGTCTGTACGCTGGGCGCCGCCTTTGACGCCTGGGTACGCGCCGAGCAATCCCGCGATATGCGCCGGGCTGTGATGCTGGACGCCCTGGGCAGCGCCTGGGTGGAGGCTGGCTGCGACGCGGTGGAGAACGCCATCCGCGCGCGCTTCCCCGGCATGTACCTGACGGATCGCTTCTCCCCAGGCTATGGCGATCTGCCGCTGGAGGTGCAGCCCCTTCTGCTGGATATCACCGGGGCGCGCCGCATCGGCGTGACGGTGCTGGATTCGCTCCTCATGCATCCGCAAAAGAGCGTCAGCGCCGTGATCGGTCTGGCGGACAAGCCGCAAAAGGCCCGTATCCGCGGCTGCGCTTATTGCGCGATGAACAAAACATGCTCTTTACGAAAGGCGGGAACGCCCTGTGGTATTTGAACAAAGCAAGCTTCTTTTCCTTGACGGCGCGATGGGCACGATGCTCCAGCGTGCCGGTGGCATGCGCCCCGGCGAGCTGCCGGAGCTGCTGGCCCTGACCAACCCGCAGCTGCTGACGGACATCCACCGCCAGTACATTGATGCGGGCAGTCAGGTGATCTACGCCAACACCTTTGGCGCCAACCGCAAAAAGCTGGCCAAGTATGGACACACGGTTGAGGAGGTCGTCTCCGCTGCCGTGAGAGCCGCGAAGGAGGCCTGCGAGGGCACAGCGGCGAAGGTCGCCATCGATATCGGCCCCCTGGGCGAGCTGCTCGCACCCCTGGGCACGCTGCCCTTTGAAGACGCCGTATCCATGTTTGCCCAAGTCGCCTCCGCCGGCGAAAGAGCCGGGGCTGACCTTGCCGTGATCGAAACGATGACCGATCTGTACGAGGCCAAGGCGGCCTTGCTGGCAGTGAAGGAATCCACCTCCCTGCCCGTCATGGTCACGATGACCTTTGACGCCAGCGGCCGCACCTTCACCGGCTGCACGGTGGCCTCCATGGCCAAAACGCTGGAGGGCCTGGGCGCGGACGCCATCGGCCTGAACTGCTCCCTGGGCCCGGCGCAGCTGCTGCCCATCCTGCAGGAGCTGTGCCGCAGCACGCGCCTGCCGGTGATCGCCAAACCCAATGCTGGCCTTCCCGACCCGGTGGACGGGCATTACGACCTTTCCCCCGGGGATTTTGCCCAGGCCATGGCCCAGGCCGTCCAGGCCGGTGTGAGCATCGTGGGCGGCTGCTGCGGCACGGATCCCGCCTACATCCGCGCCCTGCATGAAAGGGTGGCGGGCATGATCCCCGGCAAGCGCGAATATGTGCCTGTCAGCATGGTGTGCACGCCCACGACCCCCGTTGCCATCAGCGGCGTGCGCGTCATTGGCGAGCGCATCAACCCCACGGGCAAGAAGCGCTTCCAGCAGGCGCTGCTCTCGGGCGATCTGGACTACATCGTCGATGTTGCCATCGCCCAGGAGGACGCAGGCGCGCAGATTCTGGACGTGAATGTAGGCTTCCCCGGCGTGGATGAGGTAACCATGCTGCCCCGCGTGGTGCAGAAACTCCAGGAGGCCGTATCACTGCCCCTACAGCTGGATTCCTCCAACGCGGATGCCCTGGAGGCAGGGTTGCGCGTATACAACGGCAAGGCTGCGGTGAATTCCGTCAACGGCGACGGGAAGGTGCTGGAGCGCGTGCTGCCCATCGTGAAGAAATACGGCGCAGCGGTGGTTGGCCTGACGCTGGACGAGGATGGCCTGCCCACCACGGCGACTCAGCGCGTGGCCATCGCCCGGCGCATTCTGGACGCGGCGCTTGATGCAGGCATCCCCCGCGAGGACGTGTGGATCGACTGCCTTACCCTGACCGTATCGGCCCAGCAGGATCAGGCTGAAGCCACGCTGGAGGCCGTGCGCCGTGTAACGCAGGAGCTGAATTTGCGCACGGTGCTGGGCGTATCAAACATCTCCTTCGGCCTGCCCAACCGGCTGCTGATGACCCAGACCTTCCTGATCCGCGCCATGTCCGCGGGCCTGACGCTGCCCATCATCAACCCCAACCAGAAGGAGATCATGGACGCAGTTGCCGCCTTCCGCGTGCTGAGTGGCGAGGACGAAAGCTGCCAGCGCTACGTCGCCCGCTTTGCCTCCGTCGTCCCCACCCCGTCATCTCCCGCTTCCCAATCCCGGACGCTGCATTTGACCGAAGCCATCATCCGCGGTCTGAAAGCCGACGCCGCCCGCCTGGCCAAGGAGGCCCTTACCTCCGCCACCGGCCTTGAGCTGGTCGAGGGCCACCTCATCCCCGCGCTGGACAAGGTCGGCGCGGATTATGAGAAGGGCGTGGCCTTCCTGCCCCAGCTGCTCAGCGCAGCCCAGGCCGCCCAGGCGGTGTTCAGCGTCATTCAGGACAGCATGGGCGAGGGCGAGGCGGTCAAGAAGGAGCGCGTCATCATCGCCACCGTCAAGGGCGATATCCATGATATCGGCAAGAACATCGTCAAGACGGTGATGGCCAACTACGGCTACGAGGTGATCGACCTGGGCCGCGATGTGCCGCCGGAGACCATCGTTCAGGCGGCGGTGGAGCAAAACGTCCGCCTGGTGGGGCTCTCGGCGCTGATGACCACCACCCTGCCCGCGATGGAGGAAACCGTGCGCCAGCTCCGTCAGCTGCCTGAGCCCCCTGCCATCATGCTGGGCGGCGCCGTGGTCACGCCGGATTATGCCGCCCATCTGAACGCTTACTACGCCAAGGACGCCAAAGCCGCGGTGGAAATCGCCCGCCAGGTGCTCAACTGACGATCATATGAGGTGAAGACCGATGCCCATCAAAATCCCCAACGACCTTCCCGCCGCCGCCAAGCTGCGGAGCGAGAACATCTTCGTCATGCCCATGAACCGCGCCACGACCCAGGACATCCGTCCCCTGCGCATCCTGCTTTTGAACCTGATGCCCACCAAGATCGCCACGGAAACCCAGCTGGCACGCCTTCTTGGCAACACGCCCCTGCAGGTGGAGCTGGATCTGCTGATGGTGCAGGGCCATGTGAGCAAGAATACCTCCGCCGAGCACATGCTGGCCTTCTACAAGACCTTCGATCAGGTGCAGGCAAACACCTACGACGGCATGATCATCACCGGCGCGCCGGTGGAGCAGCTGCCCTTTGAGGAGGTTGACTACTGGGATGAGCTGTGCGAGATTTTCGAGTGGACAAAGACCCACGTGACCTCGACCTTCCACATCTGCTGGGGGGCGCAGGCGGGGCTGTACTATCACTGGGGCATTCCCAAGAAGCAGCTCCCCAGGAAGCTCTCCGGCGTGTACCGCCACAGGGTAACCCACCGCAACTCCATCCTCTTCCGCGGCTTTGACGATACCTTCATGGTGCCCCAGAGCCGCTACACCACGGTGGAAAAGGAGGACATCCTCCAACGCCCCGAGCTCAAGATCCTCGCCGAATCCGACGAGGCAGGCGTCTACGCCATCTCCACCCACGGCGGACGCCAGGTCTTCATCACCGGTCATAGCGAGTATGACGCGGACACGCTGCTGGGCGAGTATCTGCGCGATGTGAAGGCCGGCATCAACCCGGATATTCCCGTGAATTACTTCCCCGATGACGACGATACAAAGGAGCCCATCTGCACCTGGCGCTCCAGCGCGAATCTGCTGTACTGCAACTGGCTGAACTACTTTGTGTACCAGTCCACGCCCTATGATCTGACCAAGGTGGGGCTTGTGGTCATGGACGATGCGAAGACGCTGCATGACAATGCGTGAGAAATACGCCTTGTGACCTCCCCTCCGTCTCCGGAGGCATGGCACGACGTTAAGCAGCAATCCATCTCATCCGACCTCGCGTTCCACTCGGCTGCCTTCCCCCTCAAGGGGAAGGCTTTTTATTTTGCCGCACACAAAAAGCGGCGCAGGACTGATCATCCTGCACCGCACGGGGGCAAAAGTCACGCACTCAGTCAACGCAATTCGCCGTCGGCAGACTGCCAATCGAAAATCGGCGACATGGGATGCGTTCTGATGAAACAGTATTCAGTGGTTTTCAGTGCGGTACAGCTTCGGTCATACCGTTTTTGCATTCTGTACGCTTTGCAGCAGGCTGGTGAGAAGAATGCCTATGTAGTTGTAGCTGATCTCGATTCCTGCACATGGCGACCACTGCTCTTGTCAGGAGCGTGAACGTATATCTGCATCGATGATCTTCTTGCTGGTGTCCTTCTCATAGAACTCGTTGATGATGTTCAGGAATGGCGTGAAGTCATTGTCCTGCTGGTTGACGCTGTCCACACCGCTGTTGACAGCAATGAAGCGGATATTGTGCTTGGGAAACATCACTTCGGTGTAGAAGCCAACCTCCAGGTAGTTGCGTCCGATGCGGTTCATGTCTTTTGCAAGGATGATGCCGATCTGACCTGCTTCAACCAGCAAGATCATCCGCTGCCAGTCGGGGGCGGTTGACGTTCGCGCCGGAGTAACCGTCGTCAATGAAGCATTGGTGCACAATTTTCGTGCAGCAGTGCGCGTATGTTTCGTAAACATCACGCAGAATAGCCGCACACTTTGTGTGCGATCAATGAGCTTGGGCTGCTACCCAACAAGCGAGTATGTAGATTCGACTATCCACATGCATTGCTTGCGACACCCCACAGGATATATAAAGATGCTGTGGGAAAACAATTTTCTTGTTAATAGAGATGGTCATATGTTACATTATGAGCAATCGAATTGAACCTACGGGTGAAATTTCAATATACTCACCCCGAGTAAGGTGGGACGCAGAGGTGCTGCAATGCACCCTTAACGTTGTTGGCGGGGTGGGACGAAGATGACTATGGCATGATCGACGGCATCCTATTTCAATCCACCCACCCGGGCGGGTGGGACACGGGCTGGCTTTGATCTGCTTTTTGCATTCCTCATTTCAATCCACCTACCCCGGGCGGGGTGGGACCGGATTGAGCTGGACATCCTCAACAACTTCAAATTTCAATCCACCCACCCCGGGCGGGGTGGGACTTGTCGATCCAGCCATACAGGTTGCCCTCCACATTTCAATCCACCCACCCCGGGCGGGGTGGGACAGACCTGGCCGCTGGACAGGCTCATCCCCTACGAATTTCAATCCACCCACCCCGGGCGGGGTGGGACATTGCAGCTCCTGCGCCTTTGCGCGCAGCTCTTTATTTCAATCCACCCACCCCGGGCGGGGTGGGTCCGGCAATGCGGGCCAGGTAAGCGGCGTCGCAGCATTTCAATCCACCCACCCCGGGCGGGGTGGGACGCTGCCACGCTCACTGGGCGCAGCTCGCGATGACCGAATTTCAATCCACCCACCCCGGGCGGGGTGGGACCGAGGCGGCACACGTTGCCGATGTCCTTGCAAAATTTCAATCCACCCACCCCGGGCGGGGTGGGACGCGGGAACAAAATGGTGTCAGCCTCCATCTGCTATTTCAATCCACCCACCCCGGGCGGGGTGGGACAGCAGAAGTGACGGACAATCGATGTGAAGGATTGTCCACTTCTGACAAAAAGAATCCATCGGTCTCCATTTTCGTTCACTATCGTTCTTCAAACAACAGCGATTCGTCGTTGGTATACTATGCATTCCGGGTGCGAACCGCCCCAACCCTTTATGCTTACTGTCACTTCGCACCCATTAAAGGATGAGATCGCCTTCGACGTCGAACGTTTCTTTTGCACCGATATGCGAGACCTTGTTCTGATAGTTGTTGCCAAGGACATAGAAGCGCAGGCTGTCACAATTAATATCGATGAGCTGCTCCAGCTCGTGCTTGAGAAGCTTGTACTGGCTGTTGTCAAGCACACACTCAAATACAGAGTTCTGCACCCGTGTCCCATGGGCGACGCACTTCTTGGCGACGGTACGCAGGCGTCGCTTACCGGCGGATGTCGTTGTGTTAACATCGTAAGTGATCAAAACAAGCATTTCCTCACCTTCACCTCATTTCCACAGAAAAGGTGGGTAGGCAAAGTGCTGCAAGCCGGAAAGCTGTAATAGCTCGCGGGGCACATCACATGCCCTCGATCACTTCGCAGGCCAGACCGGGCAGCTCGTCCAGCTGGATGTCATAGTCCTCCACCGACGCAGCGGCGGTGACATCGGCCTTCGCCGACACCTTCAGCAACCGATGCACCTTTGCGGAGGAATACTGCCCGTCTTTGCAGTTGTGCTCCCACCAGTACACCCGTACCACCTCCATGGAGCCATCGGGCCGGGCGGCGGAAGCGTCGTTGACAAACAGCGTACGCAGGGCTTCCTTCACCACCAGGGCATCCTCCTGGGAGAAGCCGGTCTTTTCAGCCAGCTGCACATTGATGGAGCCCTTCACCTGATACAGACCGAAGCGCACGAAGTGCTTCATGCCCATGGTGTCGCTGCCACGGTCGGCCCCGTTCTTGCGTTCACCGCTGACGCTCTTGGTGATCTGCATGGAGTAGGCATCCACCGGATCAATGCTGACAGCCTGATGGATGGATACCGGGCCGCGCACGCCCACAGAGGCACATCCGAAGCCCTTGAAAGCGAACACCTGGCCGAAGGAACGCACATCCAGCCATTTTTCGCAGGCAGTGCAGGCAAATTCATCTTGGGATTTGATCTTCTCCAGGAACTTGGCACGGTCCTTCAAACTGAGGAAACCGTCGTCCGCCCGGTCGTCGGACTGCACGAAGATCTCATGCCCCAGATCCTGCATCCTGTTACGTATCTTGCGCTTGATGCACACATCGGACATTTCACCAAAGCCCTTGTAGTCCGTGCGGGGACGATTGCCGTTGAGGGGATCGCCATTGGGGTTGGCGTTGGTAACGGAAATCAGCACAGCAAAGTCGATCTTCTTGTCAAGCTTCATCGGTATGTTCCTCCGTTTCTTCGGTTTCCTTCTTGGTGTAAAGCGCGCTCTTTTGCAGATAGTAGCCGGGGAGATAGCTTTCGGTCAGGGGGGTGCCGTAATCTTCGGGTTCTTTGAGCGACAGGTGGAGCTGCTCCATGATCTCGCCAATCAGCCGCTCATACTTTGTGCGGAGACCCATGTGCAGACGAGGATAATAGGCATTTTTGAGCTGCTCCATGATGACCATGAATGCATAGCCAGGGCGCTTAACGAACACGGACTGCATGCGGATCGCATTGGGTTCCCGTTTTTCGTCTGCGTTATAGGTGTCTCGCTCGATCTTCTCCATCACGGCCAGCAAACGGCCCCACTGATAGCTTCGATCCTTCCGTTCGGGTTCCAGTGCCAATTTGAATTCCCCCTTCTGATGGTCGATATAGTATTTCTGTATGGCTGCACAGGTGATGCACAGCAGCTTGTTGCGGTTGGTCTTGCTGTAAATCTGGAGATTGCCTGCCTTGGCCACCAGGGCTTGCATGATGTCCAGCGGGAATGCAGCCTGATCGATGCGGCAGGAAAGCAAGCGCTGCATCTGAGGGGCAACGAGCTTTTCGTCCGGCTCCACCTTGCCAGCCTCACCGCGCGGCGTTCCGAAGGCAAAGGCAATGATGCTATACAATAGCGGTGATTGTACACCGTGGTAGTCATCCTTCCAGCAACAGGTCTCGTCCCAGCGGGCCAGGCGTTCCAGGAAGTCTGAGCCAAGCATTTCATTGTAGTAGGTGATAGCAAGGCGACCGGTGGTGGCCGCATCAAAGGCGGCGATGATCACCTGCTCCTCGGGCTGCCATTCATCACGATAGCCTGCCAGCTTGCGCCGAAGATCTTCGCGGTAGCTGTTGTAATCGGGCAAGACTTCCTCTTCCTCAAACTGAAAGTGAAAGGGCAGCGTGGGCTTGGGAACGGTGTGGCCCTGGGGGTTCCAACAGACAAAGGCGCGGCCGCCCTGGGTCGTGCCCTGAGTGCTGATGAGCCATTTGAGGGCGTTATGGGCCTTCTGTGAAGCGAGGTAGCCCACGGATGCGGCCTCTTCCGGCTCGGCAAAGCGTCCGCGGTAGGTGAAGTTGGCGGAGTCGTTTGCGGATATGATCTTCGCGTTGCCATTGAGGGAAAATGCTCCTTTGAGGTGCTGCCAGGTGATGTGTGTATCCTCGCCTGTCAGCATACAAAGATTTGTTTTCCCCTGCTTTTGCGACAGATAGTAAGAGGAATAAGCCTTCATCAAAGCCACATCCTCCCACACGGCAGTATTGTCGTCAATGCCCAGTCCAACCACGCGCCAGCAGATCATGTCCTTTTCTTTGTCGGTGGACAGCCCTGCGTTGGTCAGGTCGTCGCGCAACGTGCGCTGCCGGACATAGACCAAAACTGCCCTGGCTTTCGGGTGTACATAGTCTGTCTGACACCACTGCGTCAGGCCGTTGATATATAAGTCAAACTTGACCTCATCGTCCCCCAGCAGATAGCCCAGCTGCTCGCAAAGCGGGTGAGCTGCAGGACTGCTTGTCCGGCCCGAGGATTCCTCCGTCACCGGAATGATGATTTTCCTATCCTTGTCGGCAAGTTTTGCTCCAATAAACTGCCCCTCGGCATTGATGGTAACCTCAATCTGCGCCTTGGTCACCATGTGGCCGATGGGAGCCAGAGGTTCTTCCTTGCCCTCTTCATAGATGCCCACAAGACCTTCCATGACCTCGTAGGTTTCAAGCGCCTTTTGCAAAAGTCCCATCAGGTTACCTCCCCATATTCACGCAGGCCGGAGAAATTGCCCGTGTCCTCGCCAAAGGGCTTCATGCTCATGGCTTTGATGGGCTTGTGCAGCGGGCATTCTTCGGGACGCACGAATCTGATGACGCCCTTCTCCATTACCGGCCGCCAAAGGTTGACGGTCATTTTGCCGGCCGTTTCCGCCGAATATGCCTCGTCGGCGTATGTCATGCCATGGTACATCACACCGAAGGAACGCTGGGGCAGATCGTCGTAGTAGCCTTCGTCCTCCCCGAACACGCAGGGCTCCACATAGGCCTGGCATTCCCGCGTGCCCAGGAACACATCCCGTCGGCCACCGCGACGGATCATCTTTTTCGCGATTTCATGGTGCTTGTTTTCGTTCCTGTCGCCTGCCAGCTCAGGGCGGTTCATGTTCCACTCGAAATGGGCGCGCACCTGATAACGGCAGTCCTTCAGATAGGTGTAGTAGGCCAAGTCGTTGCCACCGTTGTACTTGATGGGGCGGATGCTCTTGACCTCCGTCTGGATACGGTTCATGATGCGGACTTCATCAACACACCAAATAATGGTAGGTTTCCAGTAAACAGAGGAAAGCACGCCTTTAAGCGCCTCGTATGTAGGCACCTGATAGCTGCTTTTCTCGCCGCCCACGCGCATCAGCGGATCGGAGAACAGAGCATATGGCCCATATACCTCAAATTCTACAATATTAGGGTACTGCACAGATCATTTTCCTCCCTTATGCCGATGTCATCATCAAAATAATGATCATTGAGAACGTAAATGCTGCCGTCCAGCAGCGTATACAGCATGCCGTTCTTCTGCATTTGCTCGATTTGCCTGGTCGTGACAGATACGGTGTAAGGCTTTGCTTTTTCCAGGAGCGTGGCTGTGCGGGAAAGGTCATATCGGAGATCGTCATCTGCCAGATCATCAATGATGCGTCTTCCTTCACAGTAGGGTACAAGGATTCCCTCGCTGTTGCTGTCAAACACCTCGAACCATTCTCCCGCCGTGCGGAAGGCCTGATTGAGCATGTAAGAGGATGAAGCATTTGAAAGGAACTGAGTGTTGGTCGAAAGCAGCTCGAAAAGGTACTGTCCGTTAACATAAAAATCCTGTGCCCGCTTCGGCATATTGCTATACACGGCTGTGTAATAATTTCTTACAGCAGCATCGGAAGCAAGGTCGTGATCGTAGCGTTCCGGATGAAGGCGATATTCCTCCAGCAGTACATTCAGCGCATCCTGTGCCGCGCTGATCTCTTTGAGTGAGCCCAGCTTTTCGCTCTTCAGCCTGCAGATGCGAACGGGCTGTGGCTCGTTGTGTTCGCCATGGCGGTTGCAGCGCCCGGCAGATTGCACGATACTGTCCAAGCCGGCTGACAGGCGAATGACCGAACCGAAGCTGATGTCCACGCCGGCCTCGATCAGTTGGGTGGATGCGCAAATCAGCTTCTCCTTCCTCGCCAAGGCTTCGTTCATTTCTCTAAGCACCTGTTCGCGGTGAGCCATGCACATGCCTGCGGACAGGTGGAAAAGCTTCGCCTCCGTTGCTTCGCCCAGCGTGTGGAATAGGTCAGCAGCCTCGCGCTTGGTGTTGCAAACGACCAGCAGACTGTCGGAGGTTTCAAGCGTCTCGATGGACAGATCTGCAATTTCCTGCATGGAGCAGGCTCCGGCGTCCTGTATTATTGTCCGTTTGAAAAGCGGTGCGTACTGCCTGAACATGTCATCGCTGATCAACTGCCCGTAGGGGAGCATTTTTCGTTCTGCTTTATCGAAGGCGGGCTGCGTCGCGGAGCAAAGCACTACGGTCGTCCGGCAGCATTTGACCAGGAAATTGACGGCGCAGTTGAACATGGAAAGCATCCGGGGCGGCAGAGACTGCACCTCATCAATGATGATAACGCTTTCGCATAACGCATGGAAACGGCGCACCGAGGACATTTTGCCGCTGAACAGCGTGTTCAGCAACTGCACGAAGGTGGTGATGATCATGGGCACATCCCACGTTTCCTGCAAATACTCTGTCTGCGACGCTTCCTCCGGCGCTGTATCCTCCTGAACCAGATTGGAGTGATGCTCCAGCACGGGAATACTGTCACCCACCGCTGACCGAATCACGTCGGCATTCTGCTCGATGACAGAAAGAAAGGGCGCGACATAGAGGATCCTCCGCAGATTGTTCTTTTCGGCATGAAGCACGGCAAAGCGCAATGCCGCCAGCGTTTTACCGCCGCCGGTTGGCAGATCGAGGCGGTACAGGCCAGGCTCATTCTCCGCCGCGGCGGCGCAGCGGTCAGAAAAGGCTCTGCGTGCCGTCTGGATGGGCGTGTCCTGACGAAGGGCCGCAATATATGCATTGACCTGCGCGGCACAATCCGTCCAGTTAATCTCATCAGCCTGCGGGATCGGAACATTCTGCATAAAGCAGCGGGTATCTGTCCTGTCCGCATCAACAACCGCTGAGGTGATCAACCGCACCAGCAGCCCCAGGGCGTAGCAAAATTCCTTATGACTTCTGACACAAGCGGTGAGCTTGTATTGAAGGCAGTCCAGTATCTCTTGCTCCGCATCCGCAAAAAGCTTTTCGATTTCTTTTGGGGCCGCACATTCTTCATAAAAGGCCGAGATCGCCCGCCGATCATACTCAGGCTGATGCTTCAAGCGATGCTCAAAGCCGCTTTGGTGCCGTTCGTCCCACAGGTCAAACAAACCATGGTGGCTGCCGATGCAGATGGCAATGGCCTCGGCCACCATGTTTTTCACAGATCGTTCGCTTGAAGAATGAAACAGCTCCATGATGCAGCGTACACCGGCAAAGGTGTGGATCACACTCCCCTTCCGGAGGCGTTCGCCGCTGCTTGCCTTACGGATGTACGCATCAAATTCATTGGTGAACTTACCGCAGTCGTGTAATAATCCCGCCAGATATCCCGTTGACCCCAAACCGCAGGGGGTAAGGATGCCTTTTGCAAGATCGGCAACAGAGTGCGAATGCTCCGTACAAGTCTGAAGGCGACATACCTTTGTTTGTGGATCAATAACAATATGTGCTGTATGCATGTTTTGCTCCCTGTATGGTCTATAAACGCACTGGAAATGTACCTTTAATCTATATTATAGCTTATAAGCGCAATATGTCAAGATGAATTAAATTTATCATACAACGAATTTATATTGAAATTCTGAGCCATTCTTGATATAATACATTGTCGCATCGCTCATGCTGTTCGGTGCGTGGATTGAAATGTTGTTTGATACATTTCCCCCAAAGAAGAAGGCTGGGATGCAAAAAGCCTCCCAGCCTTCTCGTGTATATCGGGCACACTGGTTTACGTGATAGGATAAACTGGTTACGCAATAGTCGCATACAATATAAGGTTGTGTGCAATCGGCAATCCAATATGGCAGACAGCGTTCTACCGGTCTTACCGGAACGCCCCCCTGCGCGGCGATTTTCATGCTTTTCCGTCAGGAAAAGCGTCCTTACGCGAACGAATGGCCGGGAGGATGACTTTGCCATCCGACCAGTGAGTGCAAAACTCAAAAAAAGTGGCCCATAGGCCACTTTTTTGACGCTTACTGATGATCCTCGATCATCGCGGCAGCGGCCTTCTTGCCGGCGCCCATGGCGAGGATAACAGTGGCAGCACCGGTCACGGCGTCGCCGCCCGCATAGACGTGAAGCTTGCCGCAGCGGCCGTTCTCGTCGGTGGTGATGCCGCCCCAGGTCTCGGTGGGGAGGTCGGGGGTGGTCTTCTTGATCAGGGGGTTGGGGCTGTTGCCGATGGCCACGATGACGGTCTCCACGGGGAGGTCGTATTCGCTGCCCTTGATCGCCACGGGACGGCGGCGACCCTTGGCGTCGGGCTCACCCAGCTCCATCTTCACGCAGGTCATGGCGGAGACAAAGCCATTCTCGTCGCCCTTGATCGCCACGGGGTTGTTGAGCATCAGGAAGTTGATGCCCTCCTCCTTGGCATGGTGGACTTCCTCGGCACGGGCGGGCATTTCCGCCTCGGAACGGCGGTAGACGATGTACACGTCAGCGCCCAGACGCTTGGCGCAGCGGGCCGCGTCCATGGCCACGTTGCCGCCTCCAACAACGGCGACCCGGCTGCCGACCTTGACGGGGGTATCCGCCTGGGGGAAGGTGTAGGCCTTCATCTGGTTGATACGGGTCTGGAACTCGTTGGCGCTGTACACGCCGCACAGGCTCTCGCCAGGGATCTTCTGGAAGTTGGGCAGACCTGCGCCGGAGCCGACGAACACCGCGTCGAACTTATCGTCGTTGAGCAGCTCGTCAATGGTCATCGCGCGGCCAACCACAGCGTTGGTCACAATCTTCACGCCCAGGGCGCGGATGTTGTCGATCTCCTTCTGCACCAGGGTCTTGGGCAGACGGAACTCGGGGATGCCATACATCAGCACGCCGCCGGCGGTATGCAGAGCCTCGTAGACGGTGACCTCCCAGCCGGCACGGGCCAGATCAGCTGCGCAGGTCAGACCAGCAGGGCCGGAGCCGACCACAGCGGCACGCTTGCCATTCTTGGGCGCGGTTTCCGCAGAGACCTTCCCCTCGTTCATGGCCCAGTCAGCAGCAAAGCGCTCCAGGCGGCCAATGCCCACGGGCTCGCCCTTGATGCCGCGGACACACTTGCTCTCGCACTGGGTCTCCTGGGGGCAGACGCGGCCGCAGATGGCGGGCAGGCCATTCTGGGTGCGGATGATCTCATACGCAGCCTGGAAATCGCCTTCCTTGATCTTCTTGATGAAGGAGGGGATCGGCACGTTCACGGGGCAGCCGTTGACGCAGGGCGCATGCTTGCAGTTCAGGCAGCGATCCGCCTCGTTCATGGCAATTTCCTTCGTATAGCCCAGCGCAACCTCCTTGAAGTTCGCCGCGCGGATGGAAGGCTCCTGCTCGGGCATGGGGTTCTTGGTCATGCTCAGATTCGGCATCTTACTTGCCCTCCTTCATCGCAGCATCCGCCATCTTCTCGCGGCGGCAGACATGGTTCAGCTTCTCGCGGGCCTGGGCCTCCTCGGGGCGGAACATCTTGCCGCGGGCGATGGCCTCATCCCAGTCGATCTCATGACCGTCAAAATCGGGGCCGTCCACGCAGGCGAACTTCGTCACGCCGCCCACGGTAACGCGGCAGCCGCCGCACATACCCGTGCCGTCGATCATGATGGGGTTCATGGACACGATGGTCTTCATCTCATAGGGCTTGGTCAGGTCGCACACGGCCTTCATCATGGGCAGCGGGCCGATGGCGATGACCTCATCGTACTTCTCGCCCGCTTCCAGCTTCTTCTGCAGCGCCTGGGTGACAAAGCCCTTGTTGCCGTTGGAGCCGTCATCGGTCATGATGGTCAGCTCAGTGCAGGCTGCGGTCAGCTCATCCTTGAGGATGACCAGGTCCTCATTGCGGAAGCCCACGATCAGGTCCACCTTGCAGCCAGCCTCATGCAGCGCCTTGGCCTGAGGATAGGCAATCGCCACGCCCAGACCGCCGCCGATCACCGCCGCGCGCTTCACGCCCTCGGTGTGGGACGGCTCGCCCAGGGGGCCCACGAAGTCCAGCAGCGCATCGCCCTCATTGAGCGTATCGAGCTTCTCGGTGGTATAGCCCACCTTCTGGAAAATGATGGTGACGGTGCCCTTCTCGCGATCATAACCGGCGATGGTCAGCGGGATGCGCTCGCCCTCCTCATCGATGCGGAAGATGATGAACTGACCCGGCAGCGCCTTGCGGGCCACCAGGGGCGCTTCAATTTCCATGAGCGTGACCTGAGGATTCAGGACGCGCTTCTTGACAATCGGAAACATAGGGAAGCCTCCTTGACAAAAAAATATCATATCTATTGTACTACAAACAGCCCCACGATTCAATAGTTGATTGCATTTTTCATGCTTTTTCCTGCCGGATAAGACATGACTAACTCGCGGTGGGGCGGTAAACGGGGCGCGTCTGTAGACGCACAGCCTCATTCGACCTCGCTGAAGGGGCTTCGATCCGCTTCACGAGGTCACCTTCCCCAGATGGAAAGGGCAGGGAGCGACGGAGGGGAGCGTTCATCGGGCAGTTGGTTCTTTTTTTGTGGGAAAGAAGATCCCCCACGGCAGACCTGCCGCAGGGGAAATCGCGAGGATGGGGCTCGCTTTCCTTGGTTGCTTTAACGAACCCTCTCAGGAACTTCCCGTCGGGGAGATTCCTGAGCATCGTTGTGGGTGGTTGCGCCGCGGCGCGGGGCCACCTGCGGGCAGGGGCTAACGCCAGCTCCTGCACCCGCGTAAAGGGCATCGCCCCTTGACCCTTCTTTTTGTTCCTTAGTTGGTGCCGTGCTTGACGCGGTCACGCTCTTCGGCCCGCTTGGCGTTGTTGAAACGATCCAGCGTGCCTACCAGATAACCCGTGATGCGGCGAATCCTCTCAAACCGGCGTCCGCCATCATCCTCCGTGCGTCCGCAGCAGGGGCACTCGTCATTGATAATGCCGTTGTACCCGCATACCGGATCGCGATCCACCGGATGATTGATGGAGCCGTAGCCAATCCCGCTGTCATGCATGAAGCGCACGATCTTCTCAAACGCGTCCAGATTCTGCAGCGGATCGCCGTCCATCTCCACGTAGGAGATGTGGCCGCCGTTGGTCAGCGCATGATAGGGCGCCTCCACACTCAGCTTATGGAACGCGCTGCACTCGTAGTACACCGGCACGTGGAAGGAGTTGGTGTAGTAATCGCGCTCGGTAACGCCGGGGATGATGCCAAAGCGCTCCTTGTCCAGACGGATGAAGCGGCCGGACAGACCTTCGGCAGGGGTGGCGATCACAGAGTAGTTCAGACCGGTTTCCTTGGCAATGCGGTCGGTGAAAGCACGCATCGCGCCGATGATCTCCAGGCCCAGATTCTGGCTCTCCTCGCTCTCGCCGTGGTGCGCGCCACGCAGGGCCTTGAGGGCCTCCGCCAGGCCGATGAAGCCGATGGTCAGCGTACCGTGCTTGAGCACCTCGCCCACGGTGTCGTTCCAATCCAGCTTCTCGGAGTCGATCCAGACGCCCTCGCCCATCAGGAAGGGGAAGTTCTTGACCTTCTTCTTGCTGATGATGGCAAAGCGCTCGTTGAGCTGATCGACTACCAGCTGCATCTTGCGCTCCAGCTCCTCAAAGAACCAGCTCACGTCGCCGTTGGCCTTGATGGCGATGCGGGGCAGGTTGATGGAGGTGAAGGACAGATTGCCGCGGCGGGGCGCGATTTCGCGGTTCTTATCGTAGGCATTGCCCATCACGCGGGTACGGCAGCCCATGTAGGCAATCTCCGTCTCGGGGCAGCCGGGCTTGTAGAACTGCAGGTTGAAGGGCGCATCCACGAAGGAGAAATTCGGGAACAGGCGCTTGGCACTGGTGCGGATGGCAAGGCGGTACAGGTCATAGTTCGGCTCGCCGGGGTTGAAGTTCACGCCTTCCTTCACACGGAAGATCTGGATGGGGAAGATTGGCGTTTCGCCGCCGCCCAGACCATCCTCGGTGGCCAGCAGCACGTTCTTGACCACCATGCGGCCCTCGGCAGAGGTATCCATGCCGTAGTTGATGGAGGAGAAGGGCACCTGCGCGCCGGCGCGGGAGTTCATGGTGTTGAGGTTGTGTACCAGCGCCTCCATGGCCTGGAAGGTGGCCTTGTCGGTCTCCTGCTCGCTGCGGCGCTGGGAGAAATCCAGGATGCGGTCCGCCTGCTGCTCGTCCTCGCAGATGACCATGAGTGCCTCCTTCAGGGCGGCGCGGTGCTCGGTCTGTTCCTGCAGCGTGGGCTCCAGGCCCTTTTCCTGCAGGGATGAGATCAGCTTGGCGGCGCGGACGTCGGCCTCCTCATCGCCCAGCACCAGCTCCAGGGCGCGGGCCAGGTTCAGACGATAGCGCTTGACGAAGGTCTTCTTCACGCCGGGGGCCATGCCATAGTCAAAGTCAACGATGGCCTGACCGCCGTGCTGGTCGTTCTGGTTGGCCTGGATAGCGATGCACGCCAGCGCCGCATAGGAGGTGATATCCTGGGGCTCACGCAGATAGCCATGGCCGGTGGAGAAGCCGCCCTTGAACAGCGTCTTGAGCTCGATCTGGCAGCAGGTGGTGGTCAGGGTGTAGAAATCCATATCATGGATGTGGATATCGCCCTCACGGTGCGCCTGGGCAAAGCGGGGATCCATGACATAGGTCTCGTAGAACTGCTTCGCACCCTCGGAACCGAACTTGAGCATGGAGCCCATGGCGGTATCGCCGTTGATGTTGGCGTTCTCACGCTTGATGTCGGAATCGATGGCGTCCTTGAACACGATGTCCTCAAAAGTGCGCATGAGGCGGGTGTTCATCTCGCGGATGCGGCTGCGCTCAGCGCGGTAGAGGATGTAGGCCTTGGCGCGGCGCACAACGCCCTTCTCGATCAGCACGCGCTCCACCGTGTCCTGCACCTGCTCAACGGTGGGGGTACCGGAGATGTTCTCGTC
>JAFUOR010000011.1 GCA_017481825.1 Clostridia bacterium
GCACCGGCTTCTACTGCTCCAAGGACAAGTCCATGGCCCACATCACCGCTGGCGCCAAGAAGGTCGTCGTCTCTGCCCCCGCTGGCAATGACCTGAAGACCATCGTTTACAACGTCAACAACGAGACTCTGACCGCTGAGGATCAGATCATCTCCGCCGCTTCCTGCACCACCAACTGCCTGGCTCCCATGGCTAAGGCTCTGAACGACAAGTATCCGATCGCCTCCGGCATCATGACCACCGTGCATGCCTACACCGGCGACCAGATGATCCTGGACGGCCCCCACCGCAAGGGTGACCTGCGTCGTGCCCGTGCTGGCGCTCAGAACATCGTGCCCAACTCCACCGGCGCTGCCAAGGCCATCGGCCTGGTCATCCCCGAGCTGAACAAGAAGCTGATCGGCTCTGCCCAGCGCGTGCCCGTCTGCACCGGCTCCACCACCATCCTGGTGGCTGTTGTCAAGGGCCAGGACGTGACCGTTGAGTCCGTCAACGCCGCCATGAAGGCTCAGGCTTCCGAGTCCTTCGGCTACAACACCGAAGACATCGTCTCCTCCGACGTCATCGGCATGAAGTACGGCTCCCTGTTCGATGCCACCCAGACCATGGTCGCCAAGATCGACGACGACACCTACCAGGTGCAGGTCGTTTCCTGGTACGACAACGAGAACTCTTACACCTCTCAGATGGTTCGCACCATCAAGTACTTCGCTGAGCTGTAATTCAGTAGAATCAAGGCTTTGCGAGGACTTGGCTGTTGAGGCGAGGTTCTCCAGGTACGTAAAATGTTGAATTAGTACAGTAGGCTGTTCGTGAGAACCGCCCGCCCGGTACGATAGGCATTTCCCCCTCTTTCCTGACTGTTTATGTCAAGGAAAGAGGGGTTTTTGTTTATGATTTTTCAGGACGCAATTGTGGAGTTTGGCTTTGACTGTAAGGTGCGCAAATTGTCGCCAAGGTCGATTGATAATTACCAGAAGCAATTACGCTATTTACAGAACTATCTCTTGGAGGAGTACGGCATCAAGAACGTGGAGCAAGTCAAGACAGCCCACATCAAACTGTTTCTGGCAATGATGGATGACCGCCAGCGCAAGCCCCGCTACATCAATGACCTGTTAAAAGCCTTCAAGACCTTTTTCAACTACCTGAAACGTGAAGGTCATATCAAAGAGAATCCAACAACCAAGGTCAAGAATATGAAACAGCCCAAGACCAAGATACTGACTTTCAGCGAGGACGAAATCAGAAGGTTGCTCAATCACTTCAACGGAAAGAGTTTTCTGGACATCCGCAACCGCGCCATCCTGGCAATGTTCTTTGATACTGGTATGCGATTGACGGAGGTTATCACCCTGAAACCAGAGCAAATCCACGATGAATACATCCTGGTTCACGGAAAGGGAAGCAAGGAGCGATTAGTTCCTGTTTCGCCTTACCTGGCGAAGACCCTGATGAAGTACAGGATGGCGCGGGAAGCGTATTTTGAGGATAAACTGCCAGAGCCTTATGTGTTTCTCTCCAACAGGGGCAAGAAGCTGACCCAGGAGGCAATCGCCAAGTTCTTCAAGCGAGCATCTGCTGAGGTCAAAATCAACAGTCAGGTGCGTGTGTCCCCGCATACCTGTCGGCACACATTCGCTCACCTACAACTCAAAAACGGGTTAGACCTGTACAGTCTATCCCGCCTGATGGGGCACGAAAGCGTAGCGATTACCCAACGATACCTGGAAGGCATCAAGGATGACGAAGTGCTCAAAAAGGGTCAGCGGTGCGGGGTGTTACAGAACTTATAAGAACTCTGCTGAATGTTGATTGGAACCTGTTGGAACTCTAATAGATGTTGGTTAGAACTTCATAGGAACTTTCAGGAGTGGGTGCGCCCACTCCTATTTCTTTTCGCATTTTCAAAGTGGTGTTTTTATTCCCACCCTCCTGCGTTATGATATAGGCACAGGGTGAGGGAAACGCCAAGAGCCCTGAAAGAAAAGAAAGAACGGGAAGGAAAACCCGATAAACCAGAAAGGATAACTACTATGTCTGCTAACATCAACACCCTGGGCTACCGCCCCGATTTTGACTCCCAGAGCATCATCCTGACCAAGAAGTTCGCCAAGTCCGCCTCCATCGTTGGCTCCAAGGATTACAATACCCTGTGCCGTCTCCGCAGGGATTACCCCGATTACAAGGTTGTGGTGCGCGAGATTGCCAAGAAGGAAGGCAAGAAGAACACCCACAAGAACCTGACCTACCAGGCGATGAAGGTCTACATTGAAACCACCATCACCGAAGCAGAAGCCCAGGCAAAGGCTCTGACTGAACTGGATAACGCCAAGATTCTTGGCAAGGGTCAGACCTGCGGTGCTTACCTGTTCGTGCGGGACTGGTTTCTGAAGAAGTATACCAACTACTACACCACCGCTAATGCCGAAGAAATGCCCGCTTGATGAAGTGGTGTGTTTATTCCCACCACGATACACTATAATACAGATACAAGGTTGAGAAAAGCGACCTTGAAAAACAAAAACAAACGAGGACGGAAAACCTCTCAAACCAGAAAGGCAAAAAATATGGCTACTTACTCCAACAACACCCTGGGCTACCGCATCAACTACCGCGAAGGTACCATTTCTGTCAGCGACCGTCTCATCAAGGAAGCCAACCGTGAAGGCGTGAACAGTTCCGCCTACAACACCCTCAAAGCCCTGCGCGAGATGGGGATGCCGATTGTCAAGTTCCGCGAGAATACCACCGCCCGCAAGGGTCTGACCTACTCCAAGATGACCAAGTACATCCTCCTGTGCGAGAATAGCGAAAAGTATATGTGCGAGTTCATCCGCCAGCGTGAAGTCTCCAAGACCCAGAAGAACCCCTACCACTATATGCTGGACTGGTTCAAAGGCACCTTCCCGCATTACAACGAACAGGCAGAGTTCAACGCTGATGGTCAAATCATCGTGACTACTGCTGACTACCTGACCGAGACCGAAGAAAAGATTGCCTGAACAAAATAACGGGAAGGAAAACCCGATAAACCAGAAAGGAACAAAGTTATGTGTAATTCCAAGCTGGGCACTCAGTGCCGATACAACCCCGTGGAGAACACCGCTACCCTGACTTCTGCTTTCGCCAAGCGTGCTGGTATTGTTGGCACTGTTGAATATAACTACCTGGTTTCCCTGCGCAACGCCAATCCTGGTCTGGTCGTGCTGAAAGCCACTCACGCCTCTCCCACTCCCAAGACCGACGAGAACGGCAAGACCAAGGAACGCGACCCCTTTGATAAGGTTTCTTACAAGGCGATGACGGACTACATCTCCCTGTGCCGGACGAAGGATGCCTATATGAAGCAGTTCAACAACATCCGTCTGTTGAGCAAGGGTCAGCCCGCACCTTACAAGTATGTGCGTATGTGGTTCAAGGAGAAGTTCCCGCTGTTCGGCTCCATCAATGTTGAGTATGATGCTGACGGCTTCATCGTGGAGCGCATTGCGGTTCAGGCTGAGGTTAAGACTGTCAGGAACGCTCTTGCTCATCGGAACCAGCCCGTTCAGCAGGAAGCCCACGAAGACCTTGACGCGGTAGCGTAAATAATTCTCCAAAGGTTGATGCGTCATAATATCAAGAGTATATACCGCATCAGCGTGTGGAGAAAATATAAAGGAGCAAAAAATATGGCTATGTTGGAGAAGCGGTTCTATCCCCGCCAAGAGATAGCAGAAATCGTGGGTATCACCGACCTGAAAGATGGGCACTTCGCAGAGAAGGTTAAGCGATACCTGAACAAACGGCTTTACGAATATGAGTATTCCCGTAAAGGTGCTAACATCACACAACTCCCGAAAACCGCAGAGGAACAGTTGGCATCACTAATGCGGGATGAACTTGAAATTGATAAGCAAAGAGACCCTTACTTGTTCGCTTGTTTCATTCGTGCGTTCTCAGTCATTGGTAGTTTTGAATCAATGCCGTGGACAAGCCGTACTGCGTTTTTTAATCAGCATTTTGAAAATACCATTACTCAGACTACTTTGGAACGATGGATGCGGTTTCTTCAAAAGGGCGAAAATGTAATCCGCTTCAAGAAGGGTGCGTTGTGGCGTACCATCAAAGATGAAGACGGCGACAAGGTTCATGTCAGGGTTGACCCTGACAGCGAAGAATACCGTGAATACTGCGAGAAGCGTAGTAAAAAACTGATTGGCTTTGAGAATGCGGATAAGGAAACCCGTAGTAAAATGTGGGGTACTATGGTGTACGACCTATACCCTGAATACGGCGTATATTATTACTGCCCGCAGTTTGTGCTGAACGCTCTTGGCGACCAGGCAGAAGAAATATCCAGGCTTGTCGCCCAAGTGATGGCAGAACGTCAGGAGGGGCAAAATTGAATACCAGGATGCGAAGGCGCAGGAGTATTTTCTCTTGCGTCTTTTTAGTTTTCCCCGAAGGTTGATGCGACACAATAACTATCCCTTATTGTCCATCAACGTGTGGAGAAAACTGCTGATTTCTTGCGTTGAGACAGGTCTGCGGGCGGGAGGGGTAGACGATCCGGTTGGTGGAGGTAGAAAAACGGACGGGTGAGCTGGCACAGCGCAGAAAAAACGAGGCGAAGGAGCATAATCTTGCTTCTTCGCCGTCATTTATTGTTATGTGCTTTCCACATCAGGTATTCAATGTAATTCGTGAGTTCAGGCAATGCTTTGCGGGGGAATCTTGCTGGCAAACGAAAAACAGATGTGGTCTGGTCAATGGGCTTTGGGTCATCGGTGATGCCAAGGAGGTAGTCTATTGAGACATTGAAATATCGGGCAATGGCAATTTTGATAGCATCCGGCGGTTCGCTCTTATCCCGCTCATAGGAAGAAATAGAATGCTTGTTGATTTTCAGGATTTCAGCAAGGTCATCCTGCGTCAGGTCAGCGTCTTTTCGCAGTTCCAGCAAACGCTCTCCAATCATAACATTTCCTCCTGATTGATGATAAGAACATTATAGAGGAAAATGCGATTTTTGAGAAAAATATAGACAAATTAGACCTTGTAGTGTATAATATAGAATAATATTCTACTTTCAAACGGATGGTAGAGCATTTAACAAGCAAAAGGGGGATTGTTACATTGGGATACCGTGTTCATGTCAAAGGCACCATTCACTGTCTTGCAGGATGCTGTAAGAGAGGACAGAAAATCATTGAAGAAAACTACTTTGAAGTTTGTACGATTGAGGAGGCCGAAGCGCGCCTAAAAAAGAAAAACATCGTTCCTAATCGGTGTTCGTTTTGTAATTGGTTGAAAGATAAGGAGGCGACTACCAAATGAAAAAAGTGCTATGTGTAATAAGCATACTGACAATCATCCTTACATCCGTTCTCCCGGCTATCGCAGAGGAGAAATTTTCACTATACAACGGATTACAATTCGGTATGACAATGAACCAGGCTATGGGTAAATTGGGTTATAGCAGTCGAAATAAGCGTGATGCTGACAATTTGGGTAGACCCTACTTGTCAGGGTATGTGTGGAATTTCTTGGATATAGACTCCGTAGACATCGCCGTTCATTTTGATGAAAACGGCTTATCGAAAACAGTGGTGTATGAGCTGGGTTCGTATTACGACAGGTACGAGATTGATTATCAGCAATACAATCGCATCGAAGCTCTCTTAAAAGGGAAATATGGATATACTGAATACAACAATACGACCGCAAAGAGGCTACCATTCAAGGAAGCCGAGTTCATGACTAAATACCCGTATGGTACAGACCATAATGTGTATGCCATGACATCTCTTAACGGACAAGACGCATACAATCATAGCGGCACATACTATTATCATAAATTGTCATGCCCGCAATTCAGCCAATGGGTTGTACCGGTAAGCGATGGCTATGTTGTAGTGGAGCATTCGTTGTGGTGCCATGAAGCATGGGTAACATCAGCAAGAGGCGATAAGACTCCCGATTTCTACGAACTTATCAATTACGCGTTCTTAACCGAGACGGAATACGATACTCTGATTAAAGATAAACCCCTGGATGTGTATAACGGTATATAATATGTCATACGCAAAAATGTCCCTCCCTCCATCCCGGAGAGAGGGGCATCCTTTATCCCATCATCTTCAAATACTTATACACCGTTGGCCTTGACAGCCCGCACACCCGCGCCAGTTCGGTGAGGTTCATCGTCCCCGCCACAAACGCCGGATAGTGCTTGTAAAACACTGTGGGGATGTCCTCTTTCGTTGTCTGCGGTCTGCCGATGCGCTTACCCTTGCTCTTGGCGTTCTCCATCCCTGACTTCACCCTTGCCCGTATCATCGCCAGCTCCAACTGACTAAACACCCCCGCCATCTGCAAGAATGCTTCGCTCATTGGGTCGGTCTGCCCGTTCCGGCAGTCAATCGTGATGCTCCCCACAATGACCAATCGCAGTTTCTTTTCGCGGATAACATCAATGATTTCGCACAACTGCTGTGTGCTTCTGGACAGTCTGCTGACCTCCAAGGTAATGATGGTATCGCCAGCAGTCGCCATGTCCAAGAGCATATGGAGTTCCTTTTTTACCCTGGCGTCGCCGTGTTCATATTCAAAGACCACTTCTTCTGCGCCAGCGTCTTTCAGTTCGCGGATTTGCCGGTTGATGTCCTGCTTGTCCTCATTGGTCGAACAGCGGGCGTAGCCGTATATTGCCATCGTGATAGCCTCCTGTCAAATAAAAGGTCGGTCGGTTTCCCTTGACGATTTCCGTAGGTTTTGAGCCTGTTTTTACCCCTTTTTCAGCCGTTGAAAATCGTCAGGGAAACCAAGTGTTAGTCTTTACGCCTCTTGGGTGTCATCCGGCTTCTGTGTTGAGGTCTTGTAATGCGCCTCCTGTAACGCTTTTATCTGTCGCCTGAACTCATACAGGCAGGTGCCGATGTCGTTCAGCGAACGCATTGCTTCCAGTTCGCCCGCCTCCCGCGCCAGCCGACACAGCAGACCCGAATCATCTTCAAAGAGGTTCAGCGCACCTTCCACCATCAGGCGCATTTCAGAAAAGGTGTGGCTGGTAATCCACATAAAATCATCTTCCAGCGTCATCATATTTCCCTCCATATGGGGAGGCGGGCATCAGCCCGTACTCCCCAGAATCAGATTCACAGCCTTTTCGGCTTTGCCGGACGCGCTCACGATGAAGCGTTTGTCGCCTTTGAGAACCGTCAGCCAGTTCTGGATGTACGCCGTATTGTTGCGGAGGCTGTGGTCTGTTTCCAGTCCCACATAATTCACCAGCGCGGATGCCCCGATTTCCGCGACCAATTCTTCCTTGCTGTAATCTTCTGTGCCGAAGAAGGAGGGACGGGTCAGCCGGTTCAGGCGGGAGGGATGACCCGTGCTGTGGGTCAGTTCGTGAAAGACTGTGCTGTAATACTCTGCGGTGCTGACAAACTGCTTGCGGATGGGGAGGACAACTTCATCAGTGGCGGGGCGGTAGAAAGCCCTGTCGCCTTCGCTGTGGGTAAGCGTTACACCTTCGCGGGAGAGGTAGTCATATATGATGTCCTGCGCAGTTGCCAGCGTGTCCGCGCCATCGGGGAGAACCGTTTCGGCGGTGTGCTTTGCGGTGATGCCTTCGCACTGGTCAATGTGAAATACATTGTAGTAGCGGAGAAACGGCACTTCCTTCTTTTCGCCGGTTTCTTCGTCTTCCTGCTCAATCCATTTCCAGAAGACAACCATCTGCGATTTAGCACCCTTCTTGACCCGTCCGCCCGCCTGCTGGCACTGCTTGAAGGTCAGATACTCGCCGGGGCGACCCAAGAGCATCTGATTGAGGAGGCTATATGCCTTGCCGGTTGCGTGGCTGATGGCTTTGCCATTGGCGACCCAGGGCTTTTGCCAGGGGATGATGCCGTTTTCCATCTGGTCTATGATTCGGGCGGTGATTTCTGCGTAAATATCCATTTTTCTTTGCTCCTTTGCTTGTCAGGGGAGCAAGGCTTGTGGTAGAATATCCTTGCTCCCCGGTTTCTTCGCGGTTACTGTGGGGCATTCGCCGGAGTGTTGTGGTAGATACTCCGGTTTTTACTTTGCCAGTGCGACGGAGAACCGGCGGGTCGTGGTAGTCTTGCCGTATTCCTGCCAGACTTCGGGCAGATCCTTGCGCAGGGCGGTGGTGTCAATGCGAGTGCTGATCACGGGCTTCCAAGTGACCTTGTACTGTCCGGCGGTCAGGGTGTCCGCAGCGGCTTCGGTCATATGGGCTTTGATTTCCTCTTGGATGGCTTCAATCTCTGCGTTGAGGTCTTCCGCCATCTTGCGGAGTTCGGTCAGTTCGTTCAACTTGCTGATGATTTCGTTGGTTGCCATTTGGGTGTTCCTCCTTTTGTTGTGTGGGCGTGTGCCCTGATTACATTAACTATTATACTACGTTTCGCGTAGGATGTCAATACTCAAAACGTAGATTTTCTACTTTTTGCGAAATTTTCTTCCTTCACGTGTATTGCTTTGATACGCCATCCGTGCTATACTCTTTGAGAAAGGAAGGTGAAACAGATGATAAAGTTTCGCGTAAAAGTCCTGCTTGCGATGAATGATATGACCCAGAAACAACTGGCGGAAGTCACCGGCATTCGTCCTCCTACGGTTTCGGCTATTTGTACGGGGGCTATTAAAGAATTGCCCGTGAATGTGATAAATAAGATGTGTAAGGCACTGAATTGTCAGCCGGGCGATCTGATGGAATACATCCCCGACCAGGAATAAACATAAACGCAAAAAAGCGGGGACAGCCCTGCCATCACGCAGAACTGTCCCCATAGGTACTCCAGGCTGGGTTTCGGGACTTTTTTCTGGCGCGTCCGTCCGCCCGCCCCTGCCTGGTCTTCGCTCCCACTAAATCACTTTTTGATTTCAAAAGACGGTCATTTGAATATGTTTCGTAAGTGTTTGGCGAAGTCATCAATGACCGCTTTTGCTTTCTTGGCTGATTGCTTGTCAATCTCTATTTGAACCTTTCGGCTTGCCATCTCTTTCTGTATCTGCTATTGAACGATACCAGGGACTTCTTCGCGCACTTCCTGAGCTTCCCCCTTGGCGATGGCATCCGCATAATCACAGAAATCCTCAATGTGCTGGTTGTGATAGGGATTGTCACTGGTCATCGCGCCACGTACCCGCATCATACTGCGCTTGGCATTGGCGTAATCTTTGCTGACATTCATAGTCTTCCTCCTTTCTGCGCTTGGTTTCTGCTGTAAGCATCTGGCGTATTAAATGGGACAGGGTTGTGTTTTCTTCCCTGGCGAGGGACATCAGGAGTTCCTTTTCCTCTGTGGGAAGGCGTAAGCCAATACGTGCCATCAGAACTCCCCCTGTTTGTTCTCAATGCGAAACGTAATCCCGTATTGAGAATTGCTGTTGATGTCGCGGATGAACCACCGCAAAAGTTGAGACATCGTAATATCATTCTTGTATGCGATTTCCGCAAATTTTCTTTTATCTTCATAAGGAAGATTGATGATAATTTGAGACATTTTCTCACATCCTTTCATAGGAATGTGAAAATTGTCTCTGAAAGATTGTTCAACGTTGTCCAACGCAGGATTTTTCTCCACACGTTGATGCTCCATAATAGAAAAAGTATAAGGAACATCAACCTTTGGAGAAAACAGGAGAGACGGCAATGACGGGGTGGACGGGACATTCCAGCACAGTTCCAACAAAGTTCTAACCACATCCAAGAGAGTTTCAGGCTACTTCTTACAATCATTCAAGGGAGTTGTTATTCGTGCCGAAGGTAGCAGATAGCAAACTGCGTCTGTTCCGCTTGATTAAATACTTTGAGCAAATGACAGACGATAATCACTTCGTCACCCGCAGAAATGTAGAAGACCATCTCAAAGTCGCGTGGAACACCAGCGTAGACCGCAAGACCTTTGAGAGTGATTTGATGTGCCTGGAAACGCTGGGGTATGACATTGAGCATCCTGAAAACAGCCATCAGTATAAACTGGTCAATCGTCCTTTCGCATTCAGTGAGTTGAAGATGATTATTGACTGTCTGCTGTCCGCCCGCACGTTGGATGAAAAGACCACCCAACGCCTGATTACCACCCTCAAAAAGGAATGTAGCAAGTACGAGGCTGAAACGCTGGACAGGCAAGTGATTGTCGCCAATCGGGTCAAGACCACAAACAAAGCGGTACATTATGCCCTGGATGAAATCCAGGTCGCCATCCAGTCAGACTGCCAAATCAGTTTCAAGTACTTTGACTATGATATGAAAAAGAAGC
Organism: Clostridia bacterium; assembly: GCA_017481825.1. Classification (GTDB taxonomy): domain Bacteria; phylum Bacillota; class Clostridia; order Christensenellales; family Aristaeellaceae; genus UBA11524. The sequence goes on from JAFUOR010000011.1 coordinate 10,281, forward strand.
GCACTTACCGCAAGAATGGTGAAACTTATTACGTTAGCCCATTCGTGGTGGTGTACTCTGACGAGAACCATTATCTCCTGGCGTATGATGGCAAGAAGGTTCGTCCCTATCGTATTGACCGAATGGAAGATGTATGGTCTGAGCCGGAGAAGCCCAGGCAGGGGCAGGAGGTCTTTGACGAGAAGATAGACCTTGACCACTATCGCCAATACACCTTTGGTATGTATGATGGCAAGGTGGAAATGGTACGGATGAAGTTCTTTCATCGTATGATGAACACGGTCATTGATAAGTTTGGTGCTGATGTGGTGGTCTATCGCGTGGACGACGAACACTTTGAAATCACCGTCCCCGTTGCCATCAGTCCTCAATTCTGTGGATGGGTATTTGGTCTGGGGCGACAAGTGGAAATCCTGGAGCCTAAATCCGTCGTTAAAAAGATGAAGGATATGCTGAAAAACGTCGGCGAACTGTATCAATGATAAGTTCCCCTTACCCTTACATAATTCGCCAAATCGTTGCCTTTTTGCTGTTGGTATGGTAAACTATCAATGTAGTTTCATAAGCATTCAGGCATCAGGTACGGTAGGCATTTTCGTCCAAAACTGTTCAACAAGCCTACGGACAAAGACCCGCAAACCCTTGATACAGCCCGCTTTGCGGGCTGGACACCTATCAGGTGCAGGTCGTGTCCTGGTACGACAACGAGAACAGCTACACCTCTCAGATGGTTCGCACCATCAAGTACTTCGCTGAGCTGTAATTCAGTAGAATCAAGGCTTTGCGAGGGCTGAGGCAACAACATCATCACTCCTGAGTGGTGAAAATGTTGATTGACTGCCATAGTCTCAATCGCTCCACTTTCTCTTGGAAACAGGAGAAAGTGGGGTTTTTTTGTGTTTTTGAAGCATGCTATCAAGGAGTATGAATTTGACTGTAAAGCAAGGAAATTGGGTGTAAATACTATTCAAGGCTACATGCGAATGCTTCGCTACCTGATGGACTACCTGGATAAGGAATATGACATCACTCAAATTGAAGATGTGAAACCATTCCACATCAAGCACTTCCTCCTGCTCAAACAGGAAGAGGGTAAGAAACCTCAATATATCAATGACCTTTTGAAAGTGTACAAAACATTCTTTCGCTACCTGGAAGAGGAAGAATACCTGGATAAGGCTCCAACAGCAAAAATCCACAATGTAAAACAGCCCAAAGTCCTAATTCGCACCTTTTCTGAGGATGAAATACGCAGGATGCTCAATTATTGTACGACAACGCAATGGCTGAAAACTTCTTCTCCATCCTCAAGGTTGAATGTCTCTACAGGCATAAACCTGCTTCATTCCGTGAAACAAACGATCTGATCGACCATTACATCTTTTTCTATAACCACGAGCGCATTCAGCAAAAAACTGGCGTGCTTCCGCTCTCGCTTCGGCACGCCAGTTAATCTCTCTTTCCTACATCCGGGCTTTTTTGTGCAGTCCGTACATTCTGGGGCGGTTCACAGCCTATCCTGTCGAGGGCATTTTACATATTTAACTTTCCTTCTCCAACTCCGCGACCTTTGCCCGGAGCTCACCCAGATGCTTGCTTTCTTCCCGCACGATGGACATAAATGTCTCCCGCACGTCCGCATCATCGCATTTGCGGGCGAATTCCGCATAGATCTTGACCGCATCGGCCTCGCTGTCCGCCGCGTAGCGGTACAGCCCCAGCAACGTCGTCAGAGCCTTCTCGCGATGCATTTCCATCACGCCGCCGGTGAAGAGCACCTCCGCTGCCATGGAGGAAATCAGCATGCGTTCTTCCTGAGGATCAACCGTGTGCCCGGTCTGCATTGCACGGAAACGGCACAGATGATCATTTTCGTCCTTCAATATTTCCCGGATGCCCTGCTGCACGCGGGGATCATCCGCCAGCATCAGCGCACGCTCATAGACACGTATCGCGCGGCGTTCCATTTCTACCGCCACGCACAGTGCCTGATTTTCATTTCTCACAATCATTCTCCACACCCCTTCCACAGCTTATCCCCTGATATCCACCGGATTATCCACAGTTATCCACAGACTTATCCACAATATCAACAGGCATATTTGATGTCACGTGGAATTGTCCACAATATCCACAGACTTATCCACATGTTATGTTGACGACTTTAAAATCATCTAAAAACCGCTTCAACATCAGTAATATCAAGGCTTTGCGGACTTTTACAAAGAAGGCTTCCTTCCGTGATACGCAGGAAGGAAGCCTTTTTTGTGGATTACTTCGCCTTATAGACGGCGTTCAGCTTTTCCACAAGCTCGTCCGCATCATTGCCGTGCACCATGGCCGCCTGCTCGATGGATTCAGCGGTGGAGTGAGGGCAGAACAGACAATGCATGCCCATATCGTTGAACACCTTCACAACGCTCTCCAGAGCTTCATCTGCGCAGGAGCGCAGCACCTCGCCGACTGTCATATTCTTATTGATCATATGGATATCTCCCTTCCGCGACTGCCTTGCGCAATCGTCTTCACTCATGATACGACAGCTTGCTCATTCTGTCAAGTGATTATTCATGTGGAGAACATGGGCTTACGTATGCACCCTGCCAAGGGCGTTGCCCTTATATCCTGCCAAAGAGTCTTCGACCTTCTGGACTCCCGCTTCGCGATGCAGCAGGTTGCCTTCTGTTGAAGTATGCGCGCGTACTTATTAAAGGGACGAAATCTACATGTGCCTTGTTGTTTTCACTTTGGCTCTACTCTCCTGCGGCGTCCGAAAAAGATTACTGATGACGAAAGTATTGTAGAGCGGCCTTCCCACTAATAGGGTTCCCGGATTTTTGAAAGGTAGTGCCGCGCTTGCGTTATCATGGATGAGGTTCCCGTATCCTCAGACTTAGCCCTTACAATATTTTTCCCGAACCTCAATTACTCACAACAAAGAAACCTTCTGTACTTATTCCCCTGTCCCTTCCGCCATATCCACCGGAAGGTCAGTTTCACTAAAAGGATCCTTGCCCTCATAGCCATCCAGGCTGACCACGGCAGCGGCGGCTTCCGGGGCTTTGGGTACAGTGGGCAGCGGCATCATATGGATGGTCATGAATCCATCCTCGTCAAAGGCCAGTCGGATGCTCTGACCCTGTGTGGTCATGGGAATAATCTCCGTCTCTCGGCTGCGGCTGCGACGGGCAAATTCCACAATGATATCCGCGCGATCCCAGAAATGCATGGGGATCAGAAGCCTGGGCTTACAGGACAGCATGAAATAGTTGGCGCCTGCATCAAAGTGCATGCCCATGCGGGGATCCACTGGGAAAAACGCCAGATCAATCTCATCCGTGGGAATGGGAGCAATCTCCTTGCGGAAATCCTCATCGGCTATTTCAATTTCACGCGCTGTGGATACTTCACGCCAATGCCAGAAATTCAGATCACCGGCATGGAAGAAGCAACGTCCGTCCATCTGCACCAGATAAGACACACCTGCATCCGTTGATCCAAATGCTCGGACATTCACCCGGTCAGAAAGCGTCAGCTTGCCGCCGGGACCCATGCGTCGGCCCTGGATGTGCGTCGGCATGTCGTCCGCCACAATATAGGTTACCGGTGCATACTGCTCCCAGCTGAACACCACATCATCAAAATGATCCACGTGGTCATGGCTGATGAAAACGTAGACCTCCTTGAACTGCGCAAGATAGTCCGGCGTAATGCGCAGATTTTCCGACAGCTCACGCTTCTGACCAAGCCAGTAGTCAAACACTAACAGCACATCGTCGCTGGCTACAGAGAAGCCACTGTGATGATAATAGGTAACCGTCATAATCTGGCTCATCAAATGAGCACCTCCGAATCACCGCATATGCTTTGCGGCCCGTGATCTTTCGATTTTCGCCGCTTTTTCAAGCGGAACAACAACCACAGCTCATCTCCTGTATTATGCCACGAAAAACCCCGTTTGTCAATTTTTTAGGTGAATTTCAGGTATAAAAAACCATCAAAACTTAAATTTAAGGCTAATTTCAGGATGCAATCCCCACTCTAGTACCCCTTTTTGTCGTTTTATGTCATATACGGTATAAGGTCATCCGCCGCTGATCGAAGGCAGCCTGATATTTTCCACCAAGTTGGCGCACCATTTCCTTGGCGCGCTCCACATCGGCATAATCCCGTTCCACATCGTGACTGTCCGAGCCAAAGGTAAAATTCTCTCCACCCAGTTCAATATACCGCTTAATGATGCTGGAATGTGCAAAAGTATCCCCTGTCGTCGCGTAACCAGAAGTATTGACCTCCAGACACTTCCCCAGATCGATGATATGCTCGAGGATCGCATCAAACACATCCGGCGCATCCTCATAAACGAGAGCCCGATCGGCGCCTGTATACGCGCTGAATTTCGCCGCATAACCAATATGAGCCACGCTGTCGAAATCATTCCACGCCAGGATGGACTCCGCCTTTGCTTCCGCGTACTCTCTGTAAGCCTGCGCACGCGTTTTTCCACCGAAATAGTCATCCACATCATAGCAATCCACACCGTTCACCAAATGCAGCGACAAAAGGCGGAAATCCAACGGCAGAGCATCCATATCAGCCTTGATACGATCACGTAATTTGGGATTATCACCAATCTCCACGCCAGCACGGATGGTCAGCATGGGATACTTTACCCGCATCTGCTGAATTTCATGGAACCATACATCCCAAATCGGCGGAATGTCCAGTTCCGGCGACGGATGCCCTGGTTCAATGTGCTCCGTCAGGCAGATTTCCTCTACACCGCGCTGAACCATCGTGCTGCAGAGCTCATCCATCGTCTGACGGCCATCCATGGAATGTACCGTATGCAAATGATAATCCATTAGACGTTGTTTCACGTGAAACACTTCCTTTATCCTTGTCGTTCCATGCGATAAGCCTTGCCTATGGAGAGGGCATAAAGCCACATTTCCTTGACCGGAACGCCCGTAATCCTCTCCAGCGCCCGGGCATACCATTCCAGCTGCATGGCGTATCGCTCCTGAAAGGCCGCTTCATCCTGAATATGGTCTGTCTTGTAATCCAGCAGCACCCAGCCGTCATCCTCGCGGAAGGCGCAATCGATCACACCCTGCAGAAGCGTGGCGTTATCCTCCATGCGCAGGTTAAAGCTCCATTCCCGCCTCACTTGACGGCTTCGCAGCATCCTTTGGCCGATATCACTGCCATAGAATCGCACCAGACCCTGCATATTCAGCGTGAATAATTCTTCGCTGCGGAGGATCTCGCGCTCCACCATATCATGCACAGCCCGCTGCACTGCATCAGACAAGCGGCTTGCACCACGCATCAGCGAAAGCGGCATCAATGACAGTACCCGATGGATCAGCGTGCCTCGCTCAGCGCCGGTCAGCTGCCTCTCCTCCATAAAAGTCGGCCGTGAAGGGAGCTCCGACATGCGCAGCGGCGAAATGATTTCCTCTGGTCTGCGCTTGTCTTCTGCATCCTCTTCATCCATCGCGACAGGCATGGGATCCTTTGTCACCTGCTTCTTCGCAATCGCAGTAACCGAGGTTTTCAGCGGCACCGATACTGCCTGCTGATAGAGCGAATCCCAGTGGCTCAGATCGCACTCCGGCTTGGTTCGAAGCAGCTCCTGAAGCTGATGATCCGTCCCTACTTTATCCACAGGATTATCCACAGCATCCATTTCCACATGGCTCCAACACCGGACATTCCATGGGGTTCCGTCTTGTGGAAAGGTTGTGGATAAGTTGTGGATATTCGCCGTGAGCATCCCCTGCATGAGCCAGTCCGTCATGCTCTTCGCCGTCCAGATGCGATAGTCACTTTCGGGCATGTGCCACACATCACGCTCGTTTCCCTTGCTGCAACCGATGAGAATGAGCCGCTCCCTGGCACGCGTCATGGCCACATAGAGCAGCCTGGCGCGCTCTGCCTTTTCATCCAGCTCCCGTTGAATCTTGAATGCCTCATCAGCAATCGTCTTTCTGCGGATAGACAGTTCGCGATTCACATAGGGCATCGCGACGCCAAGACTCGTATGCATCAACAGATCACCCCGATAAGCGCGATGGAGCTTTCCGCTCATCTGCATGCAAAACACCACGGGAAACTCCAGGCCCTTCGACTTGTGCATCGTCATGATGCGCACCAGATTTTCGCCTTCACCCAGCATTTTAGCAGACATACGGTCATCGCCGCTGGACTGTTGATCTGTCAGGCGCAGAAAATCTGCCAGAGTCGAGCCACCACCTTGCTCAAAGGCCAGTGCACGCTGATAGAGCATGCGCAAATTCGCCTGGCGCAGCTCTCCCTTTGGCAGCGCACCGCAAGCCGCATAATAGCCAGAATCGCGAATCACATGCCACATGAAATCAGACAGGCGCATGATTTCCGATTCAAACCGCCATGTTCGCAGCTGCTCGCGGATTTCACCACAGCGCCTGTTCAGCGGCTGATCACCCTCACAGCATGTCTCAAATGCCTCATAAAACGGTACGCTCTTGCCTGTTTTACACTGTCGAATCTCGCCGAGCTGGGTATCAGTCAACGAAAAGGGCGGCATTTTCAATACGGACAGCAGCGGAATATCCTGCATTGGATTGTCAATCACGCACAAAAGCGACTTGATCGCCTGGATTTCAGGCAGAGAAAAATAAGCCGCCGCACCATCGTAGAATACCGGAATGCCAGCCTGATTGAGCATCTCCACCAACTTTGGCGCCGTGTTGGACGCCGCCGACAGCAGGATGACCATATCCCGATAAGTATAATGACGCATACCGCTGCCATCATCAAACTGCTCATTGAGCATCTCCCGAATGCGCTGGATCACAACCTGCGCTTCTAATCGCAAGGCTTCGACCTTTTCGCCGTCGTCGCCAGCCGATTCATCCAGCAGGTGCATCTCTACAGCCGGATCATCCACCGTTTCGCGGCCGCAAATCAGCTCATCCTTCGGTTCGTAGGTCAGCTCGGTCACATCCGGACGCATCACCGTGCGGAACACCTGATTTGTAGCCTCCAGTACATTGGCGCGACTTCGGAAATTCTTCTGCAAAAAGATTCGGCGCGTTTGAGCATCTTCATCATCAGAAAAGGTGCGCATTCTATGCAAAAACAGCGTCGGATCGGCCTTGCGAAAGCGGTAAATACTCTGCTTGACGTCGCCAACCATGAACATGAAATTGTTCGGCCCATGAATTGACTGCAAAATGGCATCCTGAATCTGCGATACGTCCTGACACTCATCCACAAAAATGTGATCATATTCCGCCTGCAAAGCCGTCCTGTATGCCGACTGAGACAGAATATCCATCGTAAATTGCTCCATATCACTGAAATCAATGACATGCTGCGCCTCTTTTTTGCTTAAAAACAGCTGATGTGTGCGCTTTGCAAGCACAGAAAGTCCTCTGAGCTGGCTCTGCATCACATGCAATTCATGTTGCAGCTTATCTTCATTAATGGTCAGACGAACCCTGGTTTCCTTGATAATCGCTGCAATCCTGTCCCTCTGCTTTTTAAAGCGAGCAAGCCATTCCTTCTGCGCATCAGATGTATTTCGCGCCGCCTTCGCTTTCACCAGCACAAATTCATCCAGTGCAGACAGAATCGACTGTGCGTCCTCCCAATCCACGTGGAATAATCCGCGATAAGCTTCCATATCCGCCTGCCATGTTTCTTGGCGGATGGACACGCTGTCCGGCTCCTCAAGCATGTTTTTCATCCCTTGCAGGATGTCACCGATACCTTCAAGCTCCAATCTGGCATGGCGAATCAACACCCGATACCATGGATGCAGCTCTAACTGTCCACATCTGACCTGGGTAATTGCCCGATCCAGCCAATCAAAGGGCGATGGTAACGACATAAGAAAATCATAGAGTGCCGCCGTCATATCATGAAGACGCTGCTGTTCCCAACTGTAGGCCAGATCCATAAAATCCGGATCATTGTGCTCATCAAGGAGTTCATTCAGCGCATCAAGCCAGGCCTCATCAAACAGCGCGGTCTTCATCTGATCATCGCAGGCGCGCACCATTGGATCAATACCAACCGCCTCAAAATGATTCCGCAGCACCTTCTGGCAGAAAGCATGAATCGTCGATATCTCCGTGGATTCCAGATCATCCAACGCTCGACCCATCACCTCAGAATCTGCGGCAGCTTCCTTCACAAGCCGCTTGTTCAGACGCTGACGCATCTCCGATGCCGCGGCCTTGGTGAACGTCACGATGAGCATGCGATCAATCCGCCAACCTTCGCGGATGAGCTGCACAATGCGTTCCACCAGCACAGCGGTTTTACCTGAGCCTGCAGCTGCGCTGACAAGGATGGTGTGATTGCGTGCACTGATCGCCTGCTGCTGCTGGGGAGTCCACATCGGCATCAAAATCATCTCCTTTGCTCTATTTTACCACAGACTCGCCTGATAGAAAAGTGTTTCACGTGAAACATTCATCGAATTTTTAATTTAATATAAATTTATTATTTTTATTTAACGAAAGCCCTTGAAAATACAGCATGTATCTATCTTTTTGCGTTGATTTTTACTGTTCGATACATCATCCAAGGATTGATCAAACACATGCGTCATCAATCGATTTCATCGCAAATATCAAAACGGCCTGAAGGACGCTATTTTGTCCAACAGGCCAACAATGTTTCACGTGAAACATCAATCAAAATCGAGGTCATCGAGGCTATCCTGATAGGCTGCAAAGTCCTCGCCTGAAGAATTTTCCCGCAAGCGTGCGTAACCATCGCGGCTCATACTGACCTGATAGCTTCGACGCTCCTTGCAGCCATCCAGATCCGATTCATCCGTACAGGTGATGAATGTCTGCACGCCATGGATTTCCTCCAGCAGATGTGTGCGGCGCGTCATGTCGAGTTCACTCATCACATCATCCAGCAGAAGGATGGGCGCCTCTCCTGTTTCACCACGGAAGACCTCCAGTTGGGCCAGCTTCATGCTCAGCGCTGCCGTACGAATCTGGCCCTGGGAAGCAAACACCTTCATTTCTCGCTCATTAAGGGTCAGCGCGATATCTTCCCGATGCACACCGAAGCTTGTACTGCCCTTGAGCACATCCTCCTGACGCGATTTTTTCCATGCATCCTTGGCAAAGCTGACGATGTCCTCTGTATCCGCCATGCAGCAGTCGTAAGTCATGGAAAACACCTCATGGGGCCGACCGCTGATCGACTCATACTTCTCACCCGCTACGAAAGCTGTATGCTGCACCATCCGGCGGCGCAGCGGGATGATTGTTCCGCAAGGAATAGCCATGGCTTCCTCAAAGGCGTCCAGCATAACATGATCAAGCCGTTGCCCCTTTTTCGCTTCACGGAGCATGGCATTCCGTTGGTCAAGGGCCTTCTGATACTGCTGCAATGCCGTGAAGTAAGACGTACTGAGCTGCGAAAGCATCATATCGAGATACCGCCGCCTGATGGAAGGTCCTTCCTTCACCAGCATCAGGTCTTCCGGCGAAAATATGACACACTGCACATGCCCCATGAGCTCCGACAACCGAGATGCCCGCTTTCGATCAACAAAAATGGCCTTCTTCCTGATTTCTCCCGGCGTCAATTTGACCTGCACATCCGTGCGCACGCCATTTTTCCGCAGCTGTACACCCACGGCGGCCATCTCCGCGCCCTTGCGCACCACTTCCCGGTCCTGACTGGTGCGGTGGCTCCTTCCCAGGGCACAATAATGAACGGCCTCCAGCAAATTTGTCTTACCGGAGCCGTTTTGACCAAAGAGAATATTGATCCCCGGATGCGGGCTCATCTCCAGTTCACCGTAGTTGCGGAAGTCCCTTAATTTTAATGATTCTATCAGCATATTTGTTATTAAACATAAACGGGATACAAAACACGATCATAACGATTCGCGTCCTGTACCCCGTTATGATTTCATACTTAATTGAACACGCGCACCGGCAGGATCAGATACAAATACTGATCCCCCTCTTGCGGGCATACCACGCAGGGACTGACGTTGCTGTTAAAGCGCATGCACAGGTCATCATCGGTAATGTTGCGGATCACATCAGTGATATACTTGGCGTTGAAGGCGATTTCAATCGGATCGCCGGAGAGTTCAGCGTTCAGCTCCTCCAGCACGTCGCCCAGCTCCGCATTGGAGGTAATGGACAGCGTATCGCCGGAGAAGGACATGCGAATGAGGTTATTCTTGCCTTCGCGCGCCATCAGCGAAGCACGGTCAATGGCGTTTTGCACGCCAGTGCGATCCGCCTTGGCAATGGTTTTGAAGGACAGCGGCACAATCTTGCGGTAGTCGATATACTCGCCCGCCAGCAGCACCGTGGACAGTTTCGTGGAGCCGAAGGAAGCCTGCATGCGGCTCTTGTCGATCAGCAGCGTGCAGAATTCATCCTCATCAGCCAGAATTTTACTCAACTCATTGAGCACGCGGCCGGGAATAACTGCCTTGAGAGTTTCAACATCATTCGGCAGCTCAAAGGGTTGGAAGACCTTCTGGATCGCCAGACGGAAGCCATCCAGCGCGACCATGCGGGCTTCGTCCTTGCTAACCTCCAGCAGACAGCCGGTCAGAATCTGGCGGCTTTCGTCCGTGGCGATTGCAAATACCACGCGGGAGATCATTTCCTTCAGCTGCTTCTGGGGAATATGAACCGTCACACCATTGTCAACGCTGGCCATCTCGGGATATTCCACCGGATTCATGCCTGCCAGATTTGACTTGGAGGACATGCAGCGGATGGACGCAGCATGATTATCACCGACCTTGATAGTCACCTCGCCTCCGGGCAGCTTGCGGGCCAGCTCTGTAAAGAGCTTGCCAGGCAACACCGTACGGCCAGTCTCCCTGACCTCAGCAGGAAGCGAAGTTTCAATGGTCAGGCTGCCATCCGAACAGGTCAGGTTGATGCCCGCTGCATCCGCTTCAATCAGCACGCCTTCCAGAATCTGCTTGGCAGGGCGCGCTGCCAGAGCACGGGTTACAGTATTCAGGCCATCCAGAAGATCCTGGACGTTCACGGTAAATTGCATGGGATCATCCTCTCTGTTGACATAGATAGCAGAAATATATTGTTTCGTCGTAGACGTAGGGGGTGTGGAAACTGTGGAAAAGTCCCTCAACCCCGGTCTGCCACTGACTTTGCTTGCTGGGATAACGTGGGGATAAAAGGCCGCCTGTGTCCACAGGGATGTGGATGAACCGACCTTCAGGAATGTATTCGGGTTATGCCCAGGCATTTCCTGCCTGAACGGAATGTATGCCGTGTATATTTTTAGGGAAAAACGTCCCCAAAAGACGGTTCATGCAGAAAAAACATCCATCATAGATGAAAGTAATAAACAGTTTGAACAGCCTGTGGATAACTTTCCTGTGGACAAGCGAAAACGGTACGATATGCGGCTTTTCGTCTTTTTTGGCGCAGCTTGTCCACAAACAATCCCCAAAAACCAGACAGCGAAACGTCAAGCTTTCATAACTCTGCATACGCCTGCATACCCCTTCCCGTCTCCTTTAACTCCCACGCGTGCGCATCTGCAACCGAAAGCATGCAACTCAATCGTGAAAAGGAGGTATAGGGGCGAAGCGCCCCTATGCGGGATATAAGGGCAGTGCCCTCCCGGGGTCCAGGAGCAGAGCTCCTGGTTACAGGGATTTCAGGTAGGAGGCGACTTCGTCGTTTTTGCAGTGGGGGTAGAAGAGTTCGGCGAAATGTTCACCGGAGATGGTTTCCTTGAGGAAGTCCTGGTCGATATCGTGAAGAATCTCGATGAGCTTACGGTGGGTGACGAGCTTGACCTGATCAAGGATCTTCTTATTGCGCTGCTCGGGGATGACGCGCTCCTTGGGATAGCCCTGACCATGGCCGAAGCCAAAGAGCTGCTGGAAGATCATTTCAAGCTTAAGCTCAGCACCCCAGCCGAAGTCCTTGGCGAAGGGCAGGGCCACGCAGTTGCCGTCGTTGATGTGGGCAAACATGTAGCCGTCGGAGGGATCGACCAGATGGCCGCACAGCACGCCGGGGAAAGAATTGCAAGCCAGCATGGCGCCCTCGCCCGTGCCGCATCCGGTCACTACGTAATCCACCGCGCCGGTCTCCAGCAGAATGCAGGCCATCAGCCCAATCTTGACGTAGGTCAGCTGGCAGGCGTCATCAGCAGTGTACATGCCGAAATTAACAACTTCATGTCCCATTGGCTCCACAACTTTCTTGAGGCTGGCTTCAATCATCGCATTCTTCGCGGCCTGGCTGTTTTCATTGATCAGTGCAATACGCATCGCTGTATTCTCCTTTTAATATGATAATGTAAAAAGCATACGCTTCTCATCATATTATACCATCATTGTTCAGGGAATGCAATCAAAAATGCTGAGGGCAGGGCTCGACTCTCTATCCGGCAGGGACGCTATCCCTGCACCCTGCATAGGGCTCGTTCACTCAACATCGCCCTTCGCTTTCGCCTGCGGCGAATTCCCCACTGGGGAGCCGCTCCGAACGATGCCCCCGTGAACCCCTTTTCGCGATCCTGGTTGCGTATCTTCGGTTGGAGTTGCACACGTGTGTTTATAGAGAGAACGAAATCTACTTGTACTTTGTTTGTCACGCTTTGGCTCAACTTCCCTGTGGTTGTCTCACGTTGCCCGCAGTCTGCGCGTATCTTTGCAGCAACAGGAGGCGGCATTGAAATGGGTCGAAGACCTCTCCTGTAAAAGGGTACGGGAGTAAGTGGGTACAAAAAAGCCTTTTTACAGCCAGGGTTCCCACCACGAAAAAAGACCCGCCCACCACAGAAAGGCAGCGTGGTGCGCGGGTCAGAAAGGTAATTGAACGAAACCGGTCAGACAGGAGTGATCAGGAAATTACCAGGTCATGAACCAGGTGGAGATGTAGCCCACAGTGCCGTTGACATCGACCTTGCACCAGTCAGTGCCGTGTTCGATGACGGTAACGGTGGAGCCCACGGGCAGGGTATTGATGATGCCGCTGTTCAGGGACGGACCCTTGCGGAAGTTAACGATCTTGCCGCCATTGACATTGATCAGCTTGGCCTGGAAGGGCGCAACAGCTGCGGTGTCATCGGTTTCCTTGAGGAACTTGGTCATCATGTAGCCAATCTTGCCGTCTTCGACCTGCACCTTGTGCCAGGTATCGCCGGCCTTGAGGATGGTGACCTTCACGCCGTTGCGGTAGTAATCGAGCACCTTGGCGTCCAGGGACGGGCCCTGGCGCAAGTTGAGCACCTGGGTATCACGGGGATTGTTGACGATGGCAACCTTGCCGGTGGAAACATCGGGGCTGGGGGTCGCGGTGGAGCCAAAGTTTAGGTACTGGGTGGACATGAAGCCCTCGATGCCGTTCACAGTGACACGGCTCCAGCTTTTGCCCTTTTGCAGAACGGTGACCTCGCCGCCGTTCTTCACGGAGGTGAGAATCTTGCCCTCCATGGAAGGCTCTTCGCGCAGGTTCAGGCCGATGCCGGTGTTGGTGCGCACGGTGGCGGTGGTTTCCGTTGTGGCGGTATTCAGAAACTTGGCCATCATATAGCCGGTTTTGCCGCCGACCTCGACCTTGTGCCATTCGTCGCCGCGCTCAGTGATTTCCACCAGCGTGCCGGTAGGGAACTGACCCAGAACCTTAGCCTGCAGGGATGCGGTTTCGCGCAGGTTCAGCGCGCCGCCCTGCACCAGGGCGCTGTCAGCGGTATCCGCCATAGCGGGGATGGCGCTGAGCATCATGGCAGCAGCGGCAGTCATGCCGGCCAGTTTCTTGATAGACATGTGCTTCATAGAGTTTTCCTCCTTTGCGGTATGCGGAGCGTCTCGGATTGCGCTCTCGTCCATCAAAACGCATAAAAGAAGGGCTTGCATCCGCTTTTTAACTGGTATAAATTAGTAATTCACTGCTTTAAAAAGCGGATTTACCATCAATTAGGAGGTATATTCCCGCAAATGCTTCTTTTTGCACAGCTTTTGTGGATAAACATACCAGGCACAAAATCCGCCGAAATTTACAGATATGCGGCATTTGTAGGCTGTACATCGCGCGGTTTTTGCGGTACAATAGACTCGGCTGATTATATCATCCCAAAAGGAGAGAACGATATGAAGATGAAGAGCCTGCTTTGTATGCTGCTGGCGGTATTGCTGCTTCCGGGTATTGCCCTGGCGGAGGAATCCACGGCGGATACGCTGATGCTTTCGGAACTGACGGAATGGGCAGCGCGCTATCAGGCCCGGGCCATAGCATCCGAGCCGCTGAACATTCCCAAGGAGAGCATCACAGAGGATGGCTATGAGTTCATCTATGATTTTGCGACCCTCTATGCCGATACGCCTGTAATGAGCAAGGATACGGAAATCAGCGCGGTGGTCATCACCTCCCCAAAAGAGGAAGGCCCCCGCGGTACGATGGTGGACGACACCATAGCCGTTATCCTGGCTGCTTATTACAATGAAAACGACGAGCTTGCCGGTTCCCGGGAAAGCGCGGCGCTTTACCGTGTTGACCTTTTGCCGGATATGCTCCAGTGGGCTCAGGTGCAGCGCGATGGCCAGCGTGTGGAAACCATACAGTACGCTGTGCATGAGCAGCTGACCACCGGCGGAGATGGCTATACCGACGCTGGTGTGATCTATACCATGCAGGATGGCACGGTCAGCGCCATCCGCGTGTACGGCCTTGACAGCCGCATCACCGAGCAGGAGATGTACGCCGTATATACCAGCGTGCGTGACGCGTCGGTGGATACCTCCTATGTGCAGGTGCCCTTCAGCTATGACGGTGCATCCCTGACGCCCTTTGATGGGGAAGATCTGCATTTCTCCGGTCTGCCCTTTGCGTCTATGAAGCCCGAGGATGCGATCACTGTGCTGGGCGAGCCCATCGATGATCAGTGGCTGGAGGATGGTGAAAATGGTTATATCCGCACGATGACCTTCGCAGAATGCGAAATTACCTTCCTCTACGATGCAGCCAGGGCCAATGCTGAGGTCTATATGCTTCTCATCACTGAGGATGGCTTCGAGGGCCCCCGCGCTGTGCGCATCGGGGATACCTTTGCATCGGTGTTCAACCGCTTCCGCAACGGCGAGGGAGAGTTTGACGGATTGTCCCGCGAGGTGCTCTACGGCGATGAGAACAGCGGTGTCTTCGGTGTGGCGGAATACGGTGCTGACGCCTCCGCAACGCTGCGCTACGGTCTGGTGCTGGAGGATGGCAGCCGCGTGGTGCTGCACCTGACCTTCACCACCATGGAGCTGAGCGAAGTCATGCTTTATGTCAAATAACATCTTCTATGTGATCCCCGCGAAAGGAGGTACACATGATGAAAATTGATCTGACCTGCCCGGTGGAGGCGTGGAAAGCTGAACTGCCCAAGGCCGGTTATCCTGCCTGCGATGTGACGCTGTTCAATCTCTCGCAGCAGCAGGTGGTATCGGTGGAGGTAACGCTGCTTTTGTCCTCTGCGGACGGAGAGGAAACTGCGAAGATTATCCACCGCGGACGCTCGCTGGCAGGCGCTCCGGGCAAGACATTCCAGATGGCCGTGCCGGTGGATACCCATATCAATGCCGAAACCTATGAGATTACGGTGGATAAGGTCTGGTTCGATAACGCCTCCGTCTGGCGCCGAGACCGGGAAAACATGGTCGAATACGAGCCGAACAACCTCCGCCGCTCCTCCGCCCTGACCACGCTGCGCTCCATTGCCGGTGATATGGCCAGCGGCTATCCTGTGCAGCAGAATGGTTTGTGGGTGTGCGTCTGCGGCCGTCCCAATATGGATGATACCGCCGTTTGCGCCCGATGCCATCGTGAAAAGGAGGAGGTCTTTGCCCGGTATAGCAAGGAGGCCATCGAGGAGGTGGTATCCAGTCGCGAGGCCGAGCTGGCAGCCAAGGGCCGCGCTGCGATCGAGCAATCCGGCAGGATGCAGACAGCCCGCGAGCAGGATTTCGTGCGCCGCAAAAAGGGGCGTCACCGTGTGCTGGCAGTGCTGCTGACGCTGGTGCTGATTGTCGGCGCCGCCTATGGCACGGTGTTCCATCTCCTGCCCTACCTGAAATACCAGCAGGCCGTGGCAACCCTCGAAAAGGGCGATTATGCCGCAGCCGAGGCAGTATTTGTGGAAATGAGCGGCTACCGCGAGGCGGATACCCTGGCCAAGGAGTGCCGCTACCTCACGGCGGACGCCCTCATCACCACCACCGATCTGAATGTTGCCACCGAGGAGCAGATCATCGAAGCCCGCGTCATCCTCACAGCGCTTGGCGATTATAAGGACAGCGCGTCCCTTCTTCCCGAATGTGACTGGCAGCAGGCCAATCTCATGCTTGGCGAGGGTCGTCTGGATGAGGCAGAGGCGCTGTATACCGCCCTGGGCGACTACAAGGAAGCCCCCGCGCAGCTGACGGAGATTGCTTACCTGCGCGCATTCAACCTGATGGAGGATGGCCAGTGGGAAGCGGCCCGCGATGCGCTGCTTGCGCTTGGCGATTATAAGGACAGCGCATCCCTGGTCAAGGATACCTGGTATTACCCTGCCACGATGGCGCTGGATACCGGCGATACGGAAACGGGCCTTGCCATGCTGGCAGAGATCCCCGGTCACCGGGATGCGAATATCCTCATCAAAAAGACGCACTATGAAATTGGTATGCAGCTGCGTGCAGACGGCCTGATTGACGAGGCAGCGGAAGAATTCTACCTCGCCATCGGCTATGAGGACGCTCAGGCACAGGCCAACGAGTGCTTCTATGGCCCTGCCAGCGATGCGCTGGAGGTCGGCAACTACGAGCGCGCGGCAGAGCTGTTCAGCAAAATCCTGACCTACCGCGATGCGCAGGAGAAGTGGACTACCGCGACCTACGAGGCAGCGAAGGAAGCCATCCGGAATATCGAATACGATAAGGCCAGGGAGTTCCTTGCTGCCCTTCCCCAGGATTATGAGGATGTGGCTTCCATGACCCTGGACTGCACCTATCTGCCTGCCATGAATGCCTACAAGCGCGGCGATTACGAGGAGGCCATTGCAGGCTTTACCGCAGTGATCGACCATCGCGACAGTGCGGAGATGATCGACAAGTGCCGCTACGACATGGCGGATGCGCTGCGTGAAGCAGGCAGCTACGACGAGGCCGTGGCGCTCTATGTCGAGCTGGGGGAATACGGCGATGCTGCCAAGCAGATCAGCATCACCCGCTATGAGCAGGCAGGCGTACTGCTCAAGGAAAACACCATCGACAGCCTGACTAGGGCGATTGAACTGTATGCGGAGCTGGATACGTACAGATCTAGCGAGACACAGATCAAAAAGGCGAAATACGCTAAGGCAGAGCTGCTGCTGGATAGCGGTGCCTACGAAGAAGCCAGGGCGCTTTACACTGAGCTTGGTTCTTACAGCAAATCGAAGACCCGCATCAAGGCCTGTGATTACGGTATCGCCGACGCTTTGGCCGCCAAGGGCGACTGGGAGGCTGCTGCTGCCGCCTTTGAGGCCCTGGGCTCCTATGAGGACAGTGCCAAGCGTGCCAAGCAGACCCGCTACGACGCTGCTGCAGCGTTGGCTGCGCAGGGCAAATGGCAGGACGCTGTGATGATCTTCGACAGCCTTGGCAAGTACGAGGACAGTGCGGATCGCGCCAATCAGCTGCGTTATGAGCATGCTGCGTCTCTGGCGGCAGAAGGCAAATGGCAGGAAGCCGCGTCGGCCTTTGACGCGTTGGGCAAGTATGGGGACAGTGCGGATCGCGCCAATCAGCTGCGCTACGACGCCGCCTCTGCCATGGCGGAGAACAGCCAGTGGGATGAAGCCATCGCGCTCTTTGCCCAGCTGGGGGATTACAGCGACAGCAAGACCCGCATCCAGCAGGTGAACTACGCGCATGCTGCGCAGCTGGCGCAGCAGGGTGATGTGATCGCCGCTGCGCATCTCTACGAGCAGTGCGGCACCTATGAGGACGCCGCCGTTCAGGCCAGCGTGCTTTACGACAGCTATTTCGGCGAGGCAGCCTCCGCCATCGACGCCGCCTATGCCCAGGAGGATTACGCCCAGACCGTGGCACTCCTGCAAAAGCTGGATCTGACGCAGCTTCCCCGCAAATATGCTTATCTGGCCGATACCTACAAGGAGGCCTGCTATCAGGAGGCCAACCGCCTCTATGATGCGAAGAAGCCCTATGCGGCCCTTGCATATTATCAGCTCATCCCCGGCTACAAGAGTGTGGATGAGCGTCTGCAGCGCAGCTGCTACCTGATTCTGGGCACCTGGGAGGATCTGCAGGGCAACCGCTATGTCTTCCGGGAGGATGGTACCTGCGATATGCCCGGCGGTACGGTCTACTTCATGGTGGACGGCACGGTGATGCGCACCGGCGATACGGCCAATGAGCTCACCGAAACTCATCGCCTCACCGGCGTGACCCGCAAGAACGCCTGGCTCTACGACAAGCGCTCCGGGACGGAGATCACCATTTACCTGACCCGCGTCAGCGAGTAAGGTTGTTACAATTGTAAACGCAAGAAAAGCGGACAGTCCATGCGTTATATAGACAGAAAAACATGGGAGGAATTACCTTATGAAGAAGATTCTGTCTTTGGCGATGGCCTGCCTGCTTTTTTGCTCCCTGATGGCCACTGCGCTGGCCAACAGCTGGGGTGCATCCGGCGGGGTGTATGATATCGTGAGCAACGATCACGCCTACGATGATTACGTGTGTGCCGACTGCACGGACAGCGATTACGTGGCTGGCCGCCATGTGACCCATGCGGTGCTCAAGAGCCGCTACCACAACCTGCTCATGACGACCTACCGCGACGATAACGGCGCATGGCGCGAGGACGTTCTCTCCACGACCGCCGTCTATCAGCCGGATGACGCCCGCAGTCAGGTGGTGGAGATCGAGCATGCTAACGGCGGCCTGAAGCTGATTTATAACAAGAGCGAAGAGTACTACTTTGTCTACGAGGAAGGTAAATACATCCTCTGGAGTGTCCTATTTGATACCGATTCCTTCTTTGGCGGCAGCTATAGCCGCGCCACGGAGGACAGCAAGGAGAAGGAGCTGGGCAATTACGTGCTCTGGCAGAGCGACTTTGAGGGCGTGGGCAATGCCATCGGCGATGCGGTATGGCGTGTGGATGACGTGACCCTGGATGAATTCAACATTACCCTGCTTCCCCGCACAATGAGCGAGGTTCGTCGGTCCAACCATGTTTCCGCAGCGCTGCTGGAGGCTGCTGCTCCCTTTGTATTCGAGCTGCGTGCGGCGGACGAAAAGGGTATCAAGCTGCCTGTTTACGCCGCTCCGAGCGAGGACGCCTATCGCGCTGCCAACGGCAAGGCCTCCGTCAGCACGGCAGGGGAAATGAAGGTGCTGGGAGCCTGGGATGGCTGGACGCTCATTGAGTATGAGGTCAGTCAGCGTACCAGCCGCATCGGTTATGTCGAGGCCGTGCTGGAAGATGCGCAACCGCTTGATTTTACCAACATTCCCCTTGTTACCGCCTGCGATACCTATCTGACAGATGATCCCTTCGTGTCCCAGTACGCGCAGGTGAACATCAAGGCCAACAAAGAGGTCACGGGCCTCAAGCTCCTCAACGATTACTACGCCTATGTGTCCTACAATCATGGGGGGCAGGAAATCTGGGGCTTTGTGCCTTTGAAGGATCTCCAGCTGATGGCGGATGAAAACCGCTGGGATGTGATGGATTCCCTCATCGGAAAGTGGAGACTTGCGGATGAAGGTGCAATTCTGGCCGATCTCAAATACTTCTTCTCCGACGGCACCTATCAGGGACGCAGCCTTGATGACCGTAGCCAGATCCTCGAAAGCGGTACCTGGCATGTGGTGGAGTGTGAGGACAAGGCAGCCTATGAGGATGTTCCTCTGTATGAGATATTCTTCGTTCTGAATGACGGTACCGGGTATCGTTACGCTCTGTCCATTAACGATGACGGCAGCATCACCATGTACACCAACGAGGAGAGCCTCCGCTATACGCGCAATGAGTATTCGACCTACGGCAACGGATGAGGAGAATGATTCAACAGAAAAGAATCCCTGCAAGCCGCTCGACTTGCAGGGATGATGTATTTACCCCAGTGCCTCTTCGCTCTCCATGGTATCCACCTGTGTGTTGGTATCCACCATCGTTCCGTCCTCCAGGTTCGTCTGCGAGTCGGTAGCGTTTTCCGTCATGCCATCGGTGCCGTTGTTCATGTTGCCGCCGCGCTGGGCGTCCTCCCATGCGCGCTGGATGGCCAGCAGGATATCGCCGTGCTCGCCCCGCAGGGACATCGTGGCCCCGGAGGTGATATCCGTCAACGTGGCCTTGTCCGTATCGGACAGCGCATCGTAGCTTTCGCCCTCAGTGTAGGGTTTGCCGGTCTCCTGATCGAAGTAGGTGCTGAACCAGCTGTTCACTTCATCGATGGTCTTGCCTGCCATCATCTGCTCATAGGCGTCCATCTGCTGCCGCCAGGAGCCGGAGGTCAGCATGTAATCATCGCCCTGCGCACCCTTGGTGGTCCAGGCGGTGATTTCATTCATGAAGGACTCCTCGCCCTCCGCATCGTCAGGGAAGCCGCTGAATTGGGAAGACAGCACTTCCAGCTGATCCACATCGATGGACTGAATGCGGCCATCCTGATCAAATGTACCGTGGGCGAATACGACATTGAAGGAATACACCTGATTGCCCTCGTCATCTGTACCGGGGCCGACGCGGCCTGTGGCGGCCATGCCGATGCCCTTGAGGGGTGATGCATCCGTATCGTCGGGGCCGGGTACGATGTCGATGGTACCGGCGGTGCCGCCAATGGCCATGTTGACGGCGGTTTTGATGGCCTCGCTGGTGATGGTTGCACCGGAGACATTGTCCACAAAGGTAGTGTCGCTGCTGACGATGGCGTCCGGCAGTGCCTCAATGGCACGGGTGCCCACGCCTTCGGTTTCGTTGTGCTCGATGACCTCCACAGCGGTGATATCCGTGCCGTTCATGCTGATGCGGACGCGAAGGGTACCGCCGTAGCCTTCCGCCTCGCCGGTGCGCTGATCCGCATTGGCGGTGCAGCCGGTCATCACTGCCGCCATGAGCAGGGCCAGCAGCAGGGAGAAATGTTTGCGCATGATGATCCTTCCTTTCAGGGTGATGACACCATGTTGCCCGACTCTGTAAATTTTCATGCAGTTTTTTCCCATGCTGCGGGGAAAGGCAGGAGTTTTCAACATGCGCGTCGAATGTATGATGATGAATATGCCCGCGTGCGCCTGTTTTTCCGTCAGAAAAGGCAAAAAACGGGCCGTACGCTGCGCAATCTCCGATTGAGACAATCAAATTCCCGCAAAAGGCAGGTGTCCCATATGAAGAAGAACCTCAAGCGGAAGGATCCCCTGAAGAAAGTCATCGTCTGCACTGTGCTGCTGGTGCTGCTGACCGTCGCTGCAGTGGCGGGCAGCCAGATGCTGCGCAACTATCGTGCTGATCTCCTGGCGCAGGAGCAGAAGAAGGTTGCCGAGGCGAATCAGCAGAAGAAGGCCGAGTACGAGCTTGCTGTGCAGCAGTATGAGGCGCAGAATGTCAAGGATCAGGTCAACACGGCCTGGCCCGAGGCAGCCAGCGAGGGCTGGGATGTGGTGGATCTGACCAACTACCCCCTGGAGAACCCCGGCTCTGTGACGGTCACCCGCGCCGATGTGATGAACAACGGTCTGCTGCTGGTGAACGAGTGGCATTCCCGTCCGGAGGACTTTGACGAGTCCGCCGTGATCTCCCTGAGCGGCTATGCCCGTGATTCGGGTCTGGACTCCTTCTGGAGCAATTCCTCCTGCAAGCTGTTCCCCCAGGCCATCGACGCGCTCATCGCTGCCCTGAAGGACGCCAAGGCCGTGGGTCTGGAGCACTATGTGGTGAACTACTCCTACCGTACCTACGCCGAGCAGGAGAACCTGTTCAACACCGAGATGGCCAAGCATACCGAGCGCTATTCCGGCGATGCGCTCATCGCCCGTACCAAGCGCAGCGTGAACTATCCCGGCACGAGCGAATTCAACTCCGGTCTGTCCTTCACCCTGTATCTGTACGAGAGCGGCAACGCCACCCTGAGCGACACACCCTTCTATCAGACCGAGCAGGGCAAGTGGTTCTACGAGAACAGCTGGAAGTATGGCCTGGTTTTCCGCTTCCCCAAGGCCAACTACCCCTATGAGACCACCACGGACAAGTCCTACAAGACAGGCATGAATCAGGCGCTGAACTGCTACCGTTACGTCGGCAAGGCTCATGCGGCAGTCATGACCCACCTTGACCTGTGCCTGGAGGAATACATCGAGTATCTCCAGGAACATCCCCACATTGCCGTGTTTGAGAACGGCGTACTCAAGTACGAGATCGTCCGTCAGCAGGTCGGCGACGACGTGGCCTCCTTCTCCGTGGATACCACCCGCAAGACCAGCAACTACACCATGTCCCTGGATAACATGGGCGGCGTGGTGACGGTGTTTGAGTATTGATGGATGAAAGACATCGTGTCCCCGCAGTGCAAAATCGCTGCGGGGACTTCTTTTTTGCGTGACATTTGCAAGCGTTTATGCTATCCTATACCTACTATGAAGCCTGGAGGTTGCCGCATGAAATCCTACCGCCCATCAGCGCATCACATCCCGGAGCTCAACGGATTGCGGGTGCTGCTGGTGTTCATCGTCAGCTGGTATCATATCTGGCAGCAGTCGTGGCTGACGCCTCAGATCGGCTCCTATTCGCTGGATTTTCTGGTGCGCTCGGGCTATGTGCCGGTGGATGGCACGATTCTTCTCTCTGGCTTCCTGCTGTTTCTGCCTCATGCCCGCGCGATGCTCCTGGGAGAACCTATTCCCAGTACGCGCAGCTTCTATCAGCGCCGCGTGATGCGCATCGTGCCCAGCTACTATTTTGTGACGCTGCTGATGCTCTTTGTTGTGGCGATCCCCTATGACAGCTACCACGGTTACACGGAAAACATGGTGCGCGACGTGGTCATGCACCTGACTTTCACGCAGACCTTCAATTATGCCACCTACATCGCCACCCCCATCGGCGTGGCAAGCTGGACGATCGCCATCGAGATGCAGGCATACCTTGTCTTCCCCTTGCTGGCAAAGGCCGCGCGCAGGAACCCGCTGGGTACGCTGGCCTCCATGGTGGCTGCGACGCTTCTGTTCCGTACCTACTGCCTCTGGGCACTGGATGACTACAATATGGTAGTCAACCAGCTGATTAACTTCCTGGATGTGTATGCGCTGGGTATGGCGGCGTCCTTGCTGTATGTGAAGCTGACCACCCTGTACCCGCAGGACAAGGGAAAATATTGCTGGCAGGCCGTGGCGACGGTGCTGGTTTTTGCATCCCTGTATGGCTTGATGCAGGCGCTGCGGGCGCAGGCAGGCTCGCCCAACACGGCAGCCATCCAGAGCGGGCAGATGTTCCGCCGTCCCATCTTTGGCGGATTGCTGGCTTTGCTGGCGGTGTCGCTGCCCTTTACTGTGCGGCCTATCCGCTTCCTGATGGGCAACCGGTTCATGGGCTTCCTGGCTCTGATCAGCATGAATTATTACCTCATGCATCAGAACATCGCCGTGCATCTTAAACGCCTTGGTATCCCGCCCTCGGTCAGTGATACCCCCAATATGGCCGGGGAGCAGCCCTGGATGACCCAGTATACCTGGTTGTGCTTCGGTTTGTCGCTGCTGATTGCGATCCTCATTACTTTCCTGATTGAAAAGCCCTGTGCATGGCTCCTTGGCAAGGGCTTCAAGAAACTCAATACCTACATCGATGAACGAAAGAAGGCTTGAATCATGTCCATGTTTTACCGTTTCCCCGGTGGCCTTAAAAAGGCGCTCTCCCTCTCCTACGACGATGGCGTGGAGCAGGATATCCGCCTGATGGAGATCCTGGACAAGTACGGCATCCGCTGCACCTTCAACCTCAACAGCGGCTGCTATGCTGCCGAGGGCACCACCTATCCCGCAGGTCACATCCATCGCCGTATGAGTGCCTCACAGGTTGCGAAGGTTTACGCCAATCCCAACCATGAGGTAGCCAATCACTGCCTGACCCACGCGTCCCTGACCGAGCTCTCTCCGGCGCAGATCGTTCATGAGGTCATGGCGGACCGTGAAAACCTCGAGGCCATGTTCGGCGGCCTCGTGCGTGGCCTGGCCTATCCCTTCGGCACTTACAGCGATGCGGTGGTGGAGGCCCTCAGGGCTACCGGCGTGGCCTACGCCCGTACGGTGGTATCCACCAACAACTTCGATATCCCCCAGGACTGGCTGCGTCTGCATCCTACCTGCCATCACAATGCGCCGAACCTCGAACAGCTCTGTGAGCGCTTCCTTGCAGATACTGCTCCTTTCGGCAGCCGCCTGTTCTACCTCTGGGGCCACAGCTATGAGTTCGAGGCCAATGATAACTGGGATGTGATTGAGCGCTTCTGCCAGAAGATGAGCGGTCGCGATGACATCTGGTACGCCACGAACATCGAGATCGTCGATTATGTCAACGCCTGCCGCGCCATCCGGACCAGCGCCGACGGTAAGACCTTCCACAACCCCACGGCCATTGATGTGTGGGCTGATGTGGACGGTAAGCGCGTATGCCTGAAGGCTGGGGAAACGGTGAGGGTCTAACAGATGTGATCAGAGCTGAGCATGCTGCTCGGCTCTTTCTTTTAAATAACAAATGTCTTTGCTTGACATGCCTCGCCAACCGTGCTATCATCACCGCGAATCAACCAATACAACCGGAGGCAACTCCTCATGAAAGCATCCTCTGCACGCATCGACCTGACCCGGGGGCCCATCATCCGGCGGGCGCTGCTCTTTGCGCTGCCGATCTGCATCGGCAATGTCCTGCAGCAGCTCTATGGCACGGTGGATACCCTTGTGGTGGGCAATTACTGCGGTCCGGAGTCCCTTGCGGCGGTGGGCACCAGCTCCCAGCCGATTGAGATGTTTCTGTGCCTTTTTATGGGCCTTGGCACCGGCGTGTCCATTCTGGTGAGCCAGCACACCGGCAGCGGGGATTCAGCCCATCAGAGGGCCGTGATTGCCAATGCCAATGTGTTCCTCTACCTTTGTGCCATTCCCCTGACGATCCTCGGCTTCCTTTTCGGCCCGCTGCTGCTCAGGCTCATGCAGGTGCCGGAGGAATCGTGGAGTTACGCGGTGGATTACATCCGCATCCTCTTCCTTGGTACGCTGGGCAACCTGGGCTACAACGTCAATGCCGGCATCCTGCGCGGCGTGGGCGACAGCCGTTCGACCCTGCTTTTCCTGCTCATCTCCTGTGTGACGAATATCGTCCTGGATCTGCTCTTTGTCGTGTCCTTTGGCATGGATGTGGCGGGCGTGGCGCTGGCGACCTCCATCGCGATGATCCTTTCCTGGGTCTGCTCGATGGTCTACATCATGCGGCGCTACCCGGAGCTTGGCTATACGCCCCTGCCCCGTGGATTGGATAAGGCCATCCTGAAGGAGATTATCCGCATCAGCCTCCCTCTGGGGCTGAACCAGTCCATCTATTCTGTGGGGCATTTTGTGGTGCAGGCGCTCATCAATGGTCAGGGCTTCGTGTTTGCGGCAGCCTGCTCCGTGGGCGGCAAGGTTAACGGCATGGCGAATGTCGCCATCCAGTCCATGGCCTCTGCGGCGACGGCCTTTGCGGGTCAGAACCTTGGCGCCAAACGCTATGACCGCCTCTACCGGGGAGGATGGCGCATTCCGTTCTTTACCGGTGCGCTGACCTGTGCGGCGGGCCTTGTGGTGACCATCTTCTGCGCGCCCATCCTGCGTCTGTTCAATGATGATCCCGAGGTGTTGGTGATGGCGGAGCGCTTTGTGCGCACCGTGCTGCCCTTCTGCTGGACATATGCGGTGTTCAACAGCATCATCGCCTTTGTCAACGGCATGGGTCTGATGAAGTACGCCACCATCGTGAACATCCTTGTGCTATGGGTGGTGCGGATTCCGGTAGCATTCCTGATTGCGACCTTCTGGGATGGCTCCTGGGTCATGGTTTGCTATTCCGCCTCCTTCGTGGTGGGCATGCTGGCGATGCTGCTGTTCTTCCTGAGCAAACGGTGGAAGGAAATCCGTGTGCTGGCCAGGGGCATGGAAACAGCCTGAATGATATAAAAACGGGGACGCGCTCCTGCTGCGAGTGCGTCCCCGTTTCCTTATTCGTCGATGTAATTTTCCACTCCGTTAAGGGTCACGAAATACGGATCGTGATACACCTCCTGGAGCTTGTCTGCGGTGTTGAATTCATCCGAGGTGATCCATTTGGTGTGCCATGTCATGAACCACACCCACGGCGCATTCTCCTCCTCCATCTGGCGACGGCTCGGGATTTCGCCGTTTTCGTGGTAGCAGATGGGCATGTTCGCCGGGGCGATGGCTGCGCATTTGCGGTAGAGCTCGCCCTGAGCGCCGCCCTGATAGCTGTCGCCGCCCAGGATATCCACACAGTCATCCCCCGGATACCACGGCGAGAGGTCGCCCGGTGCGTCGGAGAAACCCAGTACCCAGATCAGGTTGTTCAGGCCGTGGACGCGGGTATAGCGGTCATACATCAGCCGCCAGAGCTTCACGAAGCCCTCCGCGCCTCCCCGGCCCCACCAGAACCACTTACCATCCATCTCGTGGAAGGGCCGCCACAGCACGGGAATGTTCATGTGCTGCAATCTGCGCAGATAGGGTACTGCACGATCCATGCCCTCAAGCAGGGCTTCATGGGCCCTGGCGCCCTGGAGGAAGGCGTTTTCCCAGTCCAGCTCATCCTCCTTGGACTGCATGTAGGAGGAGGCGAAATCCACGCCTGTGTGCCAGCAGATGGTTACGATGCCGCCCCGGGCATGCCAGTCCACCGCGCGGCGCACCACGCCGTTAAAATCATTGTCGATAAAATCCAGACCGCGGATAGCGGGCATGCGGCCTGTGCGCATCACGAGGTAGTTGATCTCGTGATCCGTGGTGCCGCACCAGTTGGATTCCATCTGTCCGGTGAGGCAGCGCTTCCCTCTGAGGGAGCAGATATACTGGTACAGCCGCTGAGCGGCGGGGATGGCGTTGGGGTTACAGAGCTTGCGGGTCATGGAGTGGCCCTCCCTTATGTGATGCTGGATGCAGTATAGCAGACTAATGCCTGTTAAGCAACAGGGAAAGTGAAGCGGTAAAAAAGAAAAAAAGCCACTGCTTCTGCCAAGCGATTGGGATAAAGTTTGGGCGGAACTGTTGACATTTTTCGCGTCTTATCGGATAATCATATATGGTGTATACCGGTGGATGTTGACATTTGTTCCATCTTAATCCGACTGGTGATAAGATGTGATAGATAACCACGGAAAACGAGAGGAGAGATCTCAGGTGGATTCAATTCTGGATTTCTGGTATCAGATGACGGCGAACCCGCTGCTGTTCATGGCCGTCACGCTGACCCTGGGCGTGATTCTTGTCAACGGCTGGACGGACGCCCCCAATGCCATCGCAACCTGCGTGGTGACGCGGTGCATGCCGCCCAAGGCAGCCATCCTCATGGCGGCGGTGTTTAACTTCCTGGGCGTTTTCGTGATGACGCTGATCAACGCTACGGTTGCTGAAACCATCACAAAAATGGTGGATTTCGGCACAAACCCGGATCAGGCGATCATCGCCCTGAGCGCGGCGCTGTTTGCCATCGTGCTGTGGGCTACGCTGGCGTGGGTCTTCGGCATTCCTACCAGTGAGAGCCACGCGCTCATCGCAGGCCTGACTGGCAGCGCCATCGCGCTCCACGGCGGTCTGGCGGGCGTGAACGGTGCAGAATGGGTTAAGGTGCTCTATGGCATCTTTATTTCGGTTACGCTGGGCTTTGGTCTGGGCTGGCTTGTGTGCAAGCTGGTGACGAAGCTGTTCTACAAGGCGAACCGGCCGAAAACAGAGCCCTTCTTCCGCGGCGCACAGATTGCCGGCGCGGCCTCCATGGCCTTCATGCACGGCGCGCAGGACGGCCAGAAGTTTATGGGCGTTATCCTGCTGTGCGTATACATGTCCAAGGGGCAGGCGCTGCCCTCGGATATCAGCATCCCCATCTGGCTGATGATCGTCTGCTCGGTGGTCATGGCAGCCGGTACGGCCATGGGCGGTAAGAAGATTATCAAATCCGTTGGCATGGACATGGTGAAGCTGGAAAAGTATCAGGGTTTCTCGGCAGATATCGCAGCGGCGCTGTCGCTTCTGTTCTGCTCGGTGTTCAGCCTGCCGGTGTCCACCACCCATGCCAAGACCACGTCCATCATGGGCGTTGGCGCGGTGAAGCGCGTGTCGGCCATCAATTTCGGCGTGGTGAAGGAAATGGTGCTTACCTGGGTGCTGACCTTCCCCGGTTGCGGTCTTGTCGGTTTTGTGATGACCAAGCTGTTCCTGATGCTGTTCAACTAATTGACACAATCGATTGAGAGGAGTTTTTACAATGGCTAAGGGCGATAAGTTCTACTATGAAAACCTTGAGGCGAGCGCTGCCTTCTCCAAGGATGCGGCGACGTATCTGGTGGAGTGTTTCGAGCATTACGAGCCGGAAAACATCCAGAAGATGCTGGATGAGATGCATGCGATTGAGCACGGCGCGGACGAGAAAAAGCATGAAATGAATGAAGCGCTGGCCAAGGCGTTTGTCACCCCTGTGGATCGTGAGGATCTGGACATGCTCAGCCACCGGCTGGACGATGTGACCGACCTGATCGAGGAGATTCTGCAGAAGTTCTACATTTTTGACATCCGCGTGATCAATCCCGCTGCGGTGGCCTTTGCCCGGAAGCTGGTTCGCTCCTGTGAGCTGCTCTGCAAGATCATGGGTGAGTTTGAGAATTTCAAGAAATCCAAGACCATTCGTCCGCTGATCATCGAACTGAACGATGTAGAGGAGGAGTGCGATCAGCTTTACCTGACCTCCATGCGGGAGCTGACCCAGAAGAGTACCGATGTGTTGGTGACGGTTTCCTGGCGCGAGATCTTTGACTGCATGGAAGCCTGTGCCGATGCCTGCGAGCATGCCAGCGAATGCGTGGGCTCCGTGATTATGAAGAATACCTGATGATCTGAGGTGAAGCGTATATGCAGCTGCATATACGCTTGCCATCTTTTCAGGCATGGGAGAGATAGGCATGAAAATCGTTTTGATCGGCTTGGGAACCATTGGCCGAACCATTCTGTCCAGCCTGTCCGGCGAGGGACACAGCATTACCATCATCGACGAGAGCAAGGAGAAGGTTGAAAGCCTGATCGAGCGGTTTGATGTGCTGGGTGTGGTCGGTAATGGTGCATGCAGGGATATTCAGCTGGAGGCCGGCGCGGACAGCGCCGACCTTGTTGTTGCGCTGACAAGGAGCGATGAACTGAACATCCTTGCATGCCTTGTGGCCCGGAAGATTGGCGCGCGCAATACCATTGCCCGTGTGCGCAATCCTGACTATCGCGCACAGATTGCAGAAATGAAGGAAGACCTCGGCATTGCCATGATCGTCAACCCGGAGCGCGAGACGGCCAACGAAATTTTCAACCTCATCAGCCTGCCCTCCGTGGCGAACATTGAGCGCTTTGCCAAGGGCAAGGCATATCTGGTGGAGATCGTGGTGGAGAAGGGCTGCGCGCTGATTGGGGAAACGCTGGTCTCCCTGGGCAAAAAGCTGTCTGCAAAGGTGCTGATCTGCGCCGTGCAGCGCGGCAGCGAGGTCATCATTCCATCGGGTGGATTTCGGATCGAGGAGGGTGACCGCATCCACTTTACCTCTGAGGCGAGAGCGCTGGGCGATTTCCTCTCCGAGGTCGATCTTGTCCGCTCTCCCCTCAAGCATGTGATGATCGTGGGCGGCGGCAGAATTGGCTACTATCTTGCCGATGCGCTGTCGAAAAAGAAATATGCGGTTAAAATGATCGAAAGCAGCAGCGTCCATGCCTCGGAGCTGGCGCAGCAGCTGCCTGGGGTCACGGTTGTGTGCGGCAACGGCACGCAGCATGATCTGCTGATCGAGGAAGGCATAGAAGCGATGGATGCCTTTGTGGCCCTGACGGACATTGATGAGGAGAACATGATCGTTTCCATGTTTGCCAACAAGAAGGATGTCCGCAAGACCATCACCCAAATCAAAAGCGATGATCTGTATGGCATGCTGGACGAGCTGGGCATTGATAATACCGTGTCTCCCCGCCACATCGTTGCCAGCCGCATCATCAGCTACATCCGCGCCCTGGCCAATACCAGGGGCAGCAATGTGCTGACGCTGTACCAGCTGGTTAATAACCGGGTAGAGGCGCTGGAATTTGCTGCCCGCAAGCAGGAAAACTTCCTCAACAAGCCGCTCAGGGAGCTGCACATCCGGCAGGGCTGCCTGATCGGCTGCATCATCCGTAAAAACGAGGTCATCATCCCGGGCGGCGACACCCAGATCAGGCTGGGCGACAATGTCGTGGTTGTGACCACGCACAAGAGCTTTGATGACCTGGCGGACGTGTTTGAATAAGGTGATGCTATGAACTATAAAAAGATTGGGAGCATCCTGGGCAAAATCATGATCCTGGAGGGAATTCTGATGCTCGCCCCCCTGGCGGTGAGCCTGATCTACCGGGAATCCCTCAGGCATATCCTCGCTTTTGTGATTCCGGTTGTCGTGCTGGTGCTCCTTGGTGCGCTGCTGCAGCTGCTCAAGGCGCAGCGCAGCAGCCTTTACCAGAAGGAAGGCTTTGCCCTCACAGCGCTGGTGTGGATTGTGATGACGCTCTTTGGTGCCATCCCCTTTGTCATCAATGGCGACATTCCCAACTATGTCGACGCCTGCTTTGAGATGATGTCCGGCTTCACTACTACCGGCTCCAGCATCATTGCCGATATTACCGCCGTTTCCCGCTCGACCCTGTTCTGGCGCAGCTTCTCCCACTGGATCGGCGGCATGGGTATCCTCGTGTTCGTGCTGATCTTCATCCCGGAGAGCAACGACGGCTCGTCCATGCACCTGCTGCGCGCAGAAAGCCCCGGACCGCAGGTGGGCAAGATTGTCTCCAAGATGAAGATGACGACCCGCATCCTGTACCTCATCTATCTGGGCATGACGGTGCTGGAGGTCATCATCCTCATGCTCGACAAGCCCATTGCAGGGTATGAGGACGACAAGCTGTTTTTCAGCCTGCTGGCGACCTTCGGCTGTGCAGGCACGGGCGGCTTTGGCTTCATCCCCGGCAGCATGGAGCTGTTCCATCCCTTCTCCCAATATGTGATGGCCATCTTCCTGATTCTCTTCGGCTGCAATTTCAGCCTGTATTACCTGCTGCTGATCGGCAAGATCAGGGATGTGCTGCGCAGCGAGGAGTTCCGGAGCTACTTCCTGATCATCGTGCTGGCGGTGGTCTTCGTGTTCCTCAGCCTTGTGGGCCGATTTGAGGCCTTCCCGCAGGTCTATACCATGGAGGAAGCCTTCCGCTATTCCCTGTTCCAGGTTGCCTCCCTGATGACCACAGCGGGCTATACTACCACGGACTATCATGTGTGGCCCATGCTGGCGACCATGTCGCTGATCATCGTAATGTTCACCGGCGCCATGGCGGGCTCCACAGCCGGCGGCATCAAGGTGTCCCGTATCGTCATGGCGATGAAGGGCGCGTATGTCAACATCCGCAAGCTCATCAATCCCCGCTATGTGCCGGTGACCAAGTTCGAGGGCAAAACGCTGGAGCAGAAGACGATCAACGATGTGTTCGCTTTCATCACCCTGTACTTCTTTATCCTTATTGCGGTCATGTTCCTGCTGGCCTTCGATCCCGTCAACGGGCAAGCGGTCACGATCATCTCCGATGCAGGCGCCTATGAGGTAAAGCATGGCTTTTTCAGCAATTTTTCAGCCGCGCTGGCGTGCATTTCCAATGTCGGTCCTGCCTTTGAGGCGGTTGGCCCCTACGCCAGCTTTGCATCGTACAGCTGGTTCTCCAAAATTCTTCTGACCTTTACCATGATGCTTGGCCGTCTGGAGATACTGCCGGTGCTGATCCTGTTCAACAGGCGCACATGGAAGCGCGTCTGACCCCTTCGGATATGTGATGAAACGGAGAGAACACCATGAATGAGATGCCACCAGAGGTATGCCGGCGGAAATGCTTTCTGATCAATCTGGCGTATTTCGCGGCCATTGCAGGGATTGCAATCTTCGTGATCCGCTATGCTCTGTCCGCGCTGACGCCTTTTCTGATTGCGGCGCTGGCAGCGGCAGTGCTGCGCCCCATCGTCAGTGTTCTCCACAAGCGTCTGCATCTGCCGACCAAGGTTACGGGCGTTGCGCTGACGGTGCTGCTCTTCCTGCTGCTGGCATTTCTCGGCCTGATTCTCTTTGACCGGGTGATTGATGCCGCCACGGCCTTTTTGCGCGCCGTTCCCGGGCTGTGGAGCGAAACGCTGATGCCTGCCCTGCGCAGCCTGTTTGCGTCCTTTACAGAGAAGCTGACCCAGATGAATGTGGAGCTTGACTTTTCTGTGGATGAGCTTCTGGCTCCGTTGGGGACAGGCATCACGACCCTCTCCACAAAGCTGCTGAGCATGGCAGGCAACGCGGCCTTTTCGCTCCCGTCGCTGCTTATCAGTGTGATCATCTGCATCGTCTCCACGCTGTTTATGCTTTTTGATTGGGACAAGATCACCGGTTTCATCTATCTCCAGCTGTCCCGCAGAAACAGCGAACTGGCGCACAAAATCGCTCACCAGAGCGGCAAGACGATCAAGCAGTTTATCCTGTCCTATGGTCTGATCCTGCTGATCACCTTCACGGAGCTGAGCATCGGCTTCCTGCTCATCGGCTTTGACAACGCATTCCTGCTGGCAGCGCTGATCTCCGTGTTTGACATCCTGCCGGTGGTCGGCTGCGGCGGCATTTTGATTCCGTGGATGATCATCAGCTTCATCATTGGCAACACGGCAAACGGTGTAGGTCTCCTGCTGCTGTACGTTGTCATCACCATTGTGCGCAATGCAACCGAGCCGAAAATCGTCGGCAAGCAGGTGGGGCTCCATCCGCTGGTGACGCTGATGTCCATGGTCATCGGCAGCTCGCTGATGGGCGGCGTGGGCCTGTTTGGTCTTCCCATCGCGCTGGCGGTCATCACGAAGATGAATCGCGACGGCGTGATTCACCTGTTCAAGACAGAGCCAGCACGCCCTGCAGATGGCGAAAAGAAAGCGCGGACGGCCAAAGGGTAGCTTTCCACACGGTTGCTGTCGGCTTTGACAGCTTGAATTGTCAAGTCAAGTGCAACAGCTGATTGAAGAAAACTTCAAAGGGAGATCTCCAGCCGAGGCATTTGCGCGGACGAAGATTGATTTTGTTGGTAAAGGCAGCGAAGAACGCAGGATCGAATGATTCCAAGTCA